>NZ_CP022387.1:1572972-1887566 GCF_002302635.1 Capnocytophaga stomatis
AAGGCTTGCCTGGCGGATACGTTTTACCGATTTGAAGTGTTTTAGCAAGGCTTCTTTGGTTTTCTCGCCGATGCCTTCAATATTGTCTAATTCGGAAGTAATTGCCGATTTGCTTCGCTTTTGTCTGTGGAAGGTAATCCCGAAGCGATGTGCTTCATTACGAAGCTGTTGTATAACTTTTAAGGTTTCTGATTTTTTGTCTAAATACAGCGGAATGCTATCTCCCGGGAAATAAATTTCTTCCAAGCGTTTAGCAATCCCGATGATGGCTATTTTGCCTCGCAGATTCAAATCATCCAAAGCCTTTAATGCCGATGAAAGTTGCCCTTTTCCGCCGTCGATGATAACGAGTTGAGGCAGAGATTGTTCCTCTTCCAACAGACGTTTGTAACGCCGATAAACTACTTCTTCCATTGAAGCAAAATCATTCGGACCTTCTACCGTTTTAATGTTAAAATGACGATAATCCTTTTTGCTTGGTTTGGCATTTTTGAAAACTACACAAGCTGCTACCGGATTGGTTCCCTGAATGTTAGAGTTATCAAAGCATTCAATGTGAATTGGCGGAACAGACAGGTGCAAATCCCGTTGTATTTGCGATAAAATCCGATTGGTATGTCGTTCAGGGTCAGTGATTTTCACTTGTTTGAAGCGTTCTTGTCGGAAAAGTTTTGCATTTCGCAGTGAAAGTTCCAATAATTGATGTTTTTCGCCCAATTTCGGAATAGTTAAATGCAAATTTTCGGATAAAGTTACCTCAAAAGGCACGATAATTTCTTTAGAATTGGAAAAAAATCGTTCCCGAATATCCACAATGGCTAATTCAAGGAGCTCTCGGTCGGTTTCTTCCAATTTTTTCTTGATTTCGATGGTATGAGCCCGAACAATTGCTCCGTAAGCCACTTGCAAAAAGTTCACGTAGCCAAATTCTTCGTCTGAAACTATCGAAAATACATCAACATTGTTGATTTTTGAGCTCACAATCGTTGATTTTGCCTGATAATTTTCTAAAATATCGATTTTTTCCTTGATTTGTTGTGCTTCTTCAAAACGAAGTTCGCCTGCCAAAATGGTCATTTCTTCCCGAAATCGTTTTAAAACATCTTTAAAATTTCCTTTCAGAATTTCAATGATTTCGGCAATGTTTTGGTTGTAATCGGTTTCTGTTTGTAACCCTTCGCAGGCTCCTTTACAATTTTTGATGTGATATTCTAAACAGACTTTAAATTTTTGATTTTCAATATTCTGAACGGATAAATCATACGAGCAATTTCGCAGAGGATAAAGTTCTTTGATGAGTTCCAGCAGGGTTCGGACGGTTTTTATGTTGGTGTACGGACCAAAGTAAAGCGAACCGTCTTTAATCACGCGTCGGGTTTGAAAAATTCGTGGGAAACGTTCTTTTTTGACGCATATCCACGGATAACTTTTATCGTCTTTTAGCAGAATATTGTATCGAGGCTGGTATTTTTTGATGAGATTATTTTCCAAAAGCAGTGCGTCGCTTTCGGTAGCCACCACAATATGCTCAATTCGGGCTATTTTTTTGACCAAAACGCGTGTTTTTCCCGATTCGTGTTGCTTTTGAAAGTAGGAAGAGACTCTTTTTTTGAGATTTCTTGCCTTTCCTACATACAAAATGGTGTCGTTTTTATCATAAAATTGATAAATTCCGGGCGAATCGGGCAAAGTTTGCAGCGTTATGTCAATAGCGGAGAGTTCCATTTTAACAGATGAAAAATCAAAATTTCGAGTACAAAATTACATAAATTTATCGAAAGCATACAGGGGGTTGCAAATCAGGCGTGGATTAAGCTCTTTTGCTGATTTAGATTTTTTTCAGAATTAAATAGAATCTTTTGATAAAAAAGAAGTTAGCTCATCTAATTGGTAATTTTCAAAAATTGTTAAGGAATTATTTTGTAAAAGGAAGATTTTGTGGCAATCTTTCAAAGTTTCTAAAATATGAGAAGAGATGAAAACAATGTGATTTTCGGATAGCGTTGTTAAAAGTTTTTTAATGGAAAATACTGATTCTAAGTCCAATCCGTTGAAAGGTTCGTCAAAAATGTAGATGTCATATTTTTTTTGGAAAACGGCATTGAAATAGACCTTTTTTCGCATTCCTGTTGATAATTCTTTTATCAGTAGATTTTTATTTACATCAAAAATGGGTTTTTGAGCGTGGTTGATTTGAGCGAGTTTACGAAAAAAATTGTAAAATTCCCCTACGGTAAGATGCTCATAAAGAAAGGGTTCTGTGGGGAGAAAAGCAATTTGTTGCGGTAATAGTTTTTTGTTTTTATACAGAATTTCACCCTGAAAATCAGTTAAGTGACTGACGCATTTAAAAAGAGTTGTCTTTCCTGAGCCGTTTTTTCCGACAAATCCATAAAGTCCGTTTTTGGGAATTTGTAGTTCGATATTTTGCAAGATAACTTTTGAACTATATTTTTTATCATTAATGTTGATAGTTAGCATATTGTATTTTTTTGAGAGATTGTACAGACTTATAATAAAGTAAAGGAATAGCTGCCAAAGGAACTCCGTATAGAATTCCGCTCATTACAGCAAAAAATACTAAATTTTGCATTATTGTGCTTTCAAAAAAAGCGTATTTGGTTAAAATTCCCACTAAAGGAAGCGTGAAAAATATTGGAAAAACCCAAAAGTATGCAAATTCTTGAAATACGATTAAAAAAGTCAGAAAGATAGGAGTAAAAAACATCAGGAAGTTTAAGAAACCGACTTTCAAACTTTCCCATAAGTAATCTTTTCCTAAATAAGTTGAAATAGAAATATGAACGCTCAATTCACGTTCAAAATAAGGTAATGTACATACAAAAGCGGCTAAAATTAATGAGAAAATCCCTAAATTTTCGTTTTCGTAGGTATATCCGATGCAAATTAAGGCTAAACATAAGGGGAAAGATAATATTAATCTGTACTTTCGGAATGAAATATGCCATTGAGGGTCGAAAATCAGGAAAGGATACTTCGTTTTGCTTGTTTTTTGCGGTAAAAATGTAATAATAGTAATGCAAACCAAATAGATTAGGAGATTTACAAAATCTTTTTTTAACAAGAAAACAAATAAAACCAAGATATTTTCAATGCAGTATTCCGCAAAAAGTATTTTTCTGTGATTTGTATAATTTTTCAGCAACTCAATGTCTTTTCTTCCCAGGTGATGAGATGTGGTTCCCCAAAGAAACAGAAATAGCAAAAAGTAATAATCTGTATAATGCTGAAAAACACCAAACAAAGAGAAAAAAACACCTCCCAAAAGGAGACTTACCGCAAGCAAATCTCCTTTGACGAAAAACTTTCGCAAGTAAATATAAGCCAGATTAAGAGCAATTTGTATCATTCATTTTTCAACGCATTCCAGCCTTTGGCGATAATTTCTACGGCTTCTCCCGAACGAGTAACCAAGTATCTGCCTTGCTCTTTATTTGTGATGTATCCGATAACTGAAAGATTAGGGTTACCTTTGATTTTATCGTAATCTTTTTGAGAGATGGTAAACAACAATTCATAATCCTCGCCACCACTTAAGGCAATCGTTGTGCTATCCAGATTAAATTCTTCGCAGGTGCTAATTACTTGTGGGTCAAGCGGAATTTTATCTTCAAACAAACGACATCCCATTCCGGATTGCTCGCAAATATGCAGAATTTCGGACGACAATCCATCACTAATATCCATCATTGATGTTGGCAAAACTCCCAGTTCCTTCAATAAAGGAGGAATATCTTTTCGGGCTTCCGGTTTAAGCTGACGCTCAATGATATAGGAGTACATATCTAAATCAGGCTGAGAGTTTGGATTTACTTGAAAAACAGCCTTTTCTCGTTCCAAAACTTGTAAACCAAGGTAAGCACCGCCCAAGTCACCCGTAACTACAACAAGGTCATTTTCTTGTGCTCCGTTGCGATACACAATCTCGTTTGTTTCGGCTTCGCCGATAGCCGTAACCGAAATGATGAGTCCGCGTGTAGATGAAGTGGTGTCACCTCCCACCAAATCCACTTTGTATATTTCACACGCAAGCCTAATGCCTTCATAAAGTTCCTCCAAGGCTTCCAACGGAAAACGATTGGATACAGCTATGGAAACCGTAATCTGTGTAGCTTTTGCATTCATTGCATAAATATCTGACAAATTTACCATTACAGATTTGTATCCCAAATGCTTCAGCGGAACGTAACTCAAATCAAAGTGAACTCCTTCGATTAACAAATCGGTGGAAATTACAGCTTTCTTCTCTTTGAAATCAATCACAGCAGCATCGTCCCCAACTCCCTTTAAAGTGGAAGGATTTTTAATTTCAAAGTTTTTTGTGAGATGTTCAATCAGCCCAAATTCTCCCAAATCAGCCAAAGCCGTGCGTTGTTCGTTTTTATTTTCTATCATAAGTTAATCAAAATCAGTTTTGTGTAAAAAGAATTCAGGGTCAAAGATAATACAGTAAACCAATTATTTCAAAAATATAATCGTGAAATTCAAAACATAAAAACTCTTGTTCCTCATTTCGTATTGAGAATAAGTGATTTAATTTAAAATTGATTTATATAATTTTTAGTTGAATTGAAAAAGAATAAAAACAAAATGAAAAGCATTGAAATTGAGTTTTATGAAAATAATGTTTTGAAGTTTATTTTACTGATTTTAAATATCTTATATTCTTGTCAGATAATTAAAACTGATTTTAATCAATAAAAAAGATTAAAAAATTTTTAGATTTACCGATAAAAATATATCTTTGCGGACAGTAGTAATTGCACATAGTTGCAATGTTTTACGGAAAATTTAAAAAATCAAACAAAAAATTAAACATAACAGATAAGTAATGTCTCAAAAAGGTAAAGTATCACAAGTAATCGGGCCGGTAGTAGATGTTGTATTTGCTTCCGAAAGCGAGCTTCCTCGAATTTACGATTCATTGGAAATTATTAAAGCAGATGGTTCAAAATTGGTGTTGGAAGTGCAATCGCACATTGGTGAGGATGTAGTTAGAGCTATTTCGATGGACTCAACAGAAGGGTTGAGCCGTGACACTGAAGTTATTGCAACAGGAAATCCTATTCAAATGCCTGTTGGTAAAGATATTTACGGACGCCTATTCAACGTAATTGGTGACGGAATTGACGGATTAGGAAATCTTCCGAAAGATGGTGCAAACGGATTGCCTATCCACCGCGAAGCTCCAAAATTTGAAGAACTTTCTACTTCAACCGAAGTGCTTTTCACCGGAATTAAAGTAATCGACCTTATTGAGCCTTATGCCAAAGGAGGAAAAATCGGGTTGTTCGGTGGTGCCGGTGTAGGAAAAACCGTTTTGATTCAGGAACTTATCAATAATATTGCAAAAGGACACGGAGGTCTTTCCGTATTCGCTGGAGTAGGAGAGCGTACTCGTGAAGGAAATGACCTTTTAAGAGAGATGTTGGAGTCCGGAATCATCAAGTACGGAGAGGAATTTATGCACTCTATGGAAAAAGGTGGTTGGGATTTGAGCAAAGTGGACAAACAAGCGATGAAAGAATCAAAAGCTACGTTTGTTTTCGGTCAGATGAACGAACCTCCCGGAGCTCGTGCTCGTGTGGCGCTTTCGGGGCTTACCATTGCCGAGTATTTCCGTGACGGAGCCGGTGACGGACAAGGGAAAGACGTACTTTTCTTCGTGGATAACATCTTCCGTTTTACGCAAGCAGGTTCTGAGGTATCGGCGTTGTTAGGGCGTATGCCATCGGCTGTGGGTTACCAGCCTACATTGGCTACCGAAATGGGTGCGATGCAAGAGCGTATTACATCAACAAAAACAGGTTCAATCACTTCTGTACAAGCGGTTTACGTTCCTGCGGATGACTTGACTGACCCTGCTCCTGCAACTACTTTTGCCCACCTTGATGCTACAACGGTACTTTCTCGTAAAATTGCCGAATTAGGTATTTATCCTGCGGTTGACCCGTTGGATTCCACTTCGCGTATCTTGACTCCTGAAATTTTAGGAAAAGAACACTATGAGTGTGCTCAACGTGTGAAAAAATTGTTGCAACATTATAAAGAATTGCAAGATATCATCGCTATTTTGGGTATGGAAGAGCTTTCTGAAGAAGATAAATTGGCAGTTGCTAGAGCAAGACGTGTACAACGTTTCTTGTCACAGCCATTCCACGTAGCAGAGCAATTTACAGGTATTCCTGGAGTATTGGTAGATATTAAAGATACCATCAAAGGATTTAATATGATTATTGACGGAGAGTTAGACCACTTGCCGGAGGCTGCCTTCAACCTAAAAGGAAATATTGAAGATGCCATCGCAGCCGGAGAGAAAATGTTAGCAGAGGCTCAATAATCTTGAAAAATAAACAAATATGAAAGTAGAAATTGTTACCCCCGAAATGATTCTGTACAAGGGAGAGGTAGAGGCTATATCTGTTCCGGGAATTAACGGGGAGTTTCAAATGTTAGAGAACCACGCCGCAATTGTATCGGTTTTAACAAAAGGATACATAAAATTGTACGGAGATATCCAACCGAGGGAGGAAGTGGCTTCTCGTTTTGAGAAAGGCGATAAGAAAAAAGAGTTTTTGCTTGCCATTAATGGGGGTACTCTGGAATTTAACAATAACAGAGCTACCATATTAGCAGATTAAACAATTGGATTATTACATTTCGAAAACAGCTGTAGATTTGCAGCTGTTTTTGTTTGTAGGATTCTGCTTGAAAATTTGTGTTCTATAAAAATAAATGCTAACTTAGCAACCCAATAAATCAGATTAAGAAATAGTAGAAAAATGGCTAAAAAAGATAGTAAAGAATTAAGCCCACAAGAGGCAAAATTGAATGCCTTGAAATTGACCTTAGAAAAGTTGGATAAAACCTTTGGAAAAGGTACGGTAATGCAATTGGGCGATGCAAAGGTAGAAGAAATAGAAACCTTCTCCACAGGTTCAGTGAGTTTGGATATGGCTTTAGGAGTAGGCGGTTACCCAAAAGGACGAGTAATTGAAATTTTCGGGCCTGAATCATCAGGTAAAACCACTTTGACGTTACACGCAATTGCTGAGGTTCAAAAAGCAGGCGGAACGGCAGCATTTATCGATGCGGAGCACGCTTTTGACCGCTCTTACGCACATAAGTTGGGAGTAGATATCAATAACTTATTAGTTTCGCAACCTGACCACGGAGAGCAAGCATTGGAAATTGCAGATGCTTTGATTCGCTCAAATGCAGTTGATTTGATTGTAATCGACTCAGTGGCAGCACTTACTCCGAAGAGTGAAATTGAAGGAGATATGGGCGATTCAAAAATGGGAGTTCACGCACGACTAATGTCGCAAGCGTTACGTAAAATAACAGGAAGTATCAACAAGGCAAACTGTATCGTTATTTTTATCAACCAGTTGCGAGATAAAATAGGCATAACCTTTGGAAATCCCGAAACTACAACGGGAGGAAATGCTTTGAAATTCTACGCTTCAGTGCGTTTGGATATCCGTAAAGCGGGTGGTGGAACGATTAAGGATTCCAGCGGGGAAATTATCGGAAATCGTACCAAGGTGAAAGTGGTTAAAAACAAGGTTGCTCCTCCGTTCAAATCGGCTGAATTTGACATAATGTTCGGAGAGGGAATTTCTAAGATTGGAGAAATCATCGACATAGGCGTAGATGCAAATATCATCACCAAAAGTGGTTCTTGGTTCAGCTATGAAGGAACAAAATTAGGTCAAGGGCGTGATACCGTAAAAGCGTTATTGAAAGATAATCCTGAATTGGCAGAGGAGTTGGAAGCGAAAATCAGAGAATACCTCAAAGGCAATGAATCTGAACCTAAGCCAACGGGAAAGGGTAAGAAAGCAACATCGAAAGCTGTTCAAGAAGAAGCTGATGAAGAGTACTACGATGATGACCAATATGATGATACTGAAGAATAGCCTAGTGAAATAGCCTTTTGTATTATAAACACGAAAGCTGACACTCAAAAAAGTGAAACAGAATCATCTGTCAAATATATTGAAGAATAAATATAAAAAAATCGGAAATTTTATTTCCGATTTTTTATTTGGTTACCTCCTTGATAATGCTTTTATTTGCGTGTTAATTGTTCAATGCAGAATATTTATTACAGTTATTATTCATCAAATCCTTATACATTATGGTAAAGAAAATTTTATTATTAGTTAGTTTTATTTCAATACTTAGTTGTAAAACAAGTATAGATGATTTGCAAACACAGCGTAAGCCTTATTTAGGGAAAGAATTACGTACCGATGGGTATTATTACTCAAATGTTATTACTATTGATAGTAAGTATGATAATGAAAGAAAATATATTTATATATGTATTTTTTATAAAAATGGGGTTTGCTATAATATTCCAACAAGAGATATTCAAGACAATGAAACTATTTTACAACTCTTAGAAAATTTAGAAAAAGAGTTGTTATTAAATCCTAATACTATCAATGATTTACGTGCAAAAGCATATCATATAGGTGTCTTTCAAATAAATTCTTCTGTTATTGAAATGGAAACATTTGAAGGAAGTATGTTTCCTACATTCAAGCATTATGGAGAAATTTTAAACGATACTACTTTTTTATTACATAAAATAGTAAATAGTAAAACAGGATATATTTTTAATAAAAACCTAATGTATAAATTTAAACAATTCAGTCCAAAGCCTGATAGCACGAGTGTTTATATAAAATGAAAAAATAACCAGAATAGGTTACAACAGCGAACGAAACGTACGAGTACCCATACAAAATGGATTTCATAATCTTTTTGGGGTGCCTCATTTTAGAAGGTTAAACCTTTCTGATAGGTTATATTATGGTTATTATTCATCAAATCCTTATACATTATGGTAAAGAAATTTTTAATATTAGTTAGTTTTATCTCAACACTTAGTTGCAAAACAAGTATTGATGATTTGCAAATGCAACGCAGACCTTATTTAGGAAAAGAGTTACGAACAGATGGGTACTATTATTCAAATATTGTAAATCAAAAATATAGTAAATATATTTTTATTGGAATTTTTTACAAAAATGGTGTTTGTTATAATTTAGCGAGTAGAGATATTGGTAAAGGCGAAAATATTCCTGAACTTTTGAAAAATTTGGAAAGAGAGATATTATTAAATGCTGATTACATAAAATCTGTGTGCTCCAAAGGAGATAAAATAGGTATTTTCCAAGTAAATTATCCTACTCTTGAAATGGAAACCCTCGAAAGTAGTGTTTTTCCTACATTTAAGCATTATGGTGAGATTTTAAATGATTCTACTTTTGTTTTACACAGAACGGTCAATAGTAAGAAAGGGAATGTTGTTTATGAAAATTTGACTTACAAATTTAAAAAATTCAGTCCCAAACCAGATAGTACTTGTGTTTATATAAAATAATAAAGGATCCAGAATAGGTTACAACAGCGAAAGAAACGTACGAGCACCCATACAAAATGGATTTCATAATCTTTTTGGAGCACCTCATTCTAGAAGGTTAAACCTTTCTGACAAAATTTATTATGGTTATCATTCATCAAATTCTTATACATTATGGTAAAGAAATTTTTATTATTCGCATTTATATTGTTGTTTTTGTCGTGTTACAAACAAACAGTAGAAAGTTTGACTATGCAGCGTAAGCCTTATTTAGGAAAAGAATTACGTACTGACGGATATTATTATTCTCTTTCAGATCCTTGGGGAGGAAACGGAATTTTTGTGTTCAATAGAAATGGTGTTTGTTTACAAGTTTTCATAAGTAGAAAAGAAAAAAATATTTTATCTATCATAGAAAATGAGATATTACTAAATCCTGAATTTATAAAAAAAGCAAAGGAAGAACCGCATTCCTACGGTGTTTTTTTAATAAATTATCCCAATATTGAAACAGAAACTTTTATAGGGAGAAGTACGTACAGACAATACCACACTATTGAGGAGATTTTAAATGATACAACCTTTGTAATCCATAAAGAAAAAGGGTTGGGAAATAAATGGTTTGATTCAAATACAACATATCATTTCAGACAATTCAGTCCAAAGCCTGATAGTACAAATGTTTATATAAAATAAAAAAGGAGCCAAAGTAGGTTACAACAGCGAAAGAAACGTACGAGCACCGATACAAAACGGTTTTCACAACCTTTTTGGTGTGCCCCATTTTAGAAGATTGAGTCTTTCTGACAGATTATATTATGGTTATTATTCATCAAATCCTTATACATTATGGTAAAGAAATTTTTAATATTCACATTCACACTATTGTTTTTGTCGTGTTACAAACAAACAGTAGAAAGTTTAACTATGCAACGTAAGCCTTATTTAGGGAAAGAATTACGAACAGATGGCTATTATTATTCCCTTACACACCCTTGGGGAGGGAACGGAATTTTTGTATTTAATAGAAATGGTATCTGTTTACGTATTTATACAAGAACAGAAGAGAATATTTTCTCTGTTATAGAAAACAAGATATTACTAAACTCTGAATTTATAAAAAAGGCAAAAGAAGAACCTCATTCCTACGGTGTTTTTTCAATAAATTATCCCAATATTGAAACAGAAACTTTTATAGGGAGAAGTACATATAGGCAATACCATACTATTGGAGAAATTTTAAACGATACAACTTTTATTATTTATAAAGAAAAAGGGTTGGGAAACAAATGGTTTGATTCAAATACAATATATCATTTCAAAGAATTTAGTCCCAAACCTGATAGTACAAATGTTTATATAAAACCTGTCTAAACTTTTTAAGAGGAAAATTAAAAGTTCCAAGAATTTTTAGCATTTTTGTTTTGCATAACAAAATGAAAATCAAGGAACTTTGAGCAAAGATATAATAAAAAAATGGATTATTTCCCATTTGAGTATTGGAAAAAGAGGATTTAAAACAAAATTTGATTTATCATTAATTTTTCTTCTGATAGTCAAACGATTAAAAACAGGTTGCCAGTGGAGGGAACTTCCGGTAGAAGTGTATTTTAAAGACCAAAAAATAAGCTATCAAACAGTCTATTATTATTTCAATAAATGGAGTAAAGATGGTAGTTTTAAGCGAATTTGGCTTAATTTGTTGCTTGAGAATCGGAGAAAATTAGATTTATCAAGCGTCCAACTTGATGGTAGTCATACTCGATGTCGAATGGGAGGACAATCTGTTGGTTATCAGTTAAGAAAAAAGTCAAAGACCACGAATTCTATCTTTCTGTGTGATAATTTGGGGCAAATTTTAGCAATGGGTAGTCCAAAATCCGGTAATCATCACGATTTGAATAATATAGACTTTGTTTTAAAAGAGATTTTGAATCTTTTGGAGGAAGCGAAAATAGAGCATAAAGGCTTGTTTGTCAATGCAGATGCAGGTTTTGATAGCCGAGACTTAAAAAGTTTTTTACAGGAAAAAGAAATAATACCTAATATCAAACAAAATCCCAGAAATGGACAAAATGAAAATATTTATTTTGACGAAGAATTATATAAAAATCGGTTTAAAATAGAGAGAAGTTTTGCGTGGCTTGATGGTTTTAAAGGATTGATTATAAGATATGAAACCCTAAACACAACTTGGATGGCTATGTTGTATCTAGGGATTATACTAACATTTATTCGAAAAGTTTAAACAAGTTTATAAAATAAAAAAGTAACCAAAATAGGCTACAACAGCTTTACGTCAAGTAGGAAACATATTAGAGAGTGTAAGTGATGCAATGCTAATCCTAATTCTAGAAGTAAAATCCTATGGCTGGAGGATTTAAAGATGCTCTATTTTTTCAAATGGAAGACATATTATTGTCACACGTTCCGATGGAACAATGATTACTACTCTTAAGAATACTATGGGTAATAAATATTTTAATAAAGCCACAACTATATGGACACGATAACTAAACTTAAATGCTATAAAATATGCAATGTGATAGAAGTAACACTAGAAGAAATACTTTTAGAGTTGTATATTAACATTGAATATTTGGGTAAGAAAAAGGCTTTAAAAATAGCAATCTCAGATGATGGAGAAACGATTTTATTTTCAGAAACCAAGCATTGGATAGAGACAAAAGACTTGGATAGTGAAATTTATTCAATAAAGAAAATTGATAAAGAAGAATCAAAATTAGGGAGGCTGTTAGGGAAAAGAATTTTAGATATTCAATTTGGCATCGGGAAGGAATCTAATGGAGAAAATGTTATTTATTATGTAATGATAAAAACAGACGATAATAATTGTTTATTTTTTAATAATGGAGATGAAGGAAAGTACGTTTTTGATGAAATAGAAGCTATATTAGCAGATAATATCTATCAATATAGGTGGGAAAGAATCCCGCCTAGTATTACAATATGATAGTATTGATAAAATATTTGAGTTATGAAAAAGTTATACATTCTTGTAATTTGGAGCTTTCTGATACAATCTTGTGCATTGATAACTTCTCACCAATCGTTTCAATCGGAAAGAAGTACAAAAACTTCTTTTGATAATAAAAAAAGTATTTAAAGGTTTTTCAAAAATATTAATTTTTTTCGAAGATGGAACTTTTTTATCAATTAAATATAATGGTAATATTGATGAATATGTTAAAAATAAAAAGCATAAAATGTATAATTATTTTGATGATGATAAATTTATTTAGGGAGTATATGTAGTTGATAATAAAATTGTTATAATAGAAAGCTTAAAAAAGTACATCAATGGGGATTTTTGAACGCTTTTCGTTGGAAAGGAAAGATAGAAGGAGATATTTTATGTATATATGCAAATATGAAAGTAGATAAAAATCAACAGAGATATCTTACTTTCGAGGAAGGAGAAAGATTTAACAATCGCAAAGATGCTTCTAATCAAATTTCTAAAATAGAGAGTAAAAAAGCGTGGGGTAATTCTGTTAGGGGTGAGCACCTGTCAAACCTTCTCCTACTTGGTAGAAATAATAAATATAAGTTTTTGTAAATATGACACTTAACCAATATAACATCCTAATTGATAATTTTGCTGAAATTTACGTCGATTATAAATTGGGATACATTTCTGGAAAGGAAATCATAGAACTGTCCAAAAAAGGAATGATTAAAAAATCGGACGAATTAAGAAATTATTTTTTGGAAGATGCTTATTTGAAGTCTGAAAATCAATTTATTGAACAAATAATTTCGTTTTGTAATGAAGATAACAATCCTTGTGATGAAAAAGATGATGTATTTGATATTCCTGACGAATATTTTAGAATATGGGAATTGGATTCTTTACTAACCATTCATCAAATGAATATTTCAGAAGAAGAAAAACTTGATAAGGTTTATGAGGCGTTTTATAGTCTTAATTTTCCTAATAGATGGGCGTTGAATAAAATCATAAGGTATTCAATTAAAACGGAAAATATTTTATATAGCGATGCGGAATTAATAAAAAATCTTGAAAATTATATCGAAAAGGAGTTGTGTTTTTTCTTGGGTAGAAAATAGTTTTTAAAAAAATTATTTGATGTTGTTATGAAAATATTCGAAAGAGATTTTATTCTTAAAGATTGGAATGCAGTTTGCGTAGGTTTAGGAAAGGGTTGGATAACAATAGAACAGGTTATTATTTTTTGTAAAGAGGGAAAGATTCTTTGTTCAGATGACCAATTAGCAGATGCTTATGTATTAGCAGATTCATATAGTGAAGAAGCTCTCAATGAATTTGTGCAAAATATGGGTGTGGATGCCGAAAATGTAAACATTGAAGAAGATTGTTATTTGTTTTGGGCAGTAGCGTTTTTAATGGATATAATAGCGTCAGATGATAGTAAAATGTCCAAATTGGATAAAGTAAGTTTTTTGTATATGGATTTTAATTATCCGCAATCGTGGTCTGATTTTATTTATTATATGCCTGTAAGAGAAGGGGCTCCGAGTGGAATAGATGCATTGTATAACAATATGATTACCTATACAGAAAACTCAATTAAGCATTTATTAGATAGAGGTATTTTATTGAAGAATTTAATTTTACAATAAGTGGCAATACTCTCACGATGACCTTGGTAGAGCAAGATAATAATATAACAATTACTACAGTTACAACATATAAGAAAAGATAGTTAAAACAATAAATTCTGAAATGAATCCTCAGCAGTATGTATTATTGTTGGGGATTTTTTCTTTGTTATAAAAACGAAATCTTGCTTTTTGAATTCTTAATTTTTCACTACATTTGCAATCGTAAAACAAATCTCTAAAAATGTACAGAACACATACTTGCGGCGAGCTTCGCCTGACGGACGTAAATAAAGAAATCACTCTCAGCGGTTGGGTACAGCGTACTCGAAATAAAGGATTTATGATTTGGGTAGATGTCCGTGACCGTTACGGAATCACGCAGCTCATTTTTGACGAACAACGCACTGACAAAAATGTTTTTCAGCAAGCCGAAGCCCTATCACGGGAAGACGTCATTCAGGTAAGGGGAAAAGTTATTGAACGCGAGTCCAAAAATAAAAATATTCCCACAGGTGAAGTGGAAATTTTGGTTACCGAACTTTCCGTGCTTAATAAATCGGAACTTCCTCCTTTCACCATTGAAGATAACACGGACGGCGGGGAAGATATCCGTATGAAATACAGATATTTGGATATTCGTCGCACACCTGTTCGTAATAATTTGATTTTCCGCCACGAGGTAGCGATGCAGGTTCGCAATTATCTTTCTGCAAAGGGCTTTATTGAGGTAGAAACTCCCGTACTTATCAAATCAACACCCGAAGGAGCACGCGATTTTGTGGTGCCGTCACGTATGAACGAGGGAGAGTTTTACGCACTTCCGCAGTCGCCACAAACCTTCAAGCAACTCTTGATGGTTGGCGGGCTGGACAAATATTTTCAGATAGTAAAATGCTTCCGCGATGAGGATTTACGTGCTGACAGACAGCCGGAATTCACCCAAATTGACTGTGAAATGTCCTTCGTGGAGCAAGAAGACATCATAAATACCTTCGAAGGACTTACAAAACACCTTTTGAAGGAAGTAAAAGGCGTTTCGGTAGAAAAATTCCCACGAATGACTTACGCCGAAGCGATGAAAACATACGGAAACGACAAACCGGATATCCGTTTCGGGATGAAATTCGGTGAGCTTAACGATATTGCTCAACACAAAGACTTTAAAGTATTTAACGAAGCGGAATTGGTGGTCGGGATTGCCGTTCCGGGAGCTAACAGCTACACACGCAAGGAGATTGACGCCCTAATCGAATGGGTAAAACGCCCGCAAGTGGGTGCATCAGGAATGGTGTATGTTAAATGCAACGAAGATGGCAGCTTCAAATCGTCTGTGGATAAATTCTACACGGAAGAAGACCTCAAAAAATGGGCAGAACGTACCGAAGCCAAGGCAGGCGACCTGATTTGTATCCTCTCCGGAAAAGCGGACAAGGTGCGTGGGCAACTTTCAGCCTTGCGTATGGAACTTGCTGAGCGTTTGGGCTTACGCAAAGCGGACGAATTTGCTCCGTTATGGGTGGTAGATTTCCCATTGTTGGAGTTCAATGAAGAAGAGAACCGATTTTTTGCAATGCACCATCCGTTTACATCTCCAAAACCCGAAGATATTCCGCTGCTTGACACCAATCCGGGGGCAGTACGAGCAAATGCATACGATTTGGTGCTGAACGGAAACGAAATAGGGGGAGGTTCTATCCGAATTTTTGATAAAGAACTTCAATCCAAAATGTTTGAGTTATTGGGCTTCACGCCTGAGCAAGCAGAGGCACAATTTGGCTTCTTGATGAATGCCTTTAAATACGGAGCACCGCCACACGGAGGCTTAGCTTTCGGTTTTGATAGGTTGGTAGCCATTTTGGGAGGACAAGAAACCATCCGTGACTTTATAGCCTTCCCGAAAAACAACTCGGGTCGGGATGTGATGATTGACGCACCGTCGCCAATTGACCCGGCACAGCTTGATGAATTGCATATCAGGTTAAAATGAAAAAATACTTTTTAATTTTAGCAATATTAATTTCATCTCAATGTTTAGGGCAGGACGATAAATGTTTAGTACGAGATAATATCGGCATAAAATTTTTTGGTTTGAGTTTTCATCCGTTGGGAGAGAGGCAGAATGCTCATCTAATGCCTAATAAATTAGACAAAAATGCTTATTTTGTTCTGAATTTGGGAGCGATTATTTCTGCTGAAAAATTTGTTTATGAGAATATAAGTATAAAATTTGCACAAGGGATTTATGCCGATTGTGCAGTTCGGTTTGGCGGATTTTCGCATATCGGTATTCGCTTTAAAATTTTTGAAATACAGAAACATAAATTATCAGGTGGTGTAGGTCCCACTTTGGTATTTCGTAAGAATTGGCAAAAATTAGAGGGCTATCATAATCCGAACGTATTTAAAGGAGGCAAAGACAGTCAGTGGCAATATTTGTTTTTGTGGTATGGCGGAGAATTTGAATACAAATATGCTTTGAATGAGCGATTTGACTTAACGACGTCCTTTGTACCTGGTTATCCTGATTTGATGAGCTTATCCTTTGGAGTAAATTATAATTTATAAATGTTCTTAGAAAAATTACCTTTTCAAGAAGTCTATATTCAATCTACAAGGATAACTTTTTCGGTTTTGATAGGTTGGTAGCCATTTTGGGAGGACAAGAAACCATCCGTGATTTTATAGCCTTCCCGAAAAACAACTCCGGACGCGATGTGATGATTGATGCACCCTCGCCAATTGACCCGGCACAGCTTGATGAATTGCATATCAGGCTGAAATAACAAAGAAAAGATTTCGGCTATTTTATAGCCAAGCTTTCATAGCGTAATGCTATACTCATATGATTTAGGTTGTTGCTGTCGTAGGGATACGGCAGCAACTTTTATTTTTACGATAAGGCAAAATAGGCAATAGTACACGATTTTCGATATGTAAAATTACAATTTTGATTACAAAAAAGTCTTCAGAAAGTTTCCGTATTATAATAATAGTGCTATTTCTGTGATTTTAAAAAAGATTTCGGCTTGTTGTAGATACATTTTTTGATGTATAAAAAAGTATTAAATATGTCGTAGTTGTAATTTTTCAATATCTAAAAATATTTTAGTCTGTCGTAGTTGTATTTTGGGTTGAATTAGTTTTTGCTTATGTTGTCGTAGTAGTATTTTATTAAGCTATAAAAATATTTTAGTCTGTCGTAGTGGTATTTTGGGTTGAAATAATTTTGATTTACGTTATCGTATAGGTATTTTATCAAGCTATAAAAATATTTTAGTCTGTCGTAGTGGTATTTTGAGTTGAAATAATTTTGATTTACATTATCGTAGAGGTATTTTTATTATAAAAAATCTGAAATGAAGGAAGATAGAAACTTATTGTTGTTTATATTACTTTTTTAGATTTTTTCTTAAATATTTTATAAATAGTTTTCTTTCTGAAATATATTTTCATACATTTGTGGAGTAGATATTTCAATTTGAGGATTGAAAGTGTATAATTATAGTGTCTATTTTAATATTCTAATGTTTAAGAAGAAAATTATGGAAAAGATAAACTTACAAAAATTAGAAGTATCGCGTTTGCAAAATGCGGAGTTCGGACAATTACTGACCCGATTGTTTGAAGATATTACCAAATCAGGGATTAATTTATCCGAAGATGAGGCAGTAAAAAGAGTTCTGGAAGATTTGAAAGACCGTTTGAATACGTACGACAAAGCGTTAGAGCAAACCTACTATAATGAGGAGTCTAAAAATTTGGCTCAGCTGGATAAAGTACGTGATGAGGATATGAAAGCCTTGCGTGCAAGTATTAAACCTTACCGAGCGGCAAAGACAGAAGCCCAGAAAAATGCGTATCACAACCTGTCGATGTTATTAGCAAGCTACAAAGGTATTGAAACGCAAGCGTATGAAATACAAACCAAGCGTCTGGCAACATTATTATCCTTGTTGAAGTCTGAAAAATATGCTAATGATGTTTCCGTATTAAAAATTTTATCTTTTGTTGAAGAGTTGGAAAAATCAAGTGCGGAATTTGATGCCGTTTTTGCAAATCGCTCACATAAAAACCTTGAAAAAACAACCTACAATATCAGGGCATTAAGAAAAGAGATGTCAGATAACTACCGCAAGGTTTGTAACTATATTTTTACATCGGCAGAAATACGCAAATCAGATTTCCATATAAAAGCATTGGACGTAATTAACAACAGCAGAAAGTATTTTTCAGATGTGTTATCACGAAGAAATGCTCCACGTAAAGGTAACGAAAACAGTGGAATGGGAAAAATGGAGTCGTGATAATTAAAATAACTTAAAAAATATTTTTAAAAAAGATTAATTTTGTATTATTGAATTTTTATGAATATAAAAGGTAAGTTTTTATTAGTTACACTATATTTGGTAAGTGCATATGTTTACCCACAAAAGGTTATTGAAAAATTTTGGGATAATCATTCATTGATATTGGGAACAATTGAAAAGATAATATTAACAGATAGTACCACTGTTTTTCATTTTATAAAAACAGCAAGGGAAGAAGAGGATACTTTTAAGCTACCTGAAAATCTTTTTATCTGGACAGAGTTAGATTCCTTACAATATGGATTACAAAAGGTAGAAGGAATTACTTATGATGAAATCCCGATGGAAAAAGGAAAACAAATTAAGTATCAATTATTTTTCGAACCATTACCAGAGACAAGTAAATCAGTTCAACTTGCCTATTATGAAGATAAAAATACCATAAAAGGATTTAAAAGAATAATTAGAGAAATTTCAGGCATAAATTCTTTGCAAAAATCGGATGATATTTCAGAATCAGAGTCGATATTTTCAAAGCTTTCTTTTGAAAAAGCATTAAAAAAAGCAAAAGAAGAGGATAAAAAAATATTGCTTTTCTTTTATGATACTTATTTTTCCGATTATAAAGTATTTGAAGATTGTATTTTTATTAATAAAGATGTAAAAGCAAAGCTTCAGGAAAAGTACATCGTGTTAAAAATGAATACAAACAGAAAGGAGGCAAACCTTTTAGATAAAAAACTTGTTTAAACTTTTCGAATAAATGTTAGTATAATCCCTAGATACAACATAGCCATCCAAGTTGTGTTTAGGGTTTCATATCTTATAATCAATCCTTTAAAACCATCAAGCCACGCAAAACTTCTCTCTATTTTAAACCGATTTTTATATAATTCTTCGTCAAAATAAATATTTTCATTTTGTCCATTTCTGGGATTTTGTTTGATATTAGGTATTATTTCTTTTTCCTGTAAAAAACTTTTTAAGTCTCGGCTATCAAAACCTGCATCTGCATTGACAAACAAGCCTTTATGCTCTATTTTCGCTTCCTCCAAAAGATTCAAAATCTCTTTTAAAACAAAGTCTATATTATTCAAATCGTGATGATTACCGGATTTTGGACTACCCATTGCTAAAATTTGCCCCAAATTATCACACAGAAAGATAGAATTCGTGGTCTTTGACTTTTTTCTTAACTGATAACCAACAGATTGTCCTCCCATTCGACATCGAGTATGACTACCATCAAGTTGGACGCTTGATAAATCTAATTTTCTCCGATTCTCAAGCAACAAATTAAGCCAAATTCGCTTAAAACTACCATCTTTACTCCATTTATTGAAATAATAATAGACTGTTTGATAGCTTATTTTTTGGTCTTTAAAATACACTTCTACCGGAAGTTCCCTCCACTGGCAACCTGTTTTTAATCGTTTGACTATCAGAAGAAAAATTAATGATAAATCAAATTTTGTTTTAAATCCTCTTTTTCCAATACTCAAATGGGAAATAATCCATTTTTTTATTATATCTTTGCTCAAAGTTCCTTGATTTTCATTTTGTTATGCAAAACAAAAATGCTAAAAATTCTTGGAACTTTTAATTTTCCTCTTAAAAAGTTTAGACAGGTTTAAAGTTTACCCAGGAAGAGGTATGCGAAAACTAATTATTTTATCATCCGATGGGACTTTGATTAATAATTATTCAGGAGATATAAAGGTAAAGGACTTTTTAAGATTTATTGAACTTGAAAAATTACAGGAAGAGAAGATATTTAAAACGTCTCACTCTAAAATGCTTTGGTTTCGTTTAGGAGCCAGAGTTATGTTAATGAATAGCTATATTTCAGATTATTCATCAAGAATGCGGACTTCTGTTTCATCGGATATTTATTTATCAACTACGTTTAATGGTTGGTATTTTTTTCGAACAGGGCTTGGATTTTCATCAAAAGGAAGTTGCGATACTCCAATTAATTACTTGAAAATGCCTTTGGAGTTTGGTGTAGCCCTTCATAAAGGATATTTATTTGATTCGCCATTTACTTTACGTGTTGTGGGAGGACCTTATTACTCTTTACGCGTTAATAAAAGCAATTTGGGTATCGCAAAAAGTGATTATGGTTTTCGTTTTGCATTAGCTCCAAACATAGGAGAACATAGTGAGTTGTCCTTATCGTTGTATTATGATTATGGTGTAAAGGATTTGTTTAAAAACATAAAAGGTTTTCAGCGTAATCATTCTTTTGGAATTGGTATAAGCTTAACAATGTAGTATTTTACCTTTAAAATATATTTAAAGTTGTAATGTAATTTAATTTTTTCATTGATGAGAAAAGGGTTGTCTCTGTTTTAGGGACAACCTTTTTTGTAAAAAGATGAATTTTTTCCAACCTTAGTATTATTTTTTTCGTTTATAGTTGCAAAGAGCCTTTCAGAAGGGCAAAATAAGTTTATAAAGAAATGAAATAAGAAAGAAAGCAAATAGAATTACTTAGCAGGAATGTCAAAAAGTATAAAAATAAAAACAGATAAGAAGTATCTCATTGAAAGAGCCAAGCAAAACGACCGTTTAGCACAAAAGGAACTTTATGAAGCGTATGCGTCATCTCTGTTAAGCGTGTGCCGTTTGTACATCAATGATTTACATTTTGCTGAAGATGTTCTGTTAAAAGCTTTCTTCAAAATTTTCACACATTTGAAGGATTACAAAGAACAAGAGCATCTGTATGCTTGGATGCGACGCATCACGGTAAATGAATGCATTGATTTTTTGAGAAGCAAAACCCAAAAGGTAGTTTATTCGGACTGGGAAAATTCCTACGATGACACAGAAGAAATATCCAGCGAGCAATTATTTGAGCAAGAATACTTGCAGGCATTTATCGACGAACTACCATCGGGTTGCAAAATGGTCTTCAACTTATACGTATTTGAAGATTATAGCCATAAGGAAATTGCAGAAGAATTAGGTATCTCGGAAGGGACATCCAAATCGCAATTGGCATACAGCAAGAAGTTATTGAAAGAAAAACTCACCAACAAAAAATATAATTATGCAAAATGATTGGAAAAATAATATAAAAGATACATTTGAAAATAGAGAGATTGAGGCTACGCCGGAGTTATGGAATCAGTTGGAATCCCAATTGGATAACCATTATACAAGAAACAAAAATCGGAAACAGTCGCACTATATTGTTTTATCAGTAGCAGCATCTTTTTTAACAACAATAATACTGTACAATCAACATTTCTTTAATCAGAAAAACCCAACAAAGGGATATGTAATTGTGAAAAATAATTCAGAATCCTTGAAAAGGAATCCCGCTGAGGATTTTCAATTTAAAAATATTCAGGAAAATACTTCCGAAACGGTTATTGAAAATTCAATTGCTTTGGAAAAGAACTACACTAAGAATAACAAATATGTAGTCAATGAGGAAGAGCCTCCCAATCGGGATAAATTGAAAGAAATATCGGAAGATGAAATCATTTCGGATTCGGAAAAATATGTAGATGAGGTTCTGGGTGACTTTTCTTCCGAGAATATATTTCTGGCACTTCAAGAAGATGTTCTCTTTGAGCAACGTGTTGATAGTATCTTCCAAGCGATGTACTTTACTAATATCAATCCTGATGAATTGCTATTGGTTGCATCATCGGAAGCCAAGCTGAATAAGTATATAGAAGAAAATTTGGATACCGAAAAGATACTTTCAGATATTGAGAAGTCTGATTTTAAGTACAGAGCTCGTTTGTTTTTTGACAGAGTCAATGATGAATACGACAAATTAAGGATAGCATTTCATCATATGAAAAAGAATAACTAATTTTTAAATATACAGTTTATGAGAATATTACATAGTATTTTATTTATCTTCCTGCTTTTTCCGGGAACGATTGTTGGGCAAGATGATTATGATAAGAAAATCCGAGAATCAAAAGAAAGGATAGATTCTATCATCAGCAAAGAAAGAAAATTACTTACCGAGAAGATTATAGTAATCGACAGAATGGTTAAGAATAAAGAAATATCCGAATACACCGCCAACAAAATGAAAAGAGACCTTTCTTCACAAACAAAAGACAGTATTCAGAACAAAATCAAGAAAGAAAGGAACAAAATTATAGTCCTGCTAAAAGAAAAGAGAGAGGTGCAGAAAAAAGTTATCGAGGAAAAGTTAGCAAAACAGGATTCTATTTACAAATATAACAATACTAATCTTGAAAGAGAGCTTGAAATGGCAGTGAAAAAGCTGGATTCATTATTTGCCACCGAATCGGAGGCTCCTGTTGATGTGATTTCAGATGATAGCGA
The DNA here is from genome assembly GCF_002302635.1 of Capnocytophaga stomatis. Lineage (NCBI taxonomy): Bacteria > Pseudomonadati > Bacteroidota > Flavobacteriia > Flavobacteriales > Flavobacteriaceae > Capnocytophaga > Capnocytophaga stomatis. Next base: position 1,595,605 of record NZ_CP022387.1, read on the forward strand.
TAGTAAATATCAAGATGGTGTTAATAACGGAATTCAGGATATAAATATTTTGGGTTTGGTAAGGATAACCAAAAATGGAGGAGAGGAAGAAAGGACAGAAATTAATATATTTCCAACTCCCAAAAGGTCAAAACGTACCATTTCAGGCTCGCACATAGCTTTAGGATTCCATACACTGAACAGTGCGGGGAACTTCGGAAGTGATAAATTCAAAGTTTGGGGATCAAAATCCTTCGAAATAGGTGGAGGCAGAAGTACAAGGATATTCAAAAACAGTGAATTACTTCGTGTTAACTATGGCTACTCCTTTATGTTCAATAAATTAAAAATGAAAGGTGATGATTACTTTGTAAATAAAGATGGAGTAACTTCAATACAGCCATATCCTTTTGATACGTATAAGTCTAAGTTTCGGGCAACCTATTTAATACTTCCGGTTAGCTTGGAATTAAATCTGGGAGGGTATTATGACTACAAAGAAAGAGAGTACAACAGAGGATTCCGATTGGGTATAGGTGCATATGTGGGCGGATTATTAACAGGCAAGCAGAAAGTAAAGTATTACAACGAAAACGGAAAAAGAAGCAAGGATGTTAGCTATAACAAATTAAGCACCAATGATTGGGTGTACGGATTGTCGGCACATATTGGTTATAGAAATAAAGCTATTTATGCAAAATATAGTCTTGTTCCGCTTTTCAGAAATAATCCGGTAAATGAATACCCGCTTTCTTTCGGTATTCGTTGGGGATTATAGCAAGATGGTGTTTACAAATTATATAATTTATGTCAGAAGAGGAATAAATGTTCCTCTTCTTTTTTGTTTTCAGAAATTGTTAAGCTAACGGAAAAGAATTATTTTTGTCACTGAAAATAATTGAATCAAAAAAGTAAGTAAGAAATACAGATGAGAGTAGTAATACAACGTGTATCGGAGGCTTCTGTGGTGATTGAAAATAAAATAGCGTCAAAAATTAACAAAGGATTGTTGATTTTAGTTGGCATAGAGGAAGCTGACACGGAAGAAGATGTGAAATGGCTTTCGGCAAAGGTGGCAAGTCTCCGCATTTTTGATGATGAAAATGGCGTGATGAATTTATCTGTCAAAGATATCGATGGCGAAGTTATTGTAGTTTCGCAATTTACCTTGCACGCTTCTACTAAAAAAGGAAACAGACCAAGTTACATCAAAGCAGCCAAGCCCGATATTTCAGTGCCCTTGTACGAGGGGTTTGTAAGGCAGTTACAAAATGATTTGGGCAAAGAAATAGGCACGGGAGAGTTCGGAGCAGATATGAAAGTGAATTTATGCAACGATGGTCCCGTAACGATTATCATAGACACCAAAAATAGAGAATGAAATTTTTAGATGTACATTCGCACAAGCAGAAATCTTCCTACGATACCATCGTTATAAAGAATGAATATCCGCTTACAGCCCAAACCGATGATTTGTTCTCTGTTGGGATTCATCCTTGGTTTCTGGAGGATTGGCACAAACAGTGGGAAACGCTTGTTAATGTAGCCAAACATCCTAATTGTGTTGCCATTGGCGAATGTGGCTTGGACAAAAACGTCTCAGAAAGCTTGGAATTGCAAGAAATCATCTTTGAAAAGCATATACAATTGTCAGAGACGCTGAAAAAGCCTCTCATCATCCATTGCGTAAAAGCATACAGCGAATTGATAGCCTTAAAAAAGAAATTCCAACCGCATCAAATCTGGATTTTACACGGATTTAATAAAAACCAATCTGTGGCAGAGATGCTTCTGCAGAAAGGAATATGTCTTTCTTTCGGGAAAGAATTGCTTACAAACGAGAAATTACAAAATGTATTCAGGACAATTCCTGAAGGAAGTTATTTTTTTGAAACAGATGATTCGGATATCAATATTTCAGAAATATACAAAAAAGCACAAGAGCTAAAAGGAGAGATTAAAATTTTTACAGAAAAACTATTTTTATAATGATTTGATAATCAGTAATTGTTTTTGTTTTTGAAGAAAAATTGTACAAATTTGCAAGATTTATTTTGTTAGTTTGAAAAAAGTTTCTATATTTGCACTCGCAAAGCAAAACAACTGGTACCTTAGCTCAGTTGGTAGAGCAAAGGACTGAAAATCCTTGTGTCCCTGGTTCGATTCCTGGAGGTACCACGAGATCTTCTTCATAGAGGAAATTTTTCATATTTTTAAGGATTAGGAATTGCGAAAACCACAGCTTAGGCTGTGGTTTTTGTTTTTGGGCAAAAAAGATTAATTTTTTTCCTCTTTTTTTGCAGAGAAGAGAATATTAATTCGTACTTTTACCTCTTGAAAAAATTGTAAAAAAGATAGTTAATAATAGCAACAACGTATTTTAAATTATGCCAACAAAGAAAGTAACATTAAACCCTGATTATGTTTTTGAAACAAGTTGGGAAGTGTGTAACAAAGTGGGTGGTATTCATACTGTTATTTCAACCAAAGCGTTGAGTATCACCAAGAAATTCAAAAATAAATATATTCTCATTGGTCCGGATGTGTGGCAACATACCGAAAGTAAAGAATTTGTTGAGAATAAGGAATTATTCAAATCGTGGAAAATAAAAGCAGAAAGTGAAGGTTTGCGCGTTCGTGTAGGAAATTGGAATATTCCGGGCAATCCGATAGTAATTTTGGTTGATTTTGCACGATACATCAGCAACAAAAATGAAATTTTACGCTACTACTGGGATACTTACAAGTTAGATTCACTCAACAGTTCGTGGGATTACATCGAATCAGTGCTTTTCGGGTATGCTTCTGCAAAGGTTATAGAAAGTTTTGTGAAATTCAATACTGCTTCACGTGAGAATGTTCTTTGTCATTTCCACGAGTGGATGACAGGAAGTGGAGTGCTTTATATTGAGGACAAAATGCCAAAAATTGGCTCTGTTTTCACCACGCACGCAACGGTAGTTGGTCGTTCAATTGCAGGAAATGGTTATCCGCTTTATGACAATATGAAGGGCTATAATCCTGAAGAAATGGCGTACCGATTTGGCGTTCAGCACAAGCATTTCTTGGAGAAAGCTGCTGCAAAAACAGCTGATACCTTTACCACTGTTAGTGAGCTTACAGCCAATGAAGCATTACATTTCTTAGGCAGAAAAACGGATATCATTACTCCGAATGGTTTTGAAGATTCTATCGTTCCGACGGCGAAAGCCTTTGATAAGAAACGCAAAGAGGCTAAAAAACAGCTTCATAAGGTAGCACAGGCACTCGTGGGGCATTCTGTCAGTGAGGATACAAAAATCGTAGCAATTAGCGGAAGATATGAATTCCGAAATAAAGGAATTGATGCTTTTATCGATTCGTTAGGGGCATTAAACCGAAATACAAAAAACAAGAAAGAATTACTTGCTTTCGTTCTGATTCCGACAGCTCACGAAGCCGTAAATGCAGGATTATTGCATAATTTGGAAAATCCGCAACAAGCGAAGGAAAACGAACAAAAACATCTTACGCATTATTTGTCAGACACTTACAATGACCAAATTTTACGAAGAATTCACGAGCAACAGCTTTTCAACCGTAAGGAAGATAAGGTGAAAGTTATTTTCTGCCCAAGTTATTTGAATGGAAATGATGGTGTGTTCAACTTGTCTTACTACGATTTGCTTATCGGGATAGACGGAACAGTTTTCCCTTCATATTACGAACCTTGGGGTTACACACCTTTGGAAAGTTTGGCTTTCAAAGTGCCAACCATAACTACTTCATTAGCAGGATTTGGAAAATGGGTAGAACAATATTATCCTGAAAAACAGAATGCTATTGAAGTTATTTCACGCAATGACGGAAATTATGGAGATATAGTAGCAGAAGTTACTAAAAATATCATTTCGCTTTTGCAAATGAAAGATGAAGATTTTGATGCTTTGCGTGAAACGGCTAAAAAAGTTTCGGAAATAGCGTTGTGGAAAAATTTAAGTCAGCATTATTTGAAAAGCTACGAACTTACATTGACAAGCATTGAGGATAGAATCATCAACCTACCAAACATCGATACGGAAGGTTCTTCGGCTTTAGAAAAAAGCAAAATGGTTAATACTCCTGTGTGGCGTAACATTATCATTCACAGAGCTATACCAAAAGCATTGCAACCACTTGAAGAACTTGCTAAAAACTTATGGTGGTGCTGGAATAATGAGGCTTCGGAATTGTTCTATAGCATTGACCCGGTGAAATGGATTGATTCACGCAAAAACCCAATTGCGTTACTTGACACAATTTCACTTTCTCGATACAAAGAGCTTGAAAATGATACTGTTTTTATGAAAAAATTGTCAAAAGTGTATGATGATTTTCAGCACTATATGGCAAAAAAAGTAGAAATGGAAAGTCCTTCTGTGGCTTATTTTAGTATGGAGTATGGTTTGCATTCTTCGTTAAAAATTTACTCAGGAGGATTAGGAATTCTGGCAGGAGATTACTTGAAGGAAGCCAGTGACAAAGCTACAAAAATAACAGGTGTCGGCTTGTTATACCGCTACGGATATTTCACGCAAAAATTATCTTCTGCAGGAAATCAAGAGGCTGATTATGAGGCACAAGACTTTTCAAAAATTCCTGTAACTCCTGTAACTGAGCCTAATGGAAAATGGTTGATTGTATCCGTTGATTTGCCTCAACGAACGCTCTATGCACGAGTTTGGCGTGTGGATGTAGGTAGAATAGAATTGTACTTATTAGATACTGATTTTGAAGACAATAGAGAAGATGACCGATTCGTAACGCATCACTTGTACGGTGGCGATTGGGAAAATCGTTTGAAGCAAGAAATGCTTTTAGGCTTGGGAGGAATCAAAATGTTGCGTAAATTGGGCATTGATGCTGATGTGTATCACTGTAATGAAGGACACGCGGCGTTTATTGGTTTAGAGCGACTTAGCGAATACATCCAAAATGATAATTTGTCATTCTCTGAGGCGATGGAAGTGGTACGTGCATCATCGTTATTTACTACTCACACACCAGTTCCTGCAGGGCACGACTTCTTTGAAGAAGGAATGCTACGTGCTTATATTGAGAACTATACAGAAAAATTGCACGTGAATTGGGAACAAATTCTGGCTTTGGGTAAAATTGATTTATACAACCCAAGAGAGAAATTCTCAATGAGTAATTTGGCAGCGAATCTTTCTCAGGAAGTAAACGGAGTGAGCTGGCTACACGGAGAGGTAAGCCGAGATATCTTCAAATATTTGTGGCCTGGATATATGCCTGAGGAATTGCATATCAGCTATGTGACTAATGGTGTACATAAACCAACGTGGACAGCAGGCTTATGGAAAGAAATTGAAAATGAAGTGTTTGGAGAAGATTTCAAAACACATACGTATGACCCGAAAAGTTTTGAAGGAATCTACAAGGTTTCCGATAAACGCATTTGGGAAGTAAAAACCGAGTTACGTGCTAAACTTCTACGACGCGTGGAACAGAAGTTACGTTTAGAAAAAAACACGCCGTATTTCTCTCCAAAACAGCTAATTGAAATCAAGGAGAATTTACGTAAAGATATCCTGACAATCGGTTTTGCTCGTCGTTTTGCAACGTACAAACGAGCACATTTGTTATTCACAAACATCGAGCGATTGGATAAAATTGTGAATAATCCGGAACGTCCCGTACAGTTTATTTTTGCCGGAAAAGCTCACCCAGCCGATAAAGCAGGTCAAGATTTGATAAAACACATCGTTGAAATATCCAAATTACCACAATTCTTAGGAAAAATCCTTTTCATCCCGAATTATGATATGGAACTGGCTCGCCATATGGTTCAAGGTGTGGATGTATGGATGAATACGCCTACACGTCCGCAAGAGGCCTCAGGAACCAGTGGTGAAAAGGCTGCGATGAATGGTGTGATGCACTTCAGTGTACTTGACGGATGGTGGGTAGAAGGTTATCGTGAAGATGCCGGATGGGCATTGCCAATGGAACGTGCTTACGAAAGTCAAGAGTACCAAAATGAAATGGATGCCGAAACGATTTACAACATTATTGAAGATGAAATAGCTCCGGCTTTCTATGAAAAAGATAGAGACGGAATTTCGCAAAGATGGTGTTCTTTCATTAAAAATACAATTGCTAAAGTAGCTGTAAACTTTACAACTACAAGAATGTTAACGGATTACGAAAATCAGTTCTACTATCCGATGAGTGAGCGTGCGGCAAGTTTGAAAAAAGATAATTATGCTACAGCAATAGAAATTTCTGCTTGGAAACGTAAAGTAAGCCAAGAATGGGATAATATCAAAGTGGTTGAAGTGATAACACCGAATAAAAATAAACAACTTATTTCAATTGGTAAAAATTACAGAGGAGAAATCACTTTGGATATAGGAGACTTGAAAGTCAGTGACATAGGTGTAGAATTAGTTATTGCCAAGGAAGATAAGGACGGACGCATAAAAGTGGTAGATAAGAAAGAATTTACTGCTGTTTCACAAGAAGGAAGCAAAGGCGTTTATGTACTTGAAGTAGTTACGGATTATCCTGGTTCGTTGCAATTAGCAGTACGAATTTTCCCTAAAAATGACTTACTGCCTCATCGTCAGGATTTTGCTTTGGTTAAATGGTTGTAAAAGATTTGTTTCTTTACATAACAAAAAGGAGTTAGAATTTTTCTAACTCCTTTTTTATTTGTCATTTTTAAGATTTTATAATTCAAAAATGATTTCCTCCAAAGGTAAACGTGATTTAGGATTTTTGCTGGGTTGATTGCTATCGTTTGGGTCGCGATAACCGATTGCCACAGCGAAAAGTGTTTTATAACCGTCTTGCTTTAAGATTTCGTCATATTTCTCTAACTGGATTCCTTCCATAGGAGTACTGTCGATATCCATTGATGCACAAGCACTTAAAAAATAACCCAACGAAATATATACCTGACGATGCAACCATTTCTTTATGGCTTCTTCACCTTTAGGCTTTACATTCTGAAAGTAGTAATTGATTTGACCTTCAAGTAAATACTTCTGGATTTGACTTTCAAATTTCTCAAGATTATCAAATCCTAAGAAAACAACCAAATGGCTTGCATTGTTGATTTTTGGTTCGTTAAAGAAAGAAACTTTTGCTAATTCTTGTTTTTTATTTTCGTCAGATACAAAAATGAATCGCCAAGGTTGCGAATTTATGGAAGATGGTGCTAAACGTAGAATTTCTTTCAGATTTTCTATTTTTTCCTCAGAAATTTTTTTGCCTTGATAAACTTTTGTGGTGTATCTATTTTTTGCTAAATCTAAAAAGTTCATATTATTTGGTTTGTATGTTTATTTTATTGAGCTACAAAGATAGTATTAATTTTTGTGATTACAGATAAAAAAAGATAAACAGTAAAGAAATACTCCTCTACTGTTTATCTTTATGAAAGTATAAAATTATTCTTTACAAAAAGAAATTATTTAGTTGGATTTTGTGTCAATGTGCCTGGGTATGAGTTTATTGCTGTTTGTGGTATATAATAAACAACACGATAATCACTTGCTGAAATATCAGTTAAAGCATCGTGAGGTCCGGGGTAATGACGTGTAAGTGATTTTCCGTTTCTGAACACATCGTAACTACGTTCAGCTTGGAAAGCCAATTCCAATTGTCTTTCCTTATCTATCAACTCACTGGCGTTTGAAGCATTTAACACTGGGTAACCTCCGCCCACGATAGAACGTTCACGAATTTTATTTAAATCGATTAGAGCTTCTCCGTAACGACCTAATTTGGCATAAGCTTCAGCTCGGTTGAGGTAAATTTCTCCTAATCGGGAAATTACAGGTGAATGCAAATGTGAATCCTCTCCCTCACGAGAGCATTTTGCTATGTAAAACATCGGATAAGCACGATTTAGCTTCATCAAATCATCGATAACTCCTTGGCAAACTTCATTGTTGTAATTAATGCTGTAAATACCTTCTTGAGCATTTACCGTAGTAAGTGTAAATGAAGTGGTTACATCACCAACTTTAACAGTACAAGTTGGAGTTTTTAGGCGGTCATTTTCGTAATCGTAATCAACAGCGGCTTGTGTGTAACCATAGCCTGTTTGTTTTCCTTGTTTGTCGAAAGTTTTATGAATGAAACGGAAAACTTTTTGTTTAAATACTTCTTCTTTTCCGTTTATCGTAACTTTTACCGAAGGAGCTACATATTGAGGCTCAATAAAGCTTGCTCTGGCATCAACGATTTTGTTTTTTGCCCAGTCGTTGCGTCCTGTTTCGTTAAGCAGGTCAATGTACTTGGCACTGGCGTACATTTCTCCCCAACCCATTCCACCGATGTTAGCGTACATTCCGCCAATACCGTAGTAGTGGTCGTAACCAGAAAATTCGGTCGCAACTCTTTTTACTACAAAGATTGATTCTTTGTTGTTTTCTGGTGTTAATGTATTGTATTTCATAAAAGTTTGACGATCAAGCAAAGTATATTTTCCTGAATCAATGACTTTAGTTGCATAATCAGCAGATAGTTGAGCGTAATTTGTATTTGGAGCTTCATAAGTCCCTGACATATAAAGATATACTCTCGATAAAAGAGCCTGAGCAGCCTCTTTTGAAGCATAGGCATTTCCTCTTTGACGAGTGATTAACTCTTCTGCTTTTAACAAATCTTTGATGGCTTGTTCATAAGTTTCTTTTACAGAAGAACGATCAGGCAAGCTCAAATTTACCAAATCCTCAGGAGTTCCGTTAACAATAGGCACGCCTAAATTTGTTTCAGGTGATTGAAAATAAGGGCGTCCGTAAGCTCTTGAAAGATAGAAATACATCATTCCTCTCAAGAAATAACATTCTCCCAATTTACTTTTAGTTTCTGCTGAAGCTGTTTCTTCAGGGATTAACTTGATGATATTTGATGCTTGTGCGATTACCTTGTAACCATTGTCCCAAAACGATTGAAGACGACCATTGTTTGGCGTTCGTGAATATGAAATAAACTCATAAAAAGAGTCAGTTGAGCTACCACGAATCATCATATTATCACCCGCGTACTCTCCACAACGGTGCATTACGTCCGACCAGCCTTTCATTTGTGCATAACAACCGTTAAGCAGTCCATCAAGTGAGCTGTCAGGGTCTCCTGTTATTTTCTCTGAAGGCATACTTCCGTGAGGAAATCTATCAATGTCACAGGAGGATAGCCCTATAAAAACTATAAGTATGTATATTATATTCTTCATAATGTTTATTTTAAAAATTAGCAGTTATTCCAAAGATGAATTTACGTGTTGCAGGATAAATTGACGGACCAGCAGAATTAAGAGCATTACCTCCAATGCTTGGTATCTCTGGGTCAACACCTGAGTAATCCGAAATAAAGAACAGATTCTCTCCTGTAAGAGAAAAATGTAATTTAGGTAATTTATATTGAGAAAGATCAAGATTGTAACCAATTGAAAGAGATCGAAGTTTCAAGTAACTTCCATCTTCTAAGAAACGGGAAGAAACTTTATTTGAATTACTTTTGTTCTCATATAAGGCTCTGGGGTGTGTAGCATCATCGCCAGGTTTCTCCCATCTTGACCAGCCTTTTTTGAGTTTCATTTGGTTTCTGTCAGTATAAGTTCCGTCAGAGTCATATTCTGTTCGGGAATAGTTATAAATTTTTCCTCCATATGAAAAACCAAAATTAGCACTCAAATTGAAGTTTTTATAAGTTAACGAAGTTCCAAATCCTCCGAAGAAATCAGGAGTAGCATTGTCTAAAGCTACTTGATTGGCTTCGGCATAGTTAGAAGTTGTTTCACGAACTTCATTACCATTGGCATCTGTTACCGTTTTATACCACAAAGGAGCTCCCGTTTGTTTGTCTACACCTGCCCATTCTCTCATATAGAATGTATCAGCATCTAATCCTGGTTTTAGTATTTTATCAGTTGAGCCGGCAATTCCCAAACCATCACGAATGATAATTTCTTCCTTATCTCCATATAATCGTTTAACTTCATTGGTGTTTTTTCCTATGTTTACATCCAAATACCATTGAAAATTATCATTCTTGATAATTGATGCCCCTAATGTAGCTTCGAATCCTTCATTTGAAAGAGCTGCTACGTTACGCCATATAGAAGTAACACCTGTAAGCCCTGAAACTGGAACAGGATATAACACATTATCAATGTCTTTGTTATAATAATCAAATGTGAAAGATATTCTGTCAAAGAGGGTAACATCTAATCCCAAACCTGTGGTTACTGTACTTTCCCAAGTTAAATCTTTATTTCCCACTTGTGATATCAAAGCACCAGGCGTTTGATTATAACTTGCTCCTGTTGAAACAGCGTACAAATCGTATTGCGGGTATAAAATATTAGGACGGCTACCCACAGTTCCGTATGAAGCACGAAGTTTAAGTGCATTTACCCATTTTGGAGCAAACCAATTTTCGCGATGTATGTTCCAGCTTCCGCTCACTGAATAGAAAGTACCATACTTGGCATTTGTACCAAAGTTAGAAGCCCCGTCACGACGTAAAGAACCTTCCAAAACATAGCGATTGTCGTAACTATACACAGCTCTTGACAGAAGTGATTGAACTGCCCATTCAGAAATTCCTCCTTTAGTTTTTTCAGGTTTGGTAACTATATCAAGCACTGAAAAACCAGGAACAATGCCTGTACCTGCCACTGAGAGCGATTTCCCCCAATAGTCATTATACTCATATGCCACTAAGGCATTTACTGAATGTTTGTCAAATGACCTGTCAAATTTCAAAATTTGGTTTGTATAACGACGAATGATATTGTCCTGTGATTCTGACACACGCCCCTTTACGCTTTCTCCTCCTGAAGAACGAGGGTCAGCATAGCCAGTAGAAAAACTTCCTATATACTTATAGTTATTTACTGAAGAGAAAGTAAGCCAATCGTTTATTTTGATATCAAAATCCAATCCTCCCATTGCTTGGAATAGCTTGCTTTTACCCCAATTCCATTGTAAATCATACAAATAGTTTGTTGAGTTGCTATTAACCCAAAGTGATGAGCGGTGAGGAACGATATTTCCATCTTTGTCGTAAGGACTGTCCCAAGGTAAATTTGAATACATCGCCCCTACTGAATGTTGCCTGTCGTCAGTAGTACGAACTGTACCAGAAATATTTGGTTTGATGGTAAGCCATTTAAAAGGTTGATAATCTGCTTTCGCACGGAAATCATATTTTGTATAATCAAGCCCTTTTACAGCTCCTTTTTCATCGTAAAATCCGAAGGAGAAATACGAACGAAGCGTTTCGGAACCACCACTGATAGAAGCACTATAGTCGCGTACAATTCCCATTGTAGTTGCTTCCTTCCACCAGTCAAAATTACTATTGCGAAGTTCAGGATTCCAACGAGGGAATTTAATGTTTGAAACGTTTGAAAACGAATTGAAATAATCGTACAACTCTGCTCCGTTCATTACTTCCAAGTTTCCATTTGTAAGTGAGCTGATTCCTTGTCTGAGAGATATTTGCGATTGTAATTTCCCTTCCTTAGCTTTTTTGGTTGTAATCAAGATAACTCCATTGGCTCCTTGTGAACCATAAATTGCGGTAGAAGCAGCGTCTTTCAAAATGGTCATAGACTCAATGTCAGAAGGATTTAAAGCTCCTGCACTTGACCCGACAATCACCCCGTCAATTACCCAAAGAGGTGCTGTGCTTCCGTTTAAGGTCGACTTCCCACGAATGATAACGGCTCCGGTTTCTCCAGGACGCCCTGAACCGGGAGCAACAAACACTCCGGAAACCTTTCCGTTAAGCATATTCTCCACAGAAGGTGTGGTAACATCTGCCAGCTTTTCCTTTTTAACGGTTTGTAAAGCTCCTGTTAAGCTTTCTTTTTTCTGAGTACCATAACCGATAACCACAACATCTTCAAGTTGTTGAGCGTCTTCCAAAAGAACAACATTTATAGTCGTTGATTTGCCTGTTGTTGTTACTTTTTTGGTTTGCGTTTGAAATCCGATGAAGCTAAATTCAAGTATGTCGCCTTGTTTGGCTTCTATTTCATAATTTCCATCAAAATCAGAACTAACTCCGTGTGTACTCCCTTTTACCAAAATGCTGGCTCCTGGAAGTGGACTGTTGGTGTCATCAGTAACTTTTCCGGTTACTTTTACTTGTGCTGACAGTGGCAACACCAAAAGCATCAGCACAAATAATGCGGCTAATTTTCTGTACATATCAAATTGTTTTGAATTAATTTACTAATTGTGAAGAACATTTGCTCTTTTTCGTAACAAAGGTATTTAGAAAAATAGGAGTTGTTAACGAACCACAAATTTATAAGTTTTTTACAAAAAAGCTAAACAAATGTAAAAAATATTTAATTTTTTTCTTTCAGAAAATATTGAGAAGTTATTAGTATCTTTGTGGCTTGTGGTGTATTTTTTTTATGAATTTAATTCTATAAGAAATGTTTACAGGAATTATTGAAGATTTAGGCAAAATTACGAAGATTGAAAAAGATAAATCAAACTTGCATCTGTGGGTGAAAAGTAGATTTACTTCAGAATTGAAAATAGACCAAAGTGTAGCTCATAATGGGGTTTGTTTGACTGTTGTTGATATTCAAGGAGATACATACAAAGTAACTGCCATTGCTGAAACACTCGCAAAAACCAATATTGGAAGTTTACAAATGGATGAAATTGTGAATTTAGAACGAGGAATGTTGATAAGTACACGCTTGGACGGACATATTGTACAAGGGCACGTTGACCAAACAGGCGTTTGTACAAAAATTGAAGACGAAAACGGAAGCACACGATTTACATTTTCATACGATGCTAACAGCGGCAATGTAACTATTGAAAAAGGCTCAATTACGGTAAACGGAGTTAGCTTGACGGTTGTGGATTCCTCTAAAAATCAGTTTAGTGTGGTGATTATTCCTTACACGATGGAACATACGAATTTTAAAAATATCAAAGTAGGAAGTGTCGTGAATTTGGAGTTTGATGTTATAGGGAAGTATGTAGCTAAGTTAATGTCTGTCAGATAACTATTTTTATTTTTGAAATCCAGCTTAAATCAATCAGAAGCACACTAAATATCCCCGCAATAAGTACAAATTTCAGAATGTTATGAATCAAAATATAACGATTTTGAAAGTTGCCGCTCCATAAAATAACAAGGGATAAAAGTAGCGTAATTTGAGAAAAAATCAGATAATATGCCATATATCCGACATTAAAATGAATAATTAGTACATAAATAGGAATAAAACAACAGATTGTAGCGAGAGTTATCACTATTTTAGCTCGTTTTTCGCCATATTTTACCGGAATTGTATGGTAATTATGTGCCAAATCGCCCTTTAAGTTCTCCAAATCTTTAATAAATTCTTTGATAAGTATCAAAAGGAATAGTAAAAGAGCGTGAATGAAGATGACTCCGTCAAAATTTTTGTAATAAATGAATACCGCAAAGAAAGGAACAATTGCCAGAATTGCTGAGGTGAAATTCCCCCAAAAGGGAATTTTTTTTATTCGGTGCGAGTAAAGCCACATACCAAAAATGTAACCCGAAAAAAATATTACAGTTCGGAAAGAAACATAACTTGCTACAATTACAGATAAAAAGTTGAGCAGAAAGTAAAGTGTTAGTTTGGTGTTTTGCCCTACCAAGCGGTCAATCATTGATTTAAGTGGCTTGTTGATAAGGTCTTTTTCTTTATCGTAGAATCCGTTGATGATATATCCGCCCGCAATTGCCAAAGCTCCGGCTAAAACCAACATAAAAAGGTTGTCGTCAAGTAACACTTTGCGGATAGAAGTGCTTTTTGAAAGAATGAAAATCGAAGCCAAATATTGAGCGATACAAACCATTAAAATGTTGTACCCTCGAACTGATGAAAATAACCCGAAGATTTTCAATAAAGTACGTTTTGTTCTTTTTCGAATCACGATTTTATTTTTAAAACGAAGAGAGAAAAACAGAAAGTTTCCTACTTTTCTCTCTTTGTGATTTTTACTTATTGTTTGTTTTTACATAATCTAAAATTCGTTGTACTAAATTGGCGTGGTCAGCACCTCGTACACCGTGTGCGTGCATCGGATAGATGGACAAATCCACCAATTTTTTCTTCGTGATAGATTCTTGCATAATGGAAAGCACGTGTTGCGGAACTACCACATCATCAACGCTTCCGTGAATGAAAAGTAATTTACCTTCCAAATTGTTGAGATATTTACCTACACGGCTGTTTTCGTATCCCTCAGGATTTTGTTCGGGTGTGTCCATATAGCGTTCTCCGTACATTATTTCATAAAATTTCCAATCTGTAACCGCACCTCCTGCAACCGAAGTAGTGAATACTTTTGGATGACGTAGCATCAAACTCGAAGCCATAAATCCACCAAAACTCCATCCGTGAACGGCAATTCGTGAGCTATCAACATAAGGAAGAGATTTTAGATATTCAACACCGCTGAGTTGGTCTTTTATTTCCATTTCTCCTAACTGACGATGAATGGCACTTTCAAAAGCAAATCCACGATTGGAACTTCCTCGGTTATCAAGTGTGAAAACGATATAATCCTCATTCTGAGCAAAAACAGGTATCCAAAGGTAAGAATCGGCAAGCCAAGAATTAGTTACCATTTGAGCGTGAGGTCCTCCGTAAACGTACACTAAAACCGGATATTTTTTTGCAGAATTAAAATTCTTAGGTTTGTGTATTTTTCCATATAGCGGAGTTCCGTCATTAGCCTTGATTTCCAAAAGTTCGGTGGTTCCCACAGCGATATTTTCAAGCGGATTTTTTGCAGTCAGGATATTTCGCACCACTCCCGATTCTGTGTTTACAACATTGATGTTTTGAGGAACGGAAACACTGCTGTATGCGTCTATTAAAAATTTGGCATCAGCACTCAATTGCGTTTTGTGCGTTCCTGCAATTTTGGTTAAAGCTGTAATTTTCTTCGGATTTTTTAATTCTATTTTGTAAGTGTGTTTCTCACGTGGGTCTTTGCCCGTTCCTGAGATAAAAACGAACTTTCCTTTTGAATCAAATCCTAAAATATCTTGTACAACCCATTTAAAATCAGTTATTTGTTTGATTAATTTTCCGTTGAGGTTATAATGATAGATGTTCATAAACCCATTTCGCTCGCTCATCCACAGAAATTCATCATTTTTATTAGGCAAGAAGGTTGCAGGATATTCAGGCTCAACCCATTTGCTGTTTTTTTCTTCAAAAAGTGTGTTCACTTTTTTTCCTGTGGAAGCATCATATCTGTTTAACCAATAGTGGTTTTGATCACGATTGATTTCTGCTACCAAAATGTATTTTTCATCAGGCGACCACGAAAGATTTGTAAGATAATGCTCATCAGTAGTGTCAATATCTAAATATATGGTTTTTTGTGTTTTAACATCAAAAATACCGATAGCCGCCTGCTCGCTTTTTTGTCCGGCCATCGGATATTTTATGAGTTTTGAACTTGCAGGAACAGTGTTGATGTCTACCAACGGATAATCCGTAACATTGCTTTCATTTTTTTGATAAAAAGCTAACAAATTTCCTTTAGGAGACCAAAAAGTTCCCTTTTTAATGCCGAATTCGCTGCGGTGGATAGCTTGCCCTGACACAATATTTTTGTCAGAATTGTTTGTGACTTCTATTTTTTCATTGCCTGAAACTGCCACAAAAAGATTATTTCCAATTGTGTAGGCAACGGCTTTTTGATGTTTGTTGAAATCTTTATTTTCTGCTCCGGAAGCAAAAGTGATAGATGATAAATGATTGTTATTCAGATAATCATAAACTTGGAAAGCATTGTCTAACTCAAAAATCAATTCTTTCTGGTCAATGTATGTGATTGATGGGAGACGTCTTAATTTTGAATATACACTCGCCATATCTTCGCCGGAAATGGATTTTATTTTTTGTCCGGTAGCCGAAATAATTTCAAATGATGAGCCATCATCATAAATGTAGTTGTTTGTCCCGTCAATCCACTGCAAGGAATTGTAGTCTTCGGGGTAAAGAAGAGCGTATCCTTTTGGTGAATTGCTGTCGGTTATGTAACCATAAACGGCATCTTGAATAGAAATTTTCTTTTCTTGTCCCAGAACGATGAGGGAAGTCAGTGCTAATAAAAGTGATAGATATTTTTTCATTGGATATTAATGTTTTTGATTTGACATTTTTTCGTTTTCTGTTGCGGACACGGTTTCAACTTTTCGTTTTCTGATTCCAAGCATTTTCTTTTCAAATTCCCAAAAAAATCGGAATTGTCCTAAAAGTGTTCCCACAATTAATAGAATAATTTGATATATGGGCAGTATGATGATTAATCGCAAAATCCAAGCCAAAACAGGGTTTAACTCATTAAAATCCAAGCCAATGTAATCACAAAAAGGACGTGAAACTTTGGCAGAGAGCGAACCTGTAATTGTAAAAGTAATCAAAATGAGCCAAACTTGTGTGTTTGAGGTAACATTCCAGCGTTTTTTTAGTTTTTCAAGCATATTTTATACGATAAATATATGGTTAATTATTTTTATTTCGGCTATCTTCTCCCCATAAAAGCTTATTTCTGAGTGTGTTGATGAAACTTTCTCCTTCCAATCGAATCATTTTTATGGAAAAATCAGCCTTACGAATTGTTACAGAAACTTTGTTGAGGAGCGTTTCAATCCGAGAGTCAAACGAAATCAAATACTTTTTTTCTCGTCCTGAAATAGTTAGCTTAATTTCCGTATCGTCAGGAATGACCAGCGGACGTGCATTCAGATTGTGCGGAGCGATGGGGGTAATCACAAAATTTTTTGCATTCGGGATGATTACGGGTCCTCCGCAGCTTAATGAGTAACCTGTTGAACCAGTGGGAGTTGATATAATCAAACCATCTGCCCAATACGAGGTCAGAAATTCCCCATTGAGTTCCGTATTGATGGTAATCATCGAGGCTGTATTCTTTCGGGTTACGGTGATTTCGTTTAGAGCAAAGTTAATCTCACTTACGGGCTTTCCGTCGCTACTCACAATAGCTTCAATAACAGAACGTTCTGTGATTTTATAGTTTTTTGTACGCAAAGCGGAAAATACATTCTCAATTTCATCTTTTTGAGCTGTTGCTAAAAATCCGAGTCGCCCAACATTGATTCCTAAAATGGGAATGTTCAGATTTCGAACGAAGGTAATCGCTCGCAAAATAGTTCCGTCGCCACCAATAGTCAGCATTACATCAAAAGAAGCGTCAAGGTCTGAAAAACAGGTAAATGACTTGCATTCGTTGCTCAGAATTGCTTCTCGTTTTAAATCTTCAAAAAGTTTTTGTTCCACATAAACAACGTCTGAAGGCTCAATGTGAGCGAACAAATCTTCAAATACTTTTTTGTAATTTTCAGAATACTGCTGTGCGTAAATTGCTATTTTCATTTTGGTGCTGTGCGTCAGTAGTTTTTAGTTATATGTTCAAATATTTATCAAAATAATCCGATTTTTCTTTCAATTCTTGCAAGTAAAAATCATCTTCTTTTTCAACCAATATGGCATACTTGTAACGGCGAAACGTTTGCAGAATTTCCGTAAGTGAATTGGCAATGATTTTCAGCGTTATATGCACTTTCCCGTTGGAAGCATCGGAAATAAATATTCCCAAAATTTTAGCTTGGTTTGATTCTACAATTTGCGAAATTTCGCTGAAAGAATATTCTTCCTGATTTTTTTCCAAAACGATAAAACTGCCAATTTCTCTCAAAAAAGGAGTTTCTGAAAATAAGTGAATAAAGTCAACTAATTGATAATAACCTAAATATTGATTTTCTTCATCCAAAACCGGAACGATATTGCTATCGTATTTTACAAAAATCTCCATTACTTCTTCCCAACGAGCATCTTTCTTGGCGAAAAATATATCCATATCGTACAGAAAATCAGTAAGTTTGTTGTTGTCTGAAGCAGAAAGCACAACCTCACGAGGAAGCATCCCAATCATATTTCCCATATTAAATATGGGTAAATGCGACAAATGTTGAGATTTTAGCAATTCCACGGCTTCACAAACAGAATTCTCTGGCGTGATAACAGGCAGATTGGTTTTTAAGGAATTATGAATTGACATATCGGATAATATTGATTTACAATTTGTTGATAATTAAATTAATGCGAGTTCTATCGCTTTTTTGCAACTCTTTGGCACAAAGATAGCATATTTTACAAAGCAATTCAATTTAAGAAGAACGGAATCCGACCTTTTTAATTATTCCTTTACGAAGTCTGCGATTTCTTGCACTAATTTTGCATTAATAGGTAAATCAGGATTTGCGTAAGATTGCATATTTTCAACGCTGTTGGTTACCGTTTTCAGCACGTGATTCATTTCTTCAATGATGCAGAATTTAGCATTAGGCGATGCTTCTTTTAGTATTTCTGCCTCGGAAACAGGTACTTGCAAGTCAGAAGTTCCGTTTACTATGAGTACGGGCATTTTAAGCTTTTGAAGCTCAGTTTTTGGGTCGTACTTCAGCCACGAAATCATATATGGCTGAACGCTTTTTCTGAAAACAGCTTGTAACATAGGGTTTTGCACCTCTACAACATTTCCTTTTTTGAGTTCGGAAAGAATTTCTTTACTTTGCTTGAGCAGCAATGGAGCGTTTGTTTCCATTTGATGTTCAATAACTTTATCGATTGAGTTTCCGGCTCCGGCGATGGAAACGAATTTATCAACATTTGCTTTTTGCGAAGCCACCATTCCAACAAGCGAGCCTTCGGAATGCCCGGCAATGGTCACGGATTTGTATTTTTTCCCCTTCAGGAAAAATTCAGCAACCAAAACGGCATCTTCAATAAAGTCATTGAAAGACAGTTCCTCTTCCTTGAGGTTATTTTGCTTCATTAGCCCGAAAATACGCTTGTCATAACTGAAAACAGAAATTTCATTTTTAGCCAATTCCTGAGCCAAGAACTTAAGTGAGTTGTTTTTCATAAGTGGTTGATTTCCGTCGCGGTCAGTAGGTCCCGAACCGGCAATTAAAATAACCAAATCTGTTGGCTGAGATGTGTTGGGGGTGTATAAAGTTCCGCTTAAAAGTGAATTAATCTCAACATTTTCTGAAATAAAAGAAGTCTGTTGTGCAAAAACCTGCATCGAAAATAAAATAAATAGTAAAAAGGTTCTTTTCATAATCTAAAAGATATAATTTGCTAACAAAAATATACTTTATTTTTGAAATAAGGAAAATAAAATTTACAAATGAGATAAAATTCAATGATAAAAACAGAATTTATTGCTTTGATGTTTCTGTTATAGGCTTGTGATACCAAAAAGATTTCGTACTTTTGACCTTTCCGAAAGGGAAATTTTACCTTAATAGATAATAATGAACGCAGAAAAAGTATCAAAACACATTGTACAATGGTTACAGAACTATGTTGAAAGCTCCCGAGTGAAAGGACTCGTTATCGGGATTTCAGGAGGAGTGGATTCGGCGGTAGTTTCCACACTTTGTGCCAAAACGGGCTTGCCCACGCTTTGTCTTGAGCTTCCCATACATCAAGCAGAAAGCCACGTGTCGAGAGCTAAGGAACATATCGATTTTTTAAAGAAAAACTACACCAATGTTTCCAGCCTTGAGGTAGATTTAACTCCCGTTTTTGACCAATTTGTGAGTCAAATTCCGGAAACAGATAAGCCCACGTATGAAATGGCTTTGGCAAACACCCGAGCAAGATTGCGAATGACAACTCTTTATTATTTCGCTGGTTTAGAAGGATATATCGTAGTGGGAACAGGTAATAAGATAGAAGATTTCGGGGTCGGATTTTTTACTAAATATGGCGATGGAGGCGTAGATGTCAGCCCAATTGCCGATTTAATGAAAAGCGAAGTATATCTTTTAGGAAAACATTTGAAAATTCCTGAATCTATCCTGAACGCAAAACCTTCGGACGGGCTTTTTGGTGATGACCGAAGCGATGAAGACCAGCTAAAAGCCTCGTATGACGAACTGGAATGGGCTATGTTGCAAGATGAGAAGGGAAAACAAGCCGATGACTTCTCGGGGCGTGAAAAGGAAGTGTTTCAAATTTATAAACGCTTGAATAAAATCAATCAACACAAAATGAATCCTATTCCGATTTGTAAAATAGAGGATAAAAATTAGTTTCTTTTTAATTATTTCAAATTTGTATATTTTTTCAACCATTAATCTCTTAATAAAAGAATATTATGAACATATTAATTTTAGGTTCGGGCGGACGTGAACACGCTTTTGCTTTGAAAATCAGCCAAAGTAACCAATGTGAAAACCTATATGTAGCTCCAGGAAATGGCGGAACGCATCAGGTAGCAACCAATATAAACATAAATCCCACTGATTTTCAAGCAGTGAAACAAATAGTGTTGGATAAGCATATCGAAATGGTTGTAGTAGGCCCTGAAGACCCTCTGGTACAAGGAGTTTACGATTTTTTCAAGGCAGATACACAATTGCAACACGTTCAAGTGGTGGGGCCATCACGCGAAGGAGCTAAATTGGAAGGAAGTAAGGAATTCGCCAAACAATTTATGCAACGCCACAATATCCCAACGGCTAAGTACGAGAGTTTTACCAAAGAAACCGTAGAACAAGGATGCAAATTTTTGGAATCAATGCAACCTCCTTATGTTTTAAAAGCCGACGGATTGGCGGCGGGCAAGGGAGTTTTGATTATTAATGATTTGAACGAAGCTAAAACCGAACTTAAAAATATGTTACTCAACGAGAAGTTCGGGAATGCAAGCCAAAAGGTTGTTATTGAGGAGTTCTTAGACGGAATAGAACTAAGTTGTTTTGTGCTTACCGATGGCAAAAATTACAAATTACTACCTACAGCCAAAGATTATAAACGTATCGGTGAGAATGACCAAGGCTTAAACACGGGCGGAATGGGAGCAGTGTCCCCGGTGCCTTTCGCTGATGCGGATTTTATGGAAAAAATAGAAACTCGTATCGTAAAACCAACCATTTTAGGGCTTCAAAAGGATAATATTGATTACAAAGGATTTGTTTTCATCGGGCTTATTAAAGTTAAAGGCGAACCTTACGTGATTGAATATAACGTGCGTATGGGTGACCCTGAAACGGAGGTAGTTCTGCCTCGCATTGAAAGCGATTTAGTCCCTATTTTTAAAACATTGAAAACACAAACCTTGGATTCGGTTTCTCTTGCCATCACGCCACAAAGTGCAACCACCGTGATGATGGTTTCGGGAGGTTATCCGGAAGATTACGAGAAAGGAAAACGAATTTCCGGAATAGAAAATGTGTCAGGAAGCATCGTTTTTCACGCAGGAACAACCTTAAAAGATGGCGAGTTGCAAACTTCAGGCGGACGAGTGCTTGCCGTTACTTCTTTCGGGGAGGATTTTAAGCAAGCCTTGCAGAAATCATACGAGAATATCGGAAAAATTCACTTCGATAAGATGTATTTCCGAAAAGATATCGGGTTTGATTTATAGAAAAATGAATGTAAAACACGGAAAAAGGTGTTTATTTCCAAAAGTTTACGCTATAATAGTTGCTAATTGGTACTTTTAGCGATTCACAGAAATAGAATAAAAAAATGTATCGGGAAAGATTGTTATTGCTTCTCGATACATTTTTTCTTTTATTGTGTTGCAGAAAAATTCTTACGATTAATATATGTTTTAAGAATTCAAATAATCTGCTTTTGGCTGAAATTAATTCGCTTTTAGATAGAAACTTCTCCTTTAATGGCAGGATAAGGGTCGTAACCTTCCAAAGTAAAGTCTTCGTATTTGAAAGAAAATAGGTCGGTCACCTCTGGGTTTAGTTTCATTAAGGGAAGAGGACGTGGCTCGCGGCTTAGTTGTAAATTCACCTGCTCAAGATGATTGTTATAGATGTGAACATCACCGAATGTATGCACAAAATCTCCCGCTTGTAGCCCGCAAACCTGAGCAAGCATCATTGTTAGTAGGGCATAGGAGGCAATATTGAAAGGCACGCCCAAAAATACATCGGCACTGCGTTGGTAAAGCTGACACGAGAGCTTTCCGTCAGCCACATAGAACTGAAAAAAGGCGTGACAAGGAGGCAAAGCTGCCTTTCCGTTGGCAACATTTTCAGAAAAGGACTTTGAAGTATCGGGCAACACCGAAGGATTCCAAGCTGAAACTAACATCCGGCGGCTATCCGGATTTTTCTGTAACGTTTCAATAACTTCCTTAATCTGGTCGATGCCTTCGCTGTTCCAATTTCGCCATTGATGCCCGTAAATAGGTCCTAAATCGCCATTTTCATTCGCCCACTCGTTCCAAATACGAACGCCGTTATCAGTGAGATACTTAATGTTAGTATCACCTTTCAAAAACCACAAAAGCTCGTGAATGATGGACTTTAAATGTAACTTTTTGGTAGTAACAACCGGAAATCCTTGACTTAAATCGAACCGCATTTGATATCCGAATACACTAATGGTGCCTGTTCCTGTGCGGTCTTCTTTCTTATGTCCGTTTTCTAAAATATGTCGTAATAAATTGTGATACTGTTGCATTTTATTAGTTTTGAAAAAAGAAAAATTATTACCGCAAAGATACAAAAAACCACCTCATAACGAAGTGGTTTTATCAATATATTAATGTTATTTTGAATTTAAAATTACTAAAATAAAAGTCTTTGCCTTTGCTTGGAGTAACACGCTATTTGTCTTGCTGAGCGAAGTCAAAGCATCAATCCTCATTATAGTAAATATCAAAATTAGTTTGCATAATAGAATGATTTTGGCTAATTACTTTTACCTAATCGTTTTTCTAATTCCTTTTTAACTTCTTCGGCGGTAGGGTCAATTGCAATGATAATGCCTTTCTCATCAATAAGGAAAACCCCTCCCCCTCTATTTTGAATTCCATATTTCTGCCAAATTTTATTTTGCCTGTCTAATTCAACCAATTGCAACCAATCCCATTTTTCTTTCTCTAAAAATTGAGTTAGCCTGTCTGTATTTTTAAATTCACCGGCGATTCCCACCATTGTGAAGCCTTTATCTTTGTATGCCTCATAAATAGGAATCATCATACGGGTACTAGCAATGCAAGAACCACACCACGTAGCCCAAAAATCTAATAATGTGATTTTCCCTTCGATAACTTTTGATAGTTGCACTTGCTTTCCGTCTAGGTCAGGAGCTGTAAAATCTACGAATTTCTGCCCTACTTGAATATTTTCAAGAGAGGAAACCAATTCGGCAACCAATTTATTGTATGGATGTTTCGGATTGGCTTTTGCAAGTTTCTCAGCAACTCTTTTGCTGTAAGTAATATCCATCTCCTCCCTTTTATACATCAAATCTTTCAAAAGAAATGAGTAGGCAACTAAGTTCGGATTTTCCTCAATGTAGTTCTGACGGTAGGCTTTGGCTTGCTCAATCAGAGGTTTTAACCTATCATTGAGCTTTTTAGCCTCAGGGCTGAGATGTTTGTCAGCCTCTCTTAGAGCTTCAAGTTTTTCATAAATAAGTTTTTTCTCAACGCCTGTCTTCTCATCTAACTGTTTGTATAGTTCCTTCGCCTCTTGGCTATCATCCAAATCATTTTCATACAAAATCTCCAAACTATCTGTAATCGGTTGGAAAAGATGAGCAAACTTACGATTCAAATTGTCCGTATATTTTTTATACTCAGCATTCCATTTGCCTCCTTTTACTATGTTTTTGTTAAACTCTTCTTCGTTATAAAGCGTTACTTGTATCTCTTCATTTTCCAAAAACAATTCCATAAAACTTCCACTTCCTTTCTCACGAATTTCACTAAAAGAAAGTTCCACTGCTTCCGGAAATTCTAAGTGCGATTCATAGTAAAACTTTCCGTTTTTTACAGGAATTTCTATAACGGGTCCTTCAAGCAAGGACTGTGTAGGTTTTGCTAATAAAATAGATTTTGTTTCTGCCCCGATAACTTCTCCTTTGAGTTTTAGCATTGGTTTTTGTTGGGCAAAAGAGACATTAAAATACAGCACCAGAAGTGATACTACACATAAGATTCTTTTCATTTTGATTGATTTATATTTAAGGTTGATTTTGGTTACAAATATAGGCAAAAAGTATGACATAAGCAATAAATAGTATGGATTGACGCTCAAAAAGCCCTTATAAGCTACATATTTGGAGCTAAGAGATACAAAAAACCACCTCATAACGAAGTGGTTTTTATCAAAGTTGTATTAATAAGTGATTTCTGTTATTATTGTTTGGGGTTTTGCATTAGGACTACTCTTATAAACCTCTTCTATTCTTGTAGGATAGCCCTTATCGTTGTACTGATAGCTGTAAGTTGAAGTCTCTGTTCTGTTATATTGAGAACCTTGTTTGTATTCGAAGGTCATTTTTAAAGAAATTAGATTGTTTTTCATCACTTCTTCATCAAGAAAATGATCTGGTTCTGTAGCAAGAGCAATTGGATGGTGTTTATAATTCTTTTTATCATCATACTGAAACTCCTTAGTTATTTTACGATCCTCTTCTTCTTCCACAGACCTTATAACTCGTCCCTCGGCGTCAAGTGTATAGGTTGTAGTTTCAGTTCTTGTCATTTTCTGATCATTTATTATATAAGGAATTGTTTTAATTTCTTTTATTTCGGTAGGAGAAACATACACAAATTCGCTTACCTTGATACTTTCATCAGAACCCCAATTGTTTTTTACTTGTTTTTCAATTAACTTATCACCCGAATACTTGTATGTAGTAGTATTACTGTTTTTACCGCTATTAGTTAACCATTCTTCTACTTTTTCCACCAATTTTCCATTTTCATATTTGTAGGTATTTTTTGAGTCTTCTTTATTGGTTTTAAGATTTACATAAACCGAAGTTTTTAATAAGTCGTTTTCGTACGTATGAGTGAATTTTGAGGAATCTTCTTTTTTGTTATTTTTAAATGAGTTGAATGTGCCACCTACAACTTTATTTTCTACAATTTCATAATTGACTTCCTCAACGTGTTCTATTCGAGTTTCTACACCATTTTGGTCGCGTTTTACCTCAGTGGAGCGTTCCACAATCTTTTTAGGTAATATAGATGCTTCCTCAATGGGTTGCCCTCCGTCAGTATTGTCTTTGTCACAACTTACAATTAAAGACAATGCGAATAAAGATAAAATAAATCTTTTCATATGTATATAGTTTTACAATTAATGGCGGCAAAGGTAATAGAAAATTTCTTAAATACATTCAACTAAATGTTAAATGTGTTTGATTTTTACTATTAGAAAGAGGAAGATAAATAATCTTAGTTATGTTGTTACTGACTAACGTTTATATAAAAGGAACTTTAAGATAGTTTTAATTAAGAAAAAGATAGTAAAAACCCCCTTTGAGGTACTTTTTAATATCTAAAAGCGGGTTATAATTATCTAAAAGGTAGTTTTTACAGACTTTGAGGTGGTTTTAATTAAGAAAAAGATAGTAAAAACCCGCTTCGAGGTACTTTTTAATATCTAAAAGCAGATTATAATTATCTAAAAGATAGTTTTTATCAGCTTCGAGGTGGTTTTAATTTCTTAATACCTACCATAATATCAGATAAAACTGCTAAAAATAAAGGGCGAAATATATTTCGCCCTTACATTGTGTATTTTTTATGGGTGTGTATGCAATACGACCCTACATTATGCCAATTTCACCAATAAATTATCGCCCTCTTTCTCAACGGAAGCTACTTTTTTACCGGTTAGTCCTTTTATGGCTTTGTCCCATTTTTTATTGGACAATCCCGATTGTGTTTTTAAGTCTTCCAAGGGGAGTGTTTCGGCTTTTTGCAGAATTTCAAACACCATTTTTTCATCTTCGTTTAGTTCAACTGCCTGTGCGGCTCGCACCTGCGGCTTCATTTGCGGGAAGAAAAGTACTTCTTGTATGCTTTCGTTACCCGTTAGGAACATAATAAGTCTGTCCATTCCGATACCGAGTCCTGATGTGGGCGGCATACCAAATTCCAACGCTCGCAAAAAGTCTTGGTCAATGAACATAGCCTCGTCATCGCCTCGCTCGGAAAGTGCCATCTGTGCTTCGAAGCGTTCACGTTGGTCGATAGGGTCGTTTAGCTCGGAATAGGCGTTGGCAATCTCTTTTCCGCAAACCATTAGCTCGAAACGCTCGGTAAGCTCGGGGTTTGAACGGTGTTCTTTGGTCAGTGGCGACATTTCTTTCGGGTAATCGGTAATGAAAGTCGGCTGAATGAAATTTCCTTCGCATTTTTCGCCGAAAATTTCATCAATCAGCTTGCCTTTGCCCATCGTATCATCAACTTCAATTCCGATGGATTTGGCAAAATCGAACAATTCTTTTTCGGTTTTTCCCGTGATGTCAAATCCTGTGAATTTTTTGATGGCTTCGGTCATCGTAACGCGCGGATAAGGTGCCTTAAAGTCGATTTCGTTCTTGCCGAAAGTTGCTTTGGTTGAGCCATTTACCGCGATGGCACAATGTTCCAAGAGCTGTTCGGTAAATTCCATCATCCAATGGTAATCCTTGTACGCCACATAAATTTCCATTGCGGTAAATTCAGGGTTGTGAGTTCTGTCCATTCCTTCGTTTCGGAAGTTTTTAGAGAACTCGTACACGCCATCAAATCCGCCTACGATAAGTCTTTTGAGGTACAACTCATTGGCAATTCGCATATAAAGCGGAATATCCAACGAATTGTGGTGAGTTATGAACGGACGTGCTGCTGCCCCGCCCGGAATAGATTGCAATACAGGAGTTTCAACTTCCATATAGCCGCGGTCGTTAAAAAACTGACGCATTGCATTGAAAAGTTTGGTTCGTTTGATGAAAACTTCCTTCACTTGTGGGTTTACTACCAAGTCCACGTAACGCATACGGTAGCGAAGTTCAGGATCGGTGAAGGCATCGAATACATTTCCGTCGGCATCGGTTTTAGGAAGTGGCAACGGACGAAGTACTTTGCTAAGTAGTTTGATTTTCTTCACGCGTACGGATTTTTCGCCCACCTGTGTAGTGAAAAGTTCGCCTTCTACACCGATGAAATCACCCAAATCGAGCAATTTTTTAAATACCTCATTATAAAGAGTTTTGTCCTCATCGGGGCAAATTTCGTCACGGTTGATGTAAAGCTGTACACGCCCTTCACTATCTTGCAACGAAGCAAATGAAGCCTTTCCTTGAATGCGAACAGACATCAGCCTACCTGCCAAAATCACGCTTTTGCCTTCCTCGAACTGGCTTTCGACCTCTTTTGAAGTGGTATTTACAGGGAATAATTCCGCCGGATACGGATTGATGCCCATTGCTCTCAATTTATGGAGTTTCTCTCTACGAATTATCTCTTGTTCTGATAGTTGCATATAATTAACCTATTTTTTAAACCGCAAAAGTAAGGATTTTTTGGGAAATAGATTTGATTTAAAGCGGATTTAATCGTTATTAAACACACACGATTGAAAAACTATCAAAGTTTTGAAGCCAAAATTGTAATTTTTTGTTACTTTCTGCCAGAAATTAGTTACTTATTAACAGCAAAAAGTTACAAAAATATAGCAAAAAGCGGGTTAAAAGAAAGTACAAAGCCAAAGAAGAATATTATCCGTTGATTACAAATAGTTTTACGGTTTGTATTTTGGTTTCGGAGCTTTCTTCTATGTAAAAATCGAAAGGAGGCATCGATACGGTTTCTCCTTTGGACGGGATACCTTCGTTAAAAGCTACGATAAGTCCGCCGAGAGTTTCATAATCCTCACTTTCAGGTAGGTCGAGGTTGTATTTTTCATTAATATAATCAACTTCCAATCGTGCCGAAAAGAGGTATTCGGTGTCCGAAATTTTTTCTTCCAAGAAAATATCTTTGTCGTGCTCATCTTCAATTTCACCGAAAAGCTCTTCAACGATATCTTCAAGGGTCAGCATCCCTGATGTTCCGCCGTATTCGTCCAAAACCACAGCCATACTTTTGCGTTTTCGGGTAAGCATATCAAGTACTTCGTGAATGAGCATAGTTTCAGGAATGTATGGAATAGGAATTAAAATGCTTTTGATGTCTTTCGGTTTTTTGAACATATCAAAGGTATGTACATATCCCACAATATCATCAATATTTTCGTTGTAAACCAATATTTTAGAGAATCCTGAGGAAACAAAGGAGTGAATTAAATCTTCTGGTTTTTCGTTAATGTCCACTGCGATGATTTCAGTTCGTGGAATCATAATTTCACGAGCCTTTACGCCGGAAAATTCCAATGCATTCTGAAAAATTTGTATCTCTGCGTCAACTTGTTCTTTCTTTGAGGCATTTTCCATCTGTTCGGAAATATAATCTCCCAACTCTACTTTTGTGAACGACAGCGGAACGGAATCGCCTTCGGTTTTAAAGAAAACTTTCAGGATAAAGTCGGAAATCCAAATAATGAAGTTGGAAATAGGAGAGAACAGCCAATAGAAAAAATACGCAGGAACAGCCAAAATTTTAAGAACTTGATTGGCATAAATTTGGAAAAACACCTTTGGCATAAACTCCGCAGTAATGAGTATTATCAGTGTGGAAATTACGGTATGCCATAAAACATTTTGAAAGAATGGAGGTAACATTTCTGTCATCACTTTTCCCATTTCAAAACCATATATAACTAACGCTATGTTGTTGCCTACCAGTACCGTAGCAATAAGTTTTGAAGGTTTTCGGGTGATTTTTGTCAAAATATTAGCCATAAAACC
This sequence comes from Capnocytophaga stomatis, assembly GCF_002302635.1. Classification (NCBI taxonomy): domain Bacteria; kingdom Pseudomonadati; phylum Bacteroidota; class Flavobacteriia; order Flavobacteriales; family Flavobacteriaceae; genus Capnocytophaga; species Capnocytophaga stomatis. The sequence continues at coordinate 1,624,298 of NZ_CP022387.1, forward strand.
TCCTTGTTTTTTTTGGATTTCGATGTGTACTTTATTGGAAGATACATACGCAATTTCAAATCCTGAAAAGAAGGCTGACAGAACTAACGTAGTGATAATGATGATGATAGATGTTGTTTCCATTGTAAGTTTAACGGATTGGTTAGTATGCAAATGGTTAGCAAGTAGCGAAAAGAATTCACTATTTGCTAACCAAAGCAATTACCGTTTTTTCGGTTGATGATTATTTTGTAGCTTTTGCTTTAACAACAAGCTCCATTTCATCATTGATGAATTTATCTTTCAAATCACCAAAAACTGATTTTGAAGCGTAATTAACACCAAAATCTACACGGTTGATTTTGAAGGCTTTTGATTCGATGTTTACTTCCGTATCCGTAACAGTAACTGTTGCAGGGAAAGAAACTTCTTTTGTAATTCCTTTGATTGTTAAATCACCTACAACGTTTGTTCCGTCAAAAGATTTGAATTCAAATGTAGCTGTAGGGAATTTTTTAACATTGAAGAAATGGTCTTCAGCTTCTTCTTTTCCTGTTCCTTTTAAGTGACCTTCCAAATCTTCTTTTCCGTCACCGGCAGCCAAATCCAAAACAGTGATTGTATTCATATCAATAATGAATTTACCATTTGTAATAGTTTGGTTTTCAATGTTTACCCCACCTTCGGTAACGTTTACGATTCCGTTGTGTTTTCCTGTTGGTTTTGTACCAACCCACTCAATAACAGATGTAGGAGCTACTGTGTAAGCAAATTTTGCTTCTTCTTTCTGAACTTTTTCAGCTTCTGTTTGCATTTGCTCTGCTTGAGTAGCTGTTTCAGCTTTTTGCTGTGTATTTGTGTTGTTACAACTTGTTAGCGTAAGAGCGGAAATTACCACTGCACTTAATACGATTTTCTTCATAAATAGATAGAGTTTATTAATTAATAATTCCGCAAAGTTATGCGATTAATTTGAAATGACTGGTTAAATAAATGTTAAACAAGATGTTTTACTAAGGATTTATGTCTGTTTAACCTGATTGTTTTTAATTGTATTATTTTGATTTACAGATTATTTTATGATTTGTAAAGGGAAATGGCAACTAAAAAACAATACTTTTCCCAAAATCATTATTTAAATATATTCTAAATAAAAATAAAATACTATATTTGCCCCGATTTAATCTAAAATATTTGTAGGATATGAAAAAGCTATTTGTCGTTTCGTGTTTGGTTTCTCTTTTTTCGGTAGGAACAAATGCTCAGAACAAAAAAGATGTTGAAGCCATAAAAAATATGTGTGGCTGTTATGAGGTAACTTTCCGTTATGCGGAAACTTTTCAGTATGGTGCGGATTCTACGTATGTGCCTTCAAAATCAAGTCGTTCCAAAGCATTGGAATGGGTAGAACTTATTGAAGATAGCAAAAAGAAGCTCGTTTTGCAACATTTGCTCGTGGTTGGGAAAAGAGATAAACAGCACGTTATCAAGCATTGGCGACAAGATTGGATTTATGAAAATACCGACCTTTTAAAATATCAAAAAGACAATGAGTGGAGCAGTTATTCTTTGCCCAAATCGGCGGTGAAAGGGCAATGGACACAAAAAGTATATCAAGTAGATGACAGCCCTCGTTACGAACAAACTGCTACTTGGGTTCACGTGGACGGAAAAAGTTTCTGGGAGAGCGAAGCAGCTGCTCCTATGCCACGACGCGAACAAGAAATCCGAAGTGATTACAACATACTTTTAAGACGTAACCGACACGAAATCACCAATTATGGCTGGTTGCACGTGCAAGACAATGATAAGGTTTTACGTCGTGATGGCAAAGATGATTTGGTAATTGCACAGGAGCGAGGCTACAATACTTACAAAAAAGTAGCTGACGAAAAATGCAAAGCAGCTCAGGAATTCTGGCAGAAAAACAAAGAAAAATGGGCTTTGGTTCGCAACCATTGGGATGCTGCTTTCGCTCAAAAAGGAAATCTTAAAGTGGAAGAAAAAGTTGATGGCAAGGCATTGCACGAACATCTTTTTAATGAAGAAAAATACAAAACCAAGGAACAAATAGATGCTATTATGGATGTTTACATAAGCACAAAAAAATAATTATAGTATAAACACTAACTATGAAAAACATTAAAGCACGCTTCTTAATACTTTTATTGTTCTGTTTTGGATTTTCTTTCGCGGATTTGTACGCTCAACAGCCACCACCTCGCAAGGGAACGCTTTCGGGTAAAGTGATTTACACTGACGGAACGCCCGCCGATATGGTTACGGTATTTATCAAAAGTGTGAACAGATACACCCAAACCGATGAGGAAGGATTCTTCAAAATAGAACATTTACCCATTGGGAAACATTATGAAATTGAAGTTAAAACCTTTGGTAATGAAAGTGTTAAGGTTAAGGTGCATTTCACAAAGAGCAATCAACAAATTACCATAAGGCTCAATAACAACCAAGGAATTTCGCTTGGCGAGGTTGCCGTTTCGGGTAGCAGTAAGGGCAGGCAAGCCAAAGAACAAGGCTATGCGATGAATGTTATCAGCACTAAAGAAGCCATTTTACAGAACATCCAAACTACGGAACTTTTGGGGCGTTCGGCGGGGGTGAAAATACGTCAGTCGGCGGGGATGGGTTCGGATATTTCCTTCAACCTGAACGGACTTACGGGCAATTCGGTACGGATTTTCATTGACGGAATCCCCATACGCAATTACGGGCGTTCGTTTTCACTCAGTAGCATTCCGCCATCAATGATTGAACGCATTGAGGTTTACAAAGGAGTGCTTCCTGCAGAGCTTTCGGAAGATGCCTTGGGCGGAGGAATCAACGTGGTTTTAAAGAAAGAAATGAGCAATTCGCTTACCACGTCGTACTCCTACGGGTCGTTCAATACGCATCAATGGGACTTAAACGGAACATATCGCGATAAAAAATCGGGCTTTACGGCTAATTTGTCTTCCTTTTATAATTATACGGATAACAATTACAAAGTATGGGGCGAAACCATTTATGTTACCGACAACACTACGGGCGAATATACGCACGTAAAAGCCAAGCGTTTTCACGATAAATATTATTCGTCAGGGATTAAGTCGAACTTTGGTTTCACGCGTAAAAAGTGGGCAGATGAATTCCTGCTTGGGTTTATGTTTTCTGAAACAGAGAAAGACATACAAACAGGAGCCACAATGCAAGTGGTTTACGGTAATCGCCGAACCGAGTACAATAGCCGTATGGCAAGTTTGCAGTACAAGAAAAACGATTTGTTTTTCAAAGGATTGGACGTAAGCACATTTACTACCTATTCCAAAACCAACAGACAAGTAATTGACACAGTTCCTTATATATACACTTGGGAAGGCAAAAGAGCCATCGGGCGTAACGGGAAAGAGCTTACTTGGCAACAAGGAGCCGAAGCAGGAGCCCCCACCTTGGCAATGAACGATGAGCGTAATCTTGCCAATCGTTCTAACGTTCATTATCACATCACCAGAAATCACGCTGTTGGGGTGAGCTATTTTTTAGGAGCTTTTACCCGTGATATTGATGACCCGACCTTACCTCAGCATATTCGCAATAGGCTTGATCAACGCAAGTACAACAAGCAAATCATCGGTTTTAATTACGATTTGAATTTATTCAGCAATAAACTAAAGGCATCGTTATTCTATAAATTATACAGGCAGAAAGTATATTTGACCGAATATGATGTAGTTCGAAGACCTAACGGAACTGTTGATGAGAAGGTTATCGTACACGACCGAAAAATAAATGATAAAGGTTACGGAATGTCTCTTTCATATGCCATAACTCCTAAAATAATGGTTTCAGCTTCTGTGGAAAAAGCCATACGCCTGCCCGGAAGCACCGAACTTTTAGGAAATACCAGCGAAGGCGTTACTACCAATCTGTCATTAAAACCCGAATACAGCAACAATGCCAATTTGGGGCTTACCTTAAATGCTTTCATTTTTGGCAAACACGAAATAGGAGGAGAAATAAACCTTTTTATACGGGACATACGGGATATGATTCTGCGTGGAGTGCCTCGTACGAATGATGATTTCTTCCGATTTGAAAACTTAGGAAAAGTTATCAGCAAAGGAGCCGATGCCGAACTGCGTTACAATTGGAATAAGCGTCTTTTCATCAATGCGAATGTTTCTTATACAAATGCACTCTTTAATTTGGAACACGACCCTGACACAGGCTTAAAATATGCTCATTACCGAACCCGATTGCGTAACACGCCCTATTTCACAGCCAACGTAAATGCCGAATATTTGCTTAATGATTTGATTCAGAAGAAATCACGATTGGCAATCAACTATAATTTCGGTTATACGCACGAGTTTTTCAAAGAATGGGAAGTATATGGAGCGGTAGGCAAAGCCATCATTCCTACGCAACCTTTGCACGATGTGGGGCTTACTTACACCTTCCCGAATCAAAAATGGACACTGGCATTCAACGCCAAAAACATATTTGATACACAGGTATTTGACAATTTCGCTCTGCAAAAACCCGGGCGAGCTATTTTCGGGAAATTAACATTTTCTGTATTTTAAAAAAGTTAATCATCAAAAATTAAATAACAATGAAAAAACATCTTTTGAACATAATGCTGTTCTTTATGGGTTGCTTAGCGATGCAAGCCCACACGGTATGGATAGAAACGGAAAGTAGTGGAAAATTAAACAAACCGCATCAGGTTAAGGTCTTCTTCGGAGAGCCCGACAGCCCTACTTTTACCGAAAAATGGTTTTCGGATATTAAAGATTTGGAACTCTTGTTGATACATCCTTCGGGAAAGAAAGAAATCTTGAGTAAAAGCCAACAAGAAAGCTATTATTTGGCATCGTTTATTCCTGCTGAAAAAGGCGTTTACACCCTTTCGGTGAAGCATTTGGTAAAAGATACCTTTAAAGAAATGAAAATTACGTATCAGTCGGTAGCTTTTGTAAGTGTTGGCACGAAAGAAGTTTCAGAACTTACTTTGGGTGAATTGCCTTTGCAGCTTTCGTTTGATACTTCAGCAGTGAAAGTAAACGGCAGCAAAACTTTTAAAATGCTGAAAGAAGGCAATGTTGCTGCGAAAGAACGTGTTAGCATCACTTCCCAAAACGGCTGGGCGATGGCATACCGCAGCGACAGCAACGGCAGAATAAAATTCAATCCGCTTTGGAAAGGAAATTATTTGCTGGAGTTTTCGTGGTCAAACAAAGAGGAAGGCAACCACAACGGAAAACCTTACAAAGTGAACTATCACACTGTTAATTACTTGATTAAGGTAAAGTAATTTCAGGAAAAACAGACAAAAAACATTTTTATAAACAGAATAATCACTAATAATAATTTATAATGAAAAACAGAAATTTAACATCAAAAATGATAGCCTTGACAGTAGTTGGGGCAGGATTATTGGCAACAAGTTGCAAGAAAGATGACGGACCCGAACCGGAATCGGTAATTGACGCTAACTTCCACGTAGCTTACGGGGTTGGCTATGAGAAAAATGCAAGTGCTTATGCAATGCCTTTCAATAGTTTAAAAGAGGGTAATCTCACTTTTGAAGGAAGAGGAAAAGCTCTTGAAAACACCAGAACTCACCGTTTGTATGGTTCTTCTGACGGGAAAATATTGTATGATTTGGAATATGGTGAAGGAAGAATCGTAAAATATGTCGTATCAACACCTTCGCAATTATATAATGTAGAAAAAGCTCTTAGCATTACCAATACTATAGGAACGCCATATCCGCGTTGGCGTGTAATTGATGACCGAAATGCACTTCTTTTTAATGTTGTTTCGAAACACGAAGAAAAGAAATCGGGAGGAATTACCAGCAAAGCGGCTTCAACTTTGCGTATTGTTCATATATCACTTCCTGATTTAACCTTAGGTGAGGTAAAAGAGGTAGAGCTTCCGGCAGGTATTTCATCTGACAAATTACCTGACGCTCACATCTGGCGTGTGGATAATGCCATCATTCACAACGGGAAAGTATATATTGGGACAGCCGTACAAGGTTTTGACGGAACGAAGATTGTGAAAACGCGTCAGTACGGTACGGGTGAGAGCTTGGTGGCACATCCGGCAACTGCTTTGGTACTTGATTTTCCTTCATTCCAAAATCCGAAAATCACTACCTCTACTTTGGGTAACGGAGAAACTTATGGTTATCGTGCTCCTTCTTTCTTTACAGATGAAGCAGGTGATGTGTATAACGTAAGTATGGAAGAATCACGTATTTTAAAAATCAATCCGCAAACGGGTGAATATGACAATACATATGATTTTGATTTGGCAAAAGCCTTAGGAATGAATAAAGTAGGCGGAACAGGTATTTTTTATGTGAAAGATGGTATTGCGTATATGCCGTTTTATGATTCAGAAAAAGGAAGACAACCTGCTGATGCTGCTTGGGGAGTGGCTCGTGTAGATTTGAAAGCCAGAACAGCAATCAAAATGAACTTGCCCGAAAAACTTTGGTTAAATTACTATCAATCTGCCAAAGTAGGCAAAGACGGTAAGCTTTATATGGCGATTGCTCCTGTTGAAGGTACAGGGAATATTTATATTTTCGACCCAGCCAAAGCCGACCCTAACGGATTTGAAAAAGGTGCGACACTTCAAGTTTCAGGAGAGGGCTTCTATATGGGAGTATATTAAAGTTTTTACATAACAAAGAACGAAGAGGCTATCGCAAAGTGATAGCCTTTTTGTATTTTCGGGAAAAAGTTGTAATTTTACGGGGTTATTCTTAAAAAAAGAAGCTGCGAAATAAAAACAAATTATGAAACGAAAAATCACTATAAAGGACATTGCAAAGGAATTGGACGTGAGCGTTTCAACTGTTTCTAAGGCAATTAATGACAGTGATGAAATCAGTGATGAAACAAAACAACGCGTAAAAGCCTTGGTGGAACTGTATGATTACAAGCCTAATAGCGTTGCCTTGAGCCTGAAAAGCAAAAAATCCAAAACAATTGGGCTTATCATTCCTGAAATTGCACACGATTTCTTTTCAATGGTAGTGAAAGGAATAGAAAGTGTTACCAATGAAAAAGGATACAAGATAATCGCTTGTTTTTCAAATGAATTGCTTGAGCAAGAAGTGAAAAATATTGAAACTTTAGTACAAACAGGCATTGACGGATTCATTGTAGCTCTTTCCAAAGAAACACAACAAAAGAAAGATTACCGACATTTGCGTGAAGTGCTCAATCAAGAAATTTCCTTAGTTTTGATTGACCGTGTGGCTCAGGATATTTACTGTGATAAAGTAATTGTTGATGATGCAATGGCTTCATACAAAGCAGTTAATCATTTGATAAACAGTGGGTATCATCGTATCGGGATATTGACCATACCTGATTACATCAGTGTGGGGAATTTACGCACACAAGGTTACAAAAATGCGTTGCAAGATGCTAACATATCGGTTGATGAAAATCTGATTTTGGCTATTGAGGATATCCATTCCGATGGGGAAATATCCGATTTTTTTAACACACGTAAGTTCGATGCTTTATTGTGCAGCAATGAATTTTTAGCAGTAAAAGCTTTGCGAGAAGCTCACGACAGAAACATTAAAGTGCCTGAGCAACTGGGAGTTGTAACTTTTGCAGACGGGTTTTTGGCAAAAAATTCATATCCGAAACTTACAGCAATTGACCAACACGGAATAGAGATTGGTAAAAAAGCCGCAGAACTTCTCATAGAAAGAACCGAAAGTAAGGATAAGGAACGAAATTATCGGACAGAAATAATAAAAACCTCATTAGTAGTCAGAGAATCAACAAGATAATGAATATGTAGAGATATTCTGAATGATTTCAGAAAGTATTTATTAGTAGTTTAAAACAAATGAAGAAATATTTAATAGCAGGGTTAGGAAATATCGGGTTGGAATATAAAAATACACGTCATAATATTGGTTTTAAGGTAGTTGACCATTTGGCAGAAAAGCATAACGTTACCTTTACCACGCAAAGATTGGGCGATATTGCCGAATTAAAGCATAAAGGGCGTACTTTCATTCTGTTAAAACCTTCTACTTATATGAATCTCAGCGGAAAAGCAGTTCGTTATTGGTTGGAGAAGGAAAATATTCCTATTGAAAATCTGCTTGTTGTTACCGATGATTTGAATTTGGCTTTTGGAACCATTCGCATTAAAGCAAAAGGCAGTGACGGAGGGCATAACGGGCTTAAAGATATTCAGGCTCAGCTTGGAACCACTGTGTATGCACGTTTCCGCTTCGGGATAAGTAATGATTTCACAAAAGGAAAACAAGTGGATTATGTTCTGGGGCAATGGAACGAGGAAGAGGAAAAATTACTTACCGAGCGTTTGGAAAAAAGTGCCGAAGCGGTGCTTTCTTTCGGCTTGGCAGGGCTAAACATTACAATGAATACGTTTAACAACAAGTAAAAACATAAAAATCAGCTAAATAAGTGTAATACAATGGCTTTACATCACATATATTTAATTATTCATCTGCTTGCTGCAACTATCTGGGTAGGAGGGCATTTGGTGCTTGCGATTGGTTTTTTGCCCAAAGCATTGAAAAACAGAGATTTTGGCTACATTCAAAGATTTGAAAAAACGTACGAACCTATCGGGATGCCTTCTCTTCTGTTGTTGGTCGTTACCGGAATTTTGATGGCTTATAATTTTGGTGCGGAAATCGGAAGTTGGTTTTCGTTTTCTTCGTCTATTGAAACCGTTGTTTCGTTGAAAATCACTTGTTTGCTGATTTCGGTTTGCTTTGCCATAAGTGCTCAAACTCGTGTGTTGCCTCAACTACGCAAAGGAAATATCAAAAAACTGCCTGAAATGGCATTTCACATCATTTCCGTAACTACTTTAGGGGTGATAATGGTTATTTTAGGGAGTTTTGTTCGTTATGGAGGAATCAATCTGTAACTGAAATGACCTAAAAAATATCCTCAATACAAGATTAATTCCTCCAATAGAATTAGTTTTACAACTTATTAATTTTCAAGTTTTTGATTCTTCCTTGGAAGCTGTTTTGGTTTGAACTTCCGATGTATTGCAATGGGAAGATAAGCGTTTGCTGAATGTATATTTTATTTTTTCCGTTGTTGGTGCTGTGCGTTTTTCCTTCCAATCGTTCGGATTGTTTGCCGTTTACGTAAAGCGATGTTCCTTTGTAATCGCCTGAAATTCCAAAATTGTACCATTTTCCAAAACCGAATTTCTCCGCAAAATAGTAGGTATATCCATCACGACTAAAACCAATTTGGAATTGCTCTCCTTCTTTTTTGATGTGAATTTTGCTGTCGTGTCCTTCAAAAAGTGTGGCTCCATCGATAGTTTTTTCTAACAGAAGCAAGCTAAAATCCACCCGATAATCATAGCCAATTTCCAAAATAGGTGTTTTGATAAAGCTTTCTTTTGATTTGAAAATTAGCGATTTATCTTTTTTGTTTATAGCGATTTTATTTCTTTGGAGTTCGTTGTATTCATTTTCGGATAAATCTTTTTCTTTTTTGCTGTTAAGTGCATAATGCATTACCAAATTCGTTTTGGAAGAAATTTTTCCGCTTAGATTAACTTGCGGAGCTTCTCCCATACGGTCGGAAAGTTTTTTGAACGTATCGAAGTTTACGGAAGTGTTGCGTTTCCACATTTTTTCAGCCAATACTTTCACTGCCGGAAGCGTGCGGATGTGTACATCTTGCTGACTGATGCCATTGCCACAGTGGTCGTTCCACACGGCGAACATTCCGCCAAGAAGCCCTTTTGTGCCTTCGGCGAGTGTTTCTTTCCGATTTACTTTTTCGGGTGTCCATTCTTCATAAAGCCATTTTTCGTCCAGAAAATCACGATAATAACCCGCCGCCGGCACGATATATAGCCACGTATCACACGTTGAGATGAGTTTGTAACCGTCTTTTAGCGAAAGTTCGGGGTCAACCCAGTCGTACGACCAAGCGTTTACCACCACATTTTCCGAATGTACGGGCGTTTCGCCTTTTAGCCAACGCAATCCGCCCCACATACGCACGTTTTTGCCCAATTTCTGAATGTATTTTAGGTATCTGTCCGTAAATTCGCGGTATTTTTCCGACTCGCGTTTGTCGTATTCGTCCGTACCGATATGAACATCAGCACCCACAAATACAGGATTTCCTCCGTTTAAATATTCGGCATAAAGGGCATCGACAAACTTGTAAGTTTCAGGATGATACAAATCCAAATGGTCTCTGCCGTATTTGTCGCTTCCTATTTCGGGTTTGTAATGTGTAAAAGCCAGTGAATGAGCTGGCACGTCAATTTCGGGAATTACATTAACGCCGTAAAGCATTCCCATTCGCTGTAAATCACGAAATTCATCTTTGGTGTAATGCCCGTCTTTGGCTGCAAGTCCCGGAAATACATCACTTTGCAAGCGAAAAGCCGAATAGGTTTTGTCCCAATCATCGTTGTAGAAAACCTTAAAACCGTTGTCGTTCAGGTGAATTTGAAATTCGTTGATTTTGTAATATGACAGAATTTTGATGTAATCTCTTAAATAATCAATGGTGAAGAATTTACGCCCCACGTCGAGCATAAATCCGCGATGGGAATACATCGGAAAATCGTTAATTGTTCCCTTCGGAAGATTTGTGCCTCCGTTTTCGAGCATTTGCAAGAGCGTTCGAGTTGCCCAAAAGATTCCTTTTGTGTTTGAAGCTGTTACAGTAATATTTTCATCAATGTCGATACGATAACCTTCCTCAGGAATGGACGTGTCGCTACTCAACGTAAAAAAAATATAACTTGACTGAGGTTGTACAAATTTGAATTGGTTACGGATGCCATATTCCGTTCGTAAATCATTGATAAATACTGAAATGTAGCTTTCTAATTGCGGAAAATTTTTATCGACAATTATTTGAGTGTTTTGCGAGAGGACAAAAAAACCTGTTTTTCCTTCCCATTGTTGTACGGACGGAATCACTTCCGGTTTTGGGTTGGTTTGTTGGGCTTTTGCCAATCCTATGCAAAAAAGCGGTAAAGCAAGTAAAAAGATGTGTAGTTTCATAATAAATGTTGGTTTCGTATTATGGCAAAACGCCAAGCCACAAAGATAATGAAACCCCACCACAGAAGCAAAGTTCAAGGTGTAAAAAGGAAAAACACAAGGTAATAAATAGGCAAAAACCTTCAACAGAGAAGATGCTCCGTTAAAGGTTTTGTTCAAAATAAATTACACGTTTTTAGTGTTTTCTATTCTGACTTTGGATTATGAAGACCTATTCTTAGAATATATTTTTCATCTTTGTCTTTTAAAACTAAGCCGTTTTTATCAATGTCATACAAATGCTGTCCTTCTTGAAGTGGTTCAAGGGTTTTTAATAAGGTTTCGGAAGAAGGTAATTTGAAAATGATATTGTCTTCTCCGTTTCTTCTGAACTCAATGGAGAGTTCTTCACCTTTTTCATAAGCAGGAATATTTATGGTCGTACCTCCGTTATTAAAGAAAAATTGGTTTTCTGAAAGGATATTTTTCTTGTTCAATCTTCTTAAAAATCCTCTTCCTGTGTTGGCAGATTGTCCTGCGATGGTTTGTAAATTATCTTTTATAACCAAATCAAAACTGATTCTTCCTGTGTCAAATTTTTTGAAATATTTTGAGTAGATAACCGTTCTGAAAGTTTCGTTTGTACCTAACTCTCTTAATTTGTAGGCAATAGCAATACCTGGGTTGTCTTTATCGTAAGCAGCACCTTCGGTTACGAACTTTTTGATTTGCTCAATACTTGTGATGGCTTCGCCTCCAAGTCGGGCATTTCCTCCCAAAACACGTCCCGTGATTTTTGATGATTTTTGCAAGTCGCTGTACGCTACTTCCGCATTAGCATCAAAGGTTTTGTTCATAATAGAAGCATTGATTTTTGCTTCTGCTTCTTTTTTGCTTAAACTGGTTTCTATCCCCAAAAGAAGCACTCTACCCATTTTAATGGAAGAAATGTAAACAGGCTTTACATCGCCGAAAGCAGTTCTGTAATCAAAATCTTCGGAGAAGAAATCAGACGCTTTGGCAGGAATATCAAGGTCAACGGTGTAGAAAACTTGCTGAATTTTTACCAAAAAACGCGTTTTTTCTTTGTCGTACTTGAATCCTGTGCTTGCACTTACTTGTGTGGCTGTTCCGTTGTAGCTACCGCCCAAAGCAATTTTCAGATGTTGCTCATCGTGTACCTCTTCGTAAGAATAAGAAATATTGGCAGGAGGAAGCTGAAAATCTTTTTCTAACAGACCGCTTATTGCCGTACGCACGGTTGAAAGTTTCGGATTATCAATGGTGATTGAAGGGTTTGTTCCTTGTTTTCCTTGTAGGGAAACGGATAACGTTATAGGCTTTCTGGGAGCGGCAATCGGTAGGTATGACCCATCAACTACGGTTCTGGCTTTTACCAAAGCCCCAGGATAGAAAATTTCTTGGTCGTCAGAGAATAAAAGCTGTTCTTCAAACTGTTTTGCTTGTTCGTATTGTTCTCCTTCTCCTGAAACAGCCAACCTTTTGGCAAACATTGAAGCGGGTCTTGATGAGGCAGAGGTTACCAATCTTTCCGCGAAAGGAGTGATTTGCTCAACGGAAGGCAACGAACTTATGAATCCGTTTACATTTTCAATAGCATTTGGATTTTCAGCATTTTCTGCCTTTTGGCAAGAAAAAAGTACTGCTGATGACAAAGCAAATAAGGCTGCTTTTACTGAAATTTGTGTTTGCATATAATATAATTTAATTATTAATTTTCGTTGTTTTTTTACAGTTTGTTATTGCTGTAAAGTGAGTTATTAAATTGTTAGTAGTAGTATGTAGTATTTATATGCGTTGTGAATGTTTTTCGGTTTATATGCGAAACCACAAAGTAATTTAGTAAAAGAACTGATAATGAGTTTATTTTCCGAAAGAAAATCGTAAACCGAAATTCAAGTGAAAATTAAACGGTCTGTCTTGATAAATAGTTTTTATTGGTGTGTTATTGCTGAAATAATAACTTATACTGGGTTCGGCATAAACACCAATCAATGATGAAAAGTTATATTGGAAACCAACCGATGCATTGGCTGACCATTGCAAAGGGTCTATTTTAATGTTTTCGTTCTCATTTTGTTGCATAACTCCGTCAAAGAAATGTGTTTTGTTAAGCGTTCCTGATACATTTTTTTCGGCAAGCATTCCCACAGCGGAATACAATTCAAAACCTTTCCAAGAAAGCACTTGATATTTCAGATTAAGTGGCAATCCTACGAAATGGAGCTTCTGCTCACTGGTGAAATAATAAGTATCACTTCCTTCTTGTAAATCGGAAACTAAACGCGTATAAGTCAAACCACTTTCCAAAGCAAAACGATTGCTGAACTTGTAAGCGAACAAAATCCCTGTGCGAATAGGCAATCGGTGTTTGGCTTCGGTTTGCATCGTTTCGCCATTGCTGAAAGCAAGCGTTCCCAGTAGCGGACTGTCTTTCCACATCATTTCTTCCGTGTCGGCGTTTACAGCGGTAAATTCGCTTGTAAGTTCGGGTTTATTGCTTAAAGATGAGCCCATTCCGCCAGAGGTAAAAATCCCGAAAGACATCCGATTCCGTAAAATTTTCTGATTATCAACCTCTGCAACTTCTTCTAACGGAAGTTCCTCGCTGGATACTATTTTCTCCTGATGTTCTTTGGGTTGCGATATTACAGCCCAAGTATCTTTTCGTGTTTTTGTTTCAGGCTGATTGTCGGTTTTGTCTTCTTTTATGGCGATGAAAAACTCATCAACAGCTTCCTTTTCAGACGAAACTTTTCTTTTTGTTTTGGAAGAAGAAGCAACACTTTCCAACTCGTTTGAATTTGTAATTTCATCAGTAAGTACTTCTTTTTTATCGTTTTCAGTTGGGGAAGTTGGCAATTTTTTGTCAATATTTTTAACTTCTTCCGAAATATTTGTTATAACAGAATTTGATAATTCTTTTTCGCTGTTGAAATAATGATTTAGCGTCAAAACAAAGGCTAACACGGCGGCTGCGGCTGCGAAACGCTTCGTCCATAGGAACAAAACGGCTCGTCGGTGTTTTTTGTTTTTTTGTGACATTTTCGCCTGAATGCCTTCCCACAAACCATCGGGTTCATCGGTTTGATAGTCAGTCATTTGTTTTTGTATGTCTTTTAACCATTTTTCTTTCATAACGAAACAGAATTAAGGGTTCGGTATTGTTTAATTTTGTCAGCCAATAAAAGTTTGGCTCTGTGAAATTGAGATGCAGAGGAGTTTTCCTTGATGTTTAACAACGCTGCAATTTCTTTGTGGCTTTTTTCTTCAATCACATAAAGGTTGAAAATGGTACGATAGCCGTCGGGCAACTCTCGAATCATTTGATGAATAACATCAGATGGAATGCCCGAAGTATCAGGTTCTTCGTCAATAGCGTCCATTTTTTCTTGTTTGAGTTCAACGAACATTGCTTGGCTGTTTCGTTTCATAAATTTGAGCGTTTCATTAACGATAATTTTGGTCATCCAACCTTTGAGCGAACCAACACCACGATATTCAAATGAACTCACGGACGAAAATATTTTCAGAAATCCTTCTTGAAGCACATCTTTAACATCTTCTTCATCTTGTAAATAACGAGAACAAACAGCGGTAAGATATCTGACGTATTTGCAGTATATCTCCCTCATCGCCTGCTCACTACCTTTTTGTATTTCAAGTAGAAGCATTTGTTCATTATCGTTATCGTTTGATGTCATCCTTTCAATTATGATTCCTTTTTTGGTATTTTAACGAAGTGGACTTTACTTACAAGTCCACTTCGTTTACTTTAAAAGGGAATATTTAGATATTTTTCTTGTACTAAGCTATATTTTTATTTACAAATTTTCACTTTTTTGTGAATGTTACCGCACAGAAATGGATTTTTACCGGTAAAAGTCCATTTTGGTGTAATGAAAAATCATTTATTATCAGTAAGAATTGATTTGTGTTCGGTAAAAACCCATTTCTATGCGGTAAATTCTTGTTTTTGGTGGCTTAGAATTTGTTTTTTGTACGATTTCAGTTAAAAAGCAATACTATTAAGGATTATTAGGACGAAGCTGCAAATCAAATTCAGCAGATTTTTCGCCATTGAATGATTTCCATTTGAGTTTTAGTTTCACTTTTTGTGCATCTTTTCGAGGTAATTCATTCAAATTAAATGCGATAAGAGCTTCTCCCATAGGTCCGCCAACGTCACCTTTGGCATCGTGTCGTAACTCCACCTCATACGGATTCTCAGAATTGGCACCAGTAAGTAAATTGATGCTGTGCTTCACATTTGCTCGGCTCCATTGTGTGCGAACTCGTAAGGTTAGGTAACCATCTTCGGCAACTGTTAGCCAATCTCTCACAATTTCGATAGGGTCGTTTCCGTATTTGGCATCGTTTTCTGCTCCTAAATCAGGCACAGGTTTTTTGGTTCTGATGCTGTCTATCCAATTGATGTGCACATTTTCAATTTTCTGTTTTGTGTCAGTTTTTTCTTTTGTGTAATTTACCAATGCTCGCACCTCTTTATCTTTAAAAGGAGATTTTTTCATATTGGTAGGATTCAATCGGGTAACATCATCCAGTTGAAGGAAAAAACTTCCGTCAGACTGTGGTCGTACGGTTACTACGGCAGTAGGGCGTAGCGTATCAATAATGTTATCATCTTTGAGGCAAGACTGCAAGGAAAGAACAGCCGCGAAAAGCCCCAAAACATACTTTGAAAATTTAATCTTGTTCATCGCAATTTGTTTTTAATGTTATTCATCTTAGTAAATCCCATTATTGACAAATCTTGCACCAAGAATTAAATTTTAACTAAATTTTACATTTTAAGAAATGTATTTTTGTATGCCTTTTTAGTTAAAAATATTTTGTAAATAGCTGTTATATAGATTGTTTTACTTTTTTGATTTCCTGCTCAAAAATATTTTTAAATTCTGGGGTTGTAATTCCGTTTTCTTCCGAAAAATTCTCTTCGAAATTGGGTAAAGAGAAACTTCCTATGATTTCACCTCCGTGGAAAGGCATTCTGGCTAAGGCAATTTCCAAAACGGATTTTCCGCCTCTCGCTCCTGGGGATGTCGCCAAAAGGAAAAGTTTTTTGTCTGCAAAGCATTTTTGTTTGATGCGGGTTACCCAATCAAAAGTATTTTTGAAAGCCGCAGTGTATGCTCCGTTGTGTTCTGCAAAGGAAATCACGATTACGTCGGCAGATTGCCATTTTTCTAACAAATCCGAAGCCTTTGAGGGGATTCCATCTTCCTTTTCTTTATCCACGGAGAACAAAGGCATTTCATAATCGCGTAAATTGATGATTTCTACATCATTTGAAATTTGTTTGGCTGTAAATTCTGCCAATTTTTGATTGATGGAATTTTTGCTGGTGCTTGCACCAAAAGCTATTACTTTCATATTAAATACGTTTTTTGCAAAAATAATTCTTTAATTTAACAATTGAAAGAAATCATTGTAGTGAAACAAAATTTGCAGAAAACGACAGAAATCAAATCTTCCGAAAAAGTTAAAATATTTTCATATATTTGCGGATACTTTTTACCGATAAGAAAAAATAAAACATACATTATGCAATTATCCAAATTTAGCTTATTTGCTTTTCTTTTAGCTTTTCAGCTATCATTTTCGCAAAAAACTCCCGCGGATTATGTAAATCCGTTTATTGGCACGTCAAATTTTGGAGCTACACACCCGGGTGCCATTGCTCCGCGTGGGATGCTTAGTATTTCGCCTTTTAATGTGTCTTTCGATACCAAAGGAATTGAAAATCCGCTTGAGAAGGATAGTCGTTGGTTATCAAATCCTTATGTAAATGAAAATAAATTTTTGACAGGATTTACACACGTGAATATGAGCGGTGTAGGTTGTCCTGAATTGGGAGTTATCATCGCAATGCCAACCACCGGAAAGTTGGAAACAAATCACTTGAAATACGGTTCAACTTATAAAGACGAACAGGCTTCGGCAGGATATTACAGCACGCACATCGATAAATACAACGTCAAAACCGAAATGACAGCTTCAATGAGAGCCGGAGTGAGCCGTTATCATTTTCCGAAAGGAGAATCTAACGTGTTGATAAATTTAGGTTTAGGGCTTACGAATGAGCAAGGAGCGATGCTAAAAATCATTTCGCCAACCGAAGTACAAGGTGTACGAATGGTGGGTTCTTTCTGTTATAATAGTCCGGAATTGGCGTATCCTGTGTACTTTGTTGCAAAATTATCAAAACCGGCAGATTCGTACGGAGTTTGGCATAAACCTGAAAAATACGACGGAGTGGAAGCCGAATGGATGCTTTACAACGGAAAAACACGATTGAAAGAAGGCTTTACAAGAGAGGTAGTCGGTGACAGTATTGGAGCATATTTCCGATATAAATTCGATAAAGATGAGGTTGTGGAAATGAAAGTCGGGGTTTCATACGTGAGTATTGAAAATGCACGAGAAAATTTGGAGAAAGAAATTGGTAATAAGTCATTTGCAGAAGTTTACGAGCAAACTAAAAATGAATGGAATAAACAATTTCACGTAGCTCTGGAAGGTGGAACTGACGACCAAAAAACTATTTTTTACACAGGATTGTATCACGCACTTATTCATCCGCATATTTTTAACGATGTAAATGGTGACTATCCTGAAAGTTCTACCAATAAAATAGGAAAATCAAATGAGCGATACACGGTTTTTTCACTTTGGGATACATACCGAAATTATCATCAGCTAATGACTTTGCTTTACCCTGAGCAACAGCTTGGTATGGTTAGGACGATGCTGGATATCTATGATGAAAGCGGCTGGCTTCCGAAGTGGGAACTTAATTCTACCGAAACTTTCACAATGGTGGGCGACCCGGCAAGTATTGTGCTGGCAGACACGTATTTACGAGGGCTTACTGATTTTAATGTAGAGAAAGCTTACGAGGCGATGCTTAAAGGTGCTAACACGTTGAAAAATAATCCGATACGTTTGGGAGTAGAAGAATACTGGAATTTAGGTTATTTGAGCGTAGATGGAGGGGTGGCAGGACCTGTTTCCACTACGCAAGAATATAACATTGCTGATTTTGCAATCGCTCAGTTGGCAAAAAAACTTGGCAAAAAGAAAGATTTTGAACGATTTAGCAAACAATCGCTCTCATACCGAAAGTTATTTGATAAGCAAACCAAGTTATTGCGTCCACGTCACGCAGATGGAAAGTGGTATGCTCCTTTCAATCCTGAAAGTGGTGCTAATTTTGAGAAAAATGTGGGATATATCGAAGGAAATGCGTGGCAATATGTGTATATGGTGACTCACGATGTAAAAGGAATGATGCAAATGATGGGAGGAGCGAAAGCCTTTGAAAAACAGTTGGATTACATTTTTGATAAAGGACAGTATGATATGGCAAATGAGCCTGATATTGCGTATCCGTACCTTTATAATTATATAAAAGGAAGCGAGTGGAAAACACAAAAACGCGTACACGATTTGATTGAACAATATTTCCAAAATAAACCAGCAGGCTTGCCAGGGAATGAAGATACAGGTGTAATGTCGGCTTGGCTTATTTACGGAATGATGGGCTTCTATCCCGTAAGTCCAGGTGAGCCTATTTATACGTTTACTTCGCCAAAATTTAGTAAAATCACACTTGCTTTGGATAAAAAATACTATCCGAATGGCGAACTTACCATCGAATCGAACGCATCACCTGAAAATATTTATATTAAACGTATTTTTATAGACGAAAAACCTTATAATTCATACTTTATAACTCACGAACAGCTCAAAAAAGCTAAAAAAATACGTTTTGAACTAACAAATAATAGATAATATCTGTTGTAAGGAAATAAATTCTGAATAAATCACACGAAATCTGTTGTAGCGATTACTTACATTGAAGGATTTCGTGTGATTTGTATTTAAAAAATAGATTTCATTGTATGGAAAGCCTCGAAAATACTCATTTACGGAAGATTATCCACGTGGATATGGATGCATTTTATGCTTCTGTGGAGCAATTGGATTTTCCCGAACTTCGAGGCAAGCCCATTGCAGTGGGAGGCGAACGCGAACGAGGCGTTGTGGCGGCAGCCAGTTATGAGGCTCGGAAATTTGGTGTGCGAAGTGCCATCAGCGGGATGCAAGCAAGGCGATTATGCTCTGAATTGATTTTTGTTCGTCCGCGATTTGAACGATACCGAGAAGTATCAATGCAAATTCGTTCTATTTTCTACGAATATACTGATTTAGTGGAACCTTTGTCGTTAGATGAAGCCTATTTGGATGTAACCCAGAACAAGAAAAATAATCCGTCAGCCACATTAATTGCGAAGGAAATTCGTCAACGTATTTTTGAAACTACGGGGCTTACGGCTTCCGCAGGAATTTCCGTGAATAAATTTATTGCAAAAATAGCCAGCGATGTTAATAAACCTAACGGGCAAAAAACGGTTACTATCAGCGAGATACAAGATTTTTTAGATGTACTTGACATCAAAAAGTTTTACGGAATCGGAAAAGTTACCGCCGAGAAAATGTATCTGAAAGGGATTTTTACCGGAAAAGATTTGCGGGAAAAATCACTCGAATTTTTGGAAGTACATTTTGGTAATAACGGACTCTATTTCTATGAATTAGCACGTGGTATTCACCGAAGCGAAGTAAAACCTTATCGAATTCCGAAATCATTAGGTACAGAACATACGTATTCAAAAAATATCACCAGCGAAGTGTATGTTGAAGAAAAGTTAGTTTCCATAGCTGAGGAACTTAGCCAGCGGATGCAACGTAAAAAATTAGCAGGAAAAACAGTCACTTTGAAGATAAAATACAGCGATTTTTCAGTAAATACACGAAGTAAAACGCTTAATCAATTTATTGATAATAAGGAAGATATATTAAGTTGCGTAAAAGAATTACTTTATCAACAACCGTTGGAGGATTCCGTGCGTTTGCTCGGAATCTCATTATCAAATTTTGATAATAAAAAGGAAGAAAAAGAGGAAAGAATTAAGCCGAAATACATTCAGTTGGAATTACAATTTCCTGATAATTATCTTTTTATCTGATTGCATCATAAAAAAACAGAATGAAATAAAAACTTTTAAAAAGATTTATCTCATTCTGTATGAATGGTTTATTTTTGGTAAGATTAATTCAAGCGTCCGTCAGCAATAATTTTTTCAAGAGCTTTAATAGTTGCGTCCAAATCCTCATATGTTAAAGCATCGTTCAAGAAATAGCTTTCGAAGGCACTCGGAGGCAAGTATATACCTTCGGCAAGCATTCCGTGGAAGTATTTTTTAAATCGTTCCAAATCGCCTTTAGCTGAAGATTCAAAATCAACCACAGGATTTTCGTTAAAATGCAGTGAAATCATTGAACCAAAGCGATTTATCTGATATGGAATATCTGTTTTGGAAAGCACTTTATCAAATCCTTCGTGCAAATAAGCCGTTTTTTTAGCAAGGCTTTCAAAAACTTGCGGATTGTTATTAAGTTCGGTAAGCATAGCCAATCCGGCACTCATCGCCAATGGATTTCCGCTTAACGTTCCTGCTTGATATACAGGTCCTTCCGGAGCAAGAAAACGCATAATTTCATTGCGAGCTGCAAAAGCACCTACAGGAAGTCCGCCCCCGATTACTTTTCCGAAAGTTACAATATCTGCTTGAATACCAAGTACTTCTTGAGCACCTCCTTTAGCCAATCGGAAACCGGTCATTACTTCATCAAAAATGAGTAACGTTCCGTTTTCCGTACAAAGTTTTCTCAAGGCTTCCATAAATCCTTTTTTGGGAGGAACGCAACCCATATTTCCTGCAATTGGTTCGATAATAACTCCCGCAATCTGATTTTTATTAGCTTCAAAAAGAGTTTTAACCGATTCAATATCATTGTATTTTGCTGAAAGTGTGTCTTTTGCTGTCCCTTGCGTAACTCCCGGACTGTTGGGATTTCCGAAGGTAGTGGCTCCGCTTCCCGCTTCGATAAGGAACGAGTCGGAATGCCCGTGATAACAACCGACGAACTTAATGATTTTATCTCGATTGGTGTATCCTCTTGCCAAGCGTATAGCACTCATACAAGCTTCTGTTCCGCTATTTACAAAGCGAATTTTATCAATATTTGGCACCATTGCTACTGCCAGTTCGGCAATTTTGATTTCAATTTCAGTAGGGATTCCAAAAGAAGTTCCTTTTTTTGCACGATTTGTAACTGCATCAATAACAGGTGGATACGCGTGTCCTAAAATAAGAGGACCCCACGATGCGATATAGTCAATGAGTTTGCGTCCATCTTCATCAATTAGGTAGGCTCCTTGTGCTTCTTTGATGAAAATAGGTTCGCCTCCTACCGCATTAAATGCCCGAACAGGGGAGTTAACCCCTCCTGGTAATACTTTTTTTGCTTGAGCAAAAAGCTCACTACTCCTTTTATATAACATAATTTCGTATTGTTTTTTCAATGACAAAGGTAAGATTTTATAAGGATATAAAATTATTTGAGATTAAAAATTACAAAAATGATAGAATGAAATTAAGAAATAGGATTTTATACTTTCCGAATATAAGTAAAATTCATAAATTTTTAAATCGTTAAAATTGGTTAAATGTTAGGTTTTTCATTGCTTTTTGTGGATATATTTTGATTTTGTTTTATTTGACTGATTTTAAGATGTTTATATTTTTATTTTCTGCTAAATGTATCGTTTTCATTGATTTAAAAGATGGAGAGCAAAATGGCAAATTCATCTTTATTGGATGGTAAAAATATTATTAGAATAAAAAATTAATTAAAAAAATGCTTTTTTGATGTTTTAAATGCTAAAAAATAGAGATTGTAGTGTTTTTATTTAGTTTTTATGATGTAATTTATGCGATGTTTGCAATTTTTGAAAATAATCTTAATATTTGCCAGACTAATTCAAAAAAGGATAAAAGATGAAAGAAAAACTAATTTGGACAGTATCGTTATTTTTTCTGGCATTGCAATTTGCTTTCGCACAAGATAAAACGATAACTGGAACAGTAAAGGATGTGTCAGGTGTGCCTTTACCTGGCGTTACTGTTATGGTAAAAGGCTCGGCTCGTGGGGTTTCTACTGATTTTGATGGAAACTATAGCATTAAGGCGAAAAATGGTGATATTCTTCATTTTCTTGGTATAGGCTTGAAGTCTGTGGATAAGGCAGTTTCAGCTTCAACAAGCAAAATTGATGTAACAATGGAGGAAGAAGCTGAGCAATTGGAAGAAGTTGTGGTTACGGCTATGGGGGTTTCGCGTGACGAGAAATCCTTAGGTTATGCTACTCAAAAAGTTGAAGGTGATAGACTTTCCAAAGCTGGACAGCAAAACGCTATTAGTGCCTTGTCAGGAAATGTTGCGGGAGTGCAAGTTACGGCTTCTTCATCTATGGGAGGTTCAACGCGTATTACCATTCGTGGGGTTGGTTCTGTAACTGGTGATAACCGTCCGCTTATTGTTGTAGATGGTATTCCAATGAATAACAGTAACTATAACAATGAGAGAAATTTAGGCAGTGATTTGGGAGGGCGTGACTATGGTGATGCTTCGGCAGATATTAATCCTGATGATATTGAATCGGTTACTGTGCTTAAAGGTGGACCTGCAACGGCTCTTTATGGAAGTCGTGGAGGTAACGGGGTAATTGTTTACACCACAAAATCAGGTAAAAGAGGAAAAACCTCTGTTGATGTAAAATCAGGAATTACTTTTGAATCAACTTATATTGCTCCGATTTTACAAAATAAATACGGAGGAGGTTCTTCTACTTCTTTCCCTGAGGTTGAAATCAATGGAAGAAAATACAGCATCGCTCAGTACAGAGTTGATGAAAGCTGGGGACCTAAGTTTGAAAATCAGCTTTACTTGCCTTGGTACGCCTTCGACAAGGAAAATTTTCCGGATGATTATTTGAAAGAAGTACCTTGGAAAGCCTCTGAAAATGATGTGGATTCGTTTTTCCGCACAGGGATAACTACTTCTAATTCAGTGGCAGTTACACGCTCCGTTCAGGCAACGAATTTGCGTTTGTCAGCAAGTACGAGCAAAACAGACGGGATTGTGCCAAATTCGCATTTGAAAAAATCGACTTTGTCATTCAATTTTAATTCGAAATTAAGTGAAAAATTCAAAGTTGATGGAGGGTTGAATTATGTGCTGACTAACGGATTTAACCGCCAAGACCAAGGTTATAACGATAATTCAGTTTCTCAAAAATTTTACCAATGGGGACAACGCCAATTGGATATGAAAAAGTTACGTGATTACAAACTTTCAACAGGAGAGCAACGTACTTGGAACAGAACGGCTTGGGACGACCCAACACCTAAGTACTCCGATAACCCATATTGGATTGCTTATGAAAACACTTCTGAGGATAAACGTCATCGTTTCTTTGGAAATGTGGGCTTAACATACAACATTGCAGATAATTTGTATGCTGTGGGTAATGTTTATGGTGATGTGTATTCGTTCCACGTGAAGGAACAAGTAGCCGTAGGTTCGCAAGCAGAATCGTATTTTAAAGATATTGTTAGAAATTCTTCTGACTTTAACTACGAAGCACGTTTGCATTTTGATCCTAAAATGGGAGACAATTTCAGCTTAAATTCGTTTGTAGGGGTGTCACGCAGAGAAGCACG
Organism: Capnocytophaga stomatis; assembly: GCF_002302635.1. NCBI lineage: Bacteria > Pseudomonadati > Bacteroidota > Flavobacteriia > Flavobacteriales > Flavobacteriaceae > Capnocytophaga > Capnocytophaga stomatis. The sequence continues at coordinate 1,648,000 of NZ_CP022387.1, forward strand.
CTATAATTACGTGAATGGTGAAACTGTGGGTGGTTTATTAAAACCTAACTATTACAACTTAGCAAATAGTATTGAAACACCTAAAGCAACTAATTACGAAAGTTGGAGAAGAACCAACAGCGTTTACGGAATGGTTTCATTAGGCTTTAAAGAAATGTTATTTGTTGAAGCTACCGGAAGAAACGATTGGTTTTCAACAGTTTCTAAGCCTGTGTTCTATCCTTCCGTAACAGGAACATTTATATTCTCATCGGTAATTAAACCGGAATGGTTGTCTTTCGGTAAAGTGCGTTTAGGATGGGCACAAGTGGGTAATGACACTGGTCCGTACCGATTGGAAACCTACCCAACTGTAAGTAATCCTTTCTTAGGTTCACCACGTTATTCAAATCCAAATACGGCAAACAATCCGAATCTATTGCCAGAGGTTAAAACCACGCAAGAAGTTGGGTTAGAACTTAAATTGTTCAAAAACAGAGTAGGGCTTGATGTAACTTATTATGATACAAGAACTAAAGATTTGATTTTGCCATTAACTACCGACCCGTCAACAGGATATGCTTATAAGTATATCAATGCCGGTTCAATGCAAAATCAAGGTATTGAGGTTAGCTTGAGTGCTACGCCGGTGAAAACGGATAATTTTTCGTGGGATGTTACTTGGAACTTTGCCAAAAATAATAACAAATTGTTAGAGTTGCATCCGCAAATGAAAGTGTATCAGCTATCAAGCTTCTTTAGTAGCACAATCTTGAATGCTGTGGAAGGAGAGCCTTACGGACAGTTATATACTACCAATTACAGATTTCACGAAGGTACAGGGCAACCTATTGTTGGCTCAAACGGACTTTATGCCAAAGGAAAAGTAGAATCATTAGGCTCTGTAATTCCGGATTACAATATGGGGCTTAATAACGCATTCCGTTATAAAAACTTTGACCTTTCCGTATTGTTCGATTTCCAAAAAGGAGGAAAGTACTTCTCAACTAATCATATGTTTGGTATGTATTCGGGAATGCTTAAAGAAACTGCCGAAGGAGACATTCGTGAACAAGGTATTGTACTTAGTGGGGTAACCGCTGATGGGCAACCAAATACAATTGCAGCCAAGGCAACAGATTGGGCAGCAAGTCACTACTCGGGGGTTCGTGCACAAAGTGTTTTTGATGCTACTTATTTGAAATTGAGAAATGTGTCTTTGTCATATACTGTAAATTTACCGAAAAATAAACACGTAAAAGAGCTTGTTTTCTCGGCTTATGGTAGAAATTTATGGACAACAGGGCTTGATTACAAAGGTATTGACCCAGAGCAAGCCTCTTACGGAAGTGGAAACGTGCAAGGAATTGAAACCGGTTCATTACCATCAACAAGAACTTACGGTATGAGTGTTCAAATAAAACTATAACATTGAAAATATGAAAAAAATATATACATTATTGTTTTTAGGCGGGCTTTTGTCTTTATCAAGTTGTGATAAAGATTTTGAGGAAATCAATTCAAACCCAAATAGCCCAGATGCCTTTATTTCGTATGCGGTTTTTAATAGTGCCAACAAGTCATTGATGGATGGTACGCGAGGGGCTTTCTCATCTGGTCGTGTGGCACTGCAATGGATGCAGTATTCTGCACAAACTAACTACACTGAAGAGGATAGATATCAATATCGTCCTACTTCTGGAGATAATTTGTGGGCTACGTATTACTTGAGAGCACAAGATTATAAAACGATTATCGATTTGAATGCTTCTGAGAAAACTAAAGGAGAGTCTTCAAATTACGGAAAAAACGAGAACCAAATCGCGGCGTCACGCATTATGTTGGCTTATATATTCAGTAATTTGGCAGATACATTCGGTGATGTTCCTTATTATTCTTTTGGAAACAACAATCCTGATTTTCAGGCATTAGATAGCGATAAAACACTTACTCCGGTTTACGTTTCACAAGAGGTAATCTATGCGGATATTCTTAAAGAACTCAAAGAAGCCGTAGCGATGACTGTGGGTGAAGATACGGACAAAGTATTCGTTAAAGGTGATGCTTTATTTGGGTCTGTAGGTAAAATGAAACGATTTGCCAATTCATTACGTTTGCGTGTTGCTAACAGAGTAAAGAACGTACCCGCTTTATCAGCCGTTGCTCAAACACATATTACAGAAGCCATCGCCGGTGGTGTGATGCAATCTAACGACGATACGGTAGGTTTAACTTATGAAAATAACAAGGTAGCTCCTTCGCCAATGTACACTGCCTTTTTCGTTGATGCAAGGGTTGATTTCGCAGCAGGAAGTTCGTTTGTGGAATTGTTGAAAGGAGAAAGAGGTTCGTTTGGTGCTGACCCACGTTTGCAGAAATATGTCACTCCTCGTAATACCAAAATAGGTCAAGTAAGAGATAACACTTACGCTGAAAGTGATAATTTAGCTGATTACGTAGGAATGCCTTACGGAATACCGAATCATCTTACAGAATCACAAGTAGCAGCGGGAGTGTCGTTTTTCAGTTCCAACGTTTTAAAAGCAAACTACACTGAAGTATTGATGGAATATGCCGAAGTATGTTTCTTGCTTTCAGAAAATAATAGCTGGGACGATGCTTGGTACAAAAAAGGAGTGCAAGCTTCAATGGAGCGTTGGGGCGTAGATGCAACCAAATCAGCAGCCTTTGTAGCTACTTTGGCTCCTGCCAACGAAGAAAATGTAATTACTCAGAAGTACGTAGCACTTTATATGCAACCATATGAGGCTTGGAGTGAATATCGCAGAACAGGTTTTCCTAACGTATTGAATAAAGTAGGGCAAACCTACAACTTAAACGCTCCTTACAAAGAAAAAGACAAACCGGATGTTACCAATTATGTTTTTAACTCATTGGTAGAAGGAGTTACGGATTTGCCTGCTCGTTTGCTTTATTCGGCTCGATACAGTCAATTAAACAAGGAAAATTACGCTAAGGCTCTTCAAAATATGGGAATGAGTGATGATTCTATGACTCACAAACTCATTTGGGCAAAATAGAAATACTGATATTTTGAAGTTTTATCCTAAATTTGAACCACTCGAAAGAGTGGTTTTTTCTTGTTATAAAAATTGATTTTAGTGCAAAAAAATCGAATTTTAAAAAGTTAAACAATGTTAAAATACGGATTTTCTTATTATTTTTTACATTTATATATTTTTTGAAGGTTTACTTGTTGATTTTTAGTTTTTTAACCTTCAAATTGGTTTTCTAAATATTTGCTATCATTCACTAAATGAAGCAGAAATCAAATAATAAATTTATTTTCAATGCAAAATAAAGTTGCTATAATGATAAGAAATTAATAAAAAAAATGCCTTTTGTGGATTTTAAATATTAAAAAATAGATATTCTGTTGAGATTAATCTATGTTTAAGAGTTGATTTGTATGAAGTTTGCAATTTCTAAAAATAAAGCTAATATTTGCCAGACTAATTCAAAAAAGGGATAAAAGATGAAAGAAAAATTAATTTGGACAGTATCGTTCTTCTTTTTGGCGTTACAAATTGCCCTCGCACAAGAGAAAACGATAACTGGTGTGGTAAAAGATGTTTCGGGTGTGCCTTTACCTAGTATTACAGTGACTGTTAAAGGAACTACGCGAGGAGTGGCAACAGATTTTGATGGAAAGTACTCTATCAAAGCTAAGGCGGGAGATGTTCTTCATTTTCTTGGGATAGGGCTTAGAACCGTTGATAAAAAGGTTTCAGCCTCTACAACTAAGATTGATGTGGTAATGGAGGAAGAAGTAGAAGAACTTGAAGGAGTGGTAATCGTAGGGTATGGTTCTGTATCTAAAAAAGATTTGACCTCAGCGGTTTCTATTGTGGATGCAGGGACATTGGTTGAAAAACCTGTAACATCAGTAGCACAGGCTTTACAAGGGAAGACAGCTGGGGTTCAAGTTGTGAGTACAGGAGGACGTGCAGGGGATAATACCCAAATTAGTATACGTGGTAATGGCTCTTTAACTGCTTCAAATAATGTGCTATACATCATTGATGGGGTTCCACAAGAGACAATGGTCAATGTTGCAGCTGAGGACATTAAAAGTATGCAAGTGCTTAAAGATGCAGCTTCAGCGGCTATCTATGGTTCAAGAGCATCTAATGGGGTAGTGATTATTGAAACCAAAACTGGTAAGAATAATTCTAAACCTTCTGTTACATTTACATCATCTGTTGGTATTCAGGAGATTATAAAATATCCTAAGTTGTTGAAAGCTCAACAGTACAAACAAGTATTAGATGCTTCTCGTATAAACTATCAAAATGATATAGCTACTGGCATACTTAATGCTCCTAAAAATCCTAATGAGTTAACTCCTTTGCAATTAGGAAACTATGAAACAGATTGGATGTCTTTGGTTTTACAGAAAGGGCTTATCCGTAACAATCAAATTAGTGTGAGTGGAGGGGGAGAATCAACCAGCTTGTATTTTTCTGCATCAAATATTAAGCAAGAAGGTATTATCAAGCAAGACCAGTACCAGATGAGTCGTTTCCGTTTGAATGCCGAACAAAAAGTAGGTAAAAAGTTTTCGTTTGGCGTGCAGTCATATTTTACAATGTCAGAGTCTTCACCTATTGCGGACGACAACAATACGTATCAACCTTGGTCAAAAGCTTTAAACGCTCGACCCGATTTGTCTCCTTATACAGAAGATGGAAAATTGAATAGAAATTTAGGTGTGAACAACCCTTTGCACGCTTTTGAAAGATATGTGATTAGTGAATGGCAACGCGTTGGAGGAACTTTCTATATGAATTATGACATATTGGAAGGACTTAGATGGCGTTCGGCTTATACGGGAAATCTGAATGTAAACCGCTATAACAGATATGACGCACCTAACACAAAACGAGGAGAGAACGGAGATGGTGTGCCAACTGGATATGGATATTATTCAACACAGAACAATAGGGATTTTCAATCAGAAAATACCTTAACCTATGATAAGAGTTTCTTTGATAAAAAACTTAAACTTAACTTCTTGGCAGGACACTCATTCCAAAAATGGATATATGAAGATTCATACGTTGAGGGGGAAAAATTTGCTTCGTCTGACTTGAGATGGTTGGTTTCTGCTGCTGAGATAAATAAAGGTCGTAGTTATTATATTGCTATGGGATTAGAATCCTATTTCTCACGATTACAGCTAAATTGGAGAAACAAATACCATTTAATGGTATCGGCTCGTTACGATGGTTCTTCTAAGTTTTTGCCTGAAAATCGTTGGGGAGCATTCCCAGCTGCTTCTTTGGGCTGGACGGTTTCTGAGGAAGAGTTTTTCAAGGTTTCATTTATAAATGACTTGAAATTAAGAGCTTCCATAGGATATACAGGTAATCAAACAGGTATTTCATATGCTTCGGGACAAGATCTTATCGGTAGTGGCTACAACTACGACCAAAATCCGGGATTGGCATCCGCTGAATTGTTTAATCCTGCGTTAAAATGGGAAACAGGTCAGACAATAAACCTTGGACTTGATTTAGGGTTATTCAAAAACAGAATAACATTATCGGCTGATGTTTATGATAAGAAAACCAAGGATTTACTTACACGAGTTGCTGTTCCGCACGAGTCAGGATTTTCTACTCAATTGAGAAATATAGGTTCTATAAGAAACAAAGGATTTGAAGTTACGTTAAATGCTCAAATTATTAAGAGTGAAGATTTTACTTGGGATTTCAATTCTAATTTTTCATACAATAAGAATACGGTAGAAAAGATTGGAAATGAGAAAGGATACTATACAACAGGTTTTGTATCAGTTGTTAAAGAAGGTGCTCCGTTAGGTTCTTTCTACTTACCAGAGGCAATAGGAATTGCACAGGAAAAGTATGAATACAAAAACCAAAAAGGAGAGGTTACCAAAGTTGTATATCCAGGAGATATGTTGTATAAGGATATCAATGGTGATGGTAAAATAGATGCGGAAGACAACGTTCTTTTTGAAGGAGGAATAGCCCCAATATACGGAGGGTTAGGTACCAAGTTTGCTTATAAAATGTTTGACTTGTCTGTCACAGCACAATATTCAATTGGTAAGAGAATTTATGCGATGTACAAAGAGAATGCATTAGCAGGAGGAGATGTTGGTTATCCTGCCTATTCTGAAAATATGATATTAGACCAGATGGATTATTGGACACCGCAAAATACCAATGCAGTAAATCCGCGTCCACATATGGCTGCTTCTGTTGCAAGTTGGAATAATTTGAGATCTTCTCGTTTTTTGGAAAACGCAGATTATTTAAGAATATCCGACATTACGTTAGGATTTAATGTGAAAGGAGAGGATATAAAAAATATTGTGAAGTCATTGCGCATATACGCTCAGGTAAGAAATCCTTTTACCTTTACTAAATATTCAGGTGTAGATCCTGAAACTCATTACGTTGATCAATCTCAATATTCAAGTCAAAATCGTTCTGATACAAGCAAGATATCCGCAGGAGTTGATTATAATGGTATTCCGAACGTGAAGGTGTATTCTTTGGGATTAAACATTAATTTTTAAAAAAGAAGAAGATGAAAAAAATAGCATTAATATTATCAGTGGTGATAAGTCTGTTTGCATCGTGCAGTAAGGAATTGGATTTGCCTTCACAAGCTTCGCTTTCAGCAAATGCACCTTTATCATCAGAAGATGTAGACAAATTACTGAATGGGTTATATACAGCTGTTCAGAAGCCTAATGATTATGGTTATTTTAATATTATGATGACCGAAATTATGGGAGACAACTTCAAGCCCTATAAGTTTCAGTGGTTTCAAGTAAAAAATTTGTACGAAAAAACCATTCCTACAAAAGATATTTTGTTGAGTTACCAGTATAGAGATTATTACAAAGGTATCAGCCGTGCCAATACGATTTTGAATGTGCCTACTGCCACTGATGCACAAAAGGGACAGGCTCGTTATTGCAGAGCTTTAACCTACCTTAGATTGTTTGATATCTACGAGAGAGTGCCTTTGGTGGATGAGAATTACAAAGGAGAGCCCATAGCAGCTTCTACCAAAGAGGCAGTTTTAGATTTCATTTTGGAAGACTTAAAGTTTGCAAAAGAGTACTCTCCTGAATTGGATAGAAAGAATTTGGAACAGGCTCAAAAATTTCCGACAAAAGAAGCCGCGATGGCGCTTCTAGCGCGTGTGTATCGAGTTCGAGGAAATATAGCAGCAGCTACGGCTGAGGCTGAGGCTTTGATTACCTTAGGAAAGTTCTCGTTGGCTGATAATCCTTTGGAAAGAACCTCAGAGGTCATTTTCCGCTTTGCAGGTAATAAAGCAGAAGAGAACGGAGATTGGGGTTGGATTATGAGCTGGGAAGCAAGAAACTGGAATTGTTTCGGTGCAGCCGATGAACTTACAGCCCTTATTAAAGGTGAGGATACTCGTAAAGCACTATTTGATTTTGAAAATAGTGCAGATAGAAATGGTTACGTCTTTTCTAAAAAATATAAAACAGAATCCAATTCAGATTTACTTATTTCACGAATTGCAGAAATGTATTTGATTTCTGCTGAGGGAGGAAATACAAACAGGCTTACAGAATTGCAAGCCGTAAGAAAATCTTCATTATCCTTAGATGATGAAAGAAGATTGGAAATGTCTTTCGAATGGACTCGCTGGCAGGATTTAAAACTTAAAGGGATAGAAAATTACGTGCCACCTTATCCTGAAGGAGCTTTAAATGCAAATACATTGTTAGGTAAATAGTTTCTTTTTGATAGAAACAAACAACAAAAATCGCAGTAATATATTTTTTACTGCGATTTTTGTTTTGGATTCAATCTAAGTGGTCATTTCAACTCCATTTTCTCGGCAAAATAGTCGCAGAAATCACGCATTGTGTCACGCATTTTTTCATCGTTGGTGGCTCTGTGAAAAGTGTCAGCCATTGCAGAAAGAGTCTGGTAGAAAAACATTTTCATTTCGTCAACGGGCATTTCTTTGGTCCACAGATCAATACGTAAGGCTTCCTTAGTTTTAGCGTCCCACACCGAGAGGAAAACGGCTTTGGCTTCTTCGTTATAAATTCCGCCGTCTTCGGCATTCCAAAATAATTTTTCAGGAATCTTATTTTCGTCTAACTCAACGGTTAACTGAATGTTTGATGTCTTTTTTTGCATTATTTTTTAGGTTTGTAAAAAGATTGTTTGAATAATTCGTCTGGCTTGATTGCAAGCATCTCAATTACTGATGTTTGCTCATTTTTGTTCATAAATGCTTTGATAATTTGTAATCCGATAAAGCGTCCCACACCTCCAGGCGATTCGCTATCCAACTCCAAGTAAAATTTTGAGAAAGGAGAAGGATATATAAATCTGTTCAGTAGTTTTTTATCTGTTTGATAAAGGAGTTCATTATCAATGAAATATCTCCATATTTGCGATTCGTTTTCCACCGCCCATTTCCATTTTGTTTTGTCATATTTCAAAATTTCGGCTTCCGATTTTTTAGGGAGAAGAACCTCAGTCAGGTACAATTTTTTTCCTTCATAAATCATATTATCCAAAAATGTAAGATGCTGACGACGAGGAACTAATTTATCTGTAAAGGATTCGGCAACATCAATCACAATATTTTCCTTTTTTAGTTCAAAACGAATGTATTTCTGAATATTTTCGTAAAAATGATGATTTTCTCCTAAATAATTATCAATCCCAATTAATAACAAGCTGTCTGCATAAATAACTCTGGATTGGTAATCTACCTCTGAGGTGAGTGTGATGACCTTAGGGGCTTGAAAATTAGGGAAATAATATTTGATGTGCTGAAATAAATTTTTGATTTCTTTCTTCTCTTTTGACAAATCGCCCACATTTTTCTGAACTTCCTTGTATAGTGCTTGTCGCAAGCTATCTTTTTGAATTTCAATCCATTCGATATCACTTATGTTTGAAGTAAAAAAGAAGGGATAAGTTTTTCTCAGTTCCGGAATTTTCTCCGAAGGGGTCGCAAAAAAGAGAGAATCAAAGCGTATCGTTTCGATTTCCATCGGAATTTGAGCAATTTCTCTTTCTTTTTTGTTTCCGCACGCCATAGCGGCAAGCAATCCAGTACACAGAAGTAATTTTTTCATTACAAACAAAATCTAAACTATGGTGGCAAATATATGAAAAAAATGAAAAGTAAAAAATGAGCAAAAACTGCCTGCATTTTACTTTTTCGTGATAATTAGGCGTTTATTTGTTTTTCTGTCGTATATTTGCGAGGTACTTTGGATTAAAATTTGATTTTTTTAAGTTAGAAAGATAGCAAAATATTGCATAGATGAAAAAAATACAAGGATTTTCAAAACTAACAAAACAACAAAAAATAGATTGGCTGTGTGAGGCGTATTTTTCGGGTGATGAGCAGGCACATTCCTATTTCGAGAAATATCACAATGCAGATGAAAACCTACAAAAATTGCACGATGAGTTTATAGAAAATGCAGTTTCTAATTATTATCTGCCCTTTGCCATAGCCCCGAATTTTGTTATAAATGGGAAAACTTACACCGTCCCGATGGTTATTGAAGAAAGTTCTGTGGTTGCTGCTGCCAGCCGAGCTGCCAAATTTTGGGAATCTCGCGGAGGATTTAAAGCTAAAGTGATTTCTACTGAAAAAAACGGACAGGTACATTTTATGTTCTATGGGGAAAAAACAGATTTGGAACGCTTTTTTAATGAAATAAAACCCAAAATGTTAGCTGATGCTCAGGTTATTACTGCCAATATGGAAAAACGAGGCGGGGGCATAACAGGCATCCGTTTGGTGGATAAAACTTCTGAACTGGCTAACTATTATCAACTCTTTGTTACTTTTGAAACTTTGGATGCGATGGGTGCGAATTTCATCAATTCGTGTTTGGAATCTTTTTCGCAAACTTTCCGTCAGGAAGCTGTGAATTTCCCTGAAATCGATAAAAAATATGAAATTGTAATGTCCATTTTGTCAAATTACGTTCCGGAATGTTTGGTGAGGGTTGAAGTTTCTTGCCCTACAGAACGTTTAGCTGTTGCGAACTTAGGCGGAAAGGAATTTGCAGAAAAATTTGTCAGAGCAATAGCAATCGCTAATGCTGAGGTTCGTCGGGCAACGACTCATAACAAAGGGATTATGAACGGAATAGACTCGGTAATTTTAGCTACAGGAAATGATTTCCGTGCGGTGGAGGCTGGCATTCACGCTTATGCTTCCCGAAGCGGAAAATATCAAAGTTTAACAGAGGCTTTTGTTGAAGATGATGTTTTTCATTTCAAAATAGAAGTTCCGCTCGCATTGGGTACTGTTGGCGGATTGACCAACTTGCATCCACTTGTGAAAACCGCTCTGCAAATTTTAGAAAAGCCTTCTGCTAAGGAATTAATGCAAATTGCCGCTACGGTGGGGCTGGCTCAGAATTTTGCTGCGGTAAGTTCGCTTATTACGCTTGGCATCCAAAAAGGGCATATGAAGATGCATTTGATGAATATTTTGAATCAATTGGGTGCTAATGATGCTCAAAAGCAATATATTACAGATTATTTTAAAGATAAAACATTAACGTACAGAGATGTTTCTGCCGTTTTTGAAAGTGTACGTCATTTAAATTGACAAATCAAATAATTATTAACTTAAAAATATTTTTCTATGAAAAGACTATTTTTACTAATCGCGTTTCTATTCTTACAGAATGTGTTTGGGCAAATTACTTCGGAAGAGTTCAGTTCAAGTCGGCTTAATGACAAGCGGAAAATAGCAATTTACCTTCCTGAAGGATATTCCGAAAGAGAATCATATCCACTTTTTGTTGTGCTTGACGCAGCTTCACTTATGGAGCCTATGATTGCAGCGACACGTTATTACGAGTATCTTCAGTGTATGCCCAAAAGCATAATTGTTGGGATATTCAACACACATACAGATGTTGCCATTGCTGAAGAAGTAGGTCATCCAATGAATGAAACTGCTCAGTTTTTTGAATTTATCGGAACTGAGTTAGTGCCTTACATAAAAGGAAAATATCCAATCAATACTTTGCGAGGAATCGTGGCTTCGGAAGAAGCGGCACATTTTGCAAGTCATTATCTTTTAAGTGATAAGCCTCTGTTTAATGCCTTGATAGCATTGAATCCTAAAATTCAATCTTATATTAAAAAGTATCTTCCTGAGCAGTTTACAAAAGCAAGGCATCACAAGTTTTGTTACATCGCAACTACCGATATGGAAAACGACAAAACCTTGAAAGAAATCGAAGATTTGGATATTCAACTCAAAAAAGCTTTCAATAAAAACGTAAATTATAACTACGAAAAATTCACGGGAACATCGCCTGAATCTGCTGATTTAATGGGTATTGCAAGAGGATTGGATTTGCTTTTTGATATTTATAAGCCAATTACCGCAAAAGAATTTAAGGAAAAAATACAGCCCCTACAAGAAAATATTTTTCAGTATTTGGGAGAGAAATACACAAAAATTCAGAATGAACTGGGCGTGAAGAAAAAGCCGTCACTCAATGATGTTCTTGCCATTTACGATGCTATTCATCAAAGAGAAGATTGGTTATCATTATCGGATTTATCTGATTTTGTGAAAGCAAATGGATACAGTGATACGGCAATGCCAAATTTCTTCTTAGGAGAATATTATGAAAAAATAGAAGAATACAAAAAGGCGACCAGAGCGTATCAAAAAGCTTATGGAGAGCCGAGTATTGATTTTATAAACTCCGACCTTATTAATGACCGAATAACAAACTTAAGAGGAAAATAATCAAATTTTTAGTCTGATTAACAGTGAATTATGAAAGTTAAAACGACATACTTTTGCCAAAACTGTGGTACTCAGTACAGTAAATGGCAAGGGCAGTGTTATGCCTGTAAGCAGTGGAATACGATTGTTGAAGAAGTAGTTCAAAAAGAAGAAAAAAAAACTTGGCAGGCTGAACCTTCTAAAGTAAAAAAAACAGCCAAATATGTATCTGTTTCTCAGATAAGTACCCAGCAAGAAACTCGATTGAATAGCAACAATCACGAGTTGAATAATGTTCTGGGAGGAGGAATTGTTCCCGGTTCTGTGATATTACTCGGTGGTGAGCCGGGCATTGGGAAAAGTACACTTTTGCTACAAATCGCACTTAATTTGCCTTACAAAACGCTTTACGTATCGGGGGAAGAAAGCGAAAAGCAAATCAAAATGAGAGCTGACCGTATCCCACACAAGTTGGATAACTGTTTCATACTTACAGAAACAAAAACACAAAATATTTTCCATCAAATCAAAGAATTACAACCCGAAATTGTTATAATTGATTCTATTCAAACCTTGCAAACGGATTACATCGAAGCTTCTGCGGGAAGCATTTCACAAATCAGAGAGTGTACCTCCGAGCTTATAAAATTTGCGAAGACGACCAATACGCCAGTTATTCTTATTGGGCATATCACTAAAGACGGACAAATTGCAGGACCCAAAATTTTGGAACATATGGTGGATACGGTTCTTCAGTTCGAAGGAGACCGAAATCACGTGTATCGCATTTTACGTTCACTAAAAAATAGATTTGGTTCTACTTCAGAATTAGGTATTTATGAAATGATGAGTAGCGGTTTGCGTGAGGTGAATAATCCGTCCGAGATTTTAATTTCCAAAACGGATGAAAACATTAGTGGAACTGCTATTGCTGCCACTTTGGAAGGAATGCGTCCGTTAATGATTGAAATACAATCACTTGTAAGTACTGCGGTTTACGGTACGCCTCAACGAAGTGCGACGGGATTTAACGCAAAGAGACTCAATATGTTACTCGCGGTATTGGAAAAAAGAGCTGGTTTCCGATTGGGGGCAAAAGATGTATTTTTGAACATAACAGGAGGTATCACTATTGACGATCCGGCTACTGATTTGGGAGTTGCGATGGCAATTCTTTCTTCTAATGAAGATATTGCAATTGAGAAAAATGTCTGTTTTGCAGGTGAAGTGGGATTAGGAGGAGAAATACGCCCCGTGCAACGTGTGGAACAACGCATCACGGAAGCCGAAAAACTCGGATTTGAAACCATTTTTATTTCCAAATACAACAAAATAGCTCTGAAAAATACGGCGATAAAAATTGTAAAAGTAGCTAAAATAGAGGATGCTATTCAGGAATTATTCGGATAAGCCCAAAAGCTCAAATTTTAAAATTTGAGCTTTTGAAAACCTATTTTTTCTTCTTTCCACTGCGGAAAAATAACACAGTCATAACGATAAACCCGATACAAACAAGTCCGAAAAAACCGATAATGATGCTGCCAGCAGTGTGGTCATAAAGTGCAATGTTTTGAGGTATCATATTAAATAGTGAATTTGAAGTGGCTAATTTATAGCTTTTTAGTGTCGAAAAATATGATATTTGTCATAATTTGAGTGTTTGAAGTGATTTTTTGTATTTAAATTATTGGTTATTAATGAATTGTTCTGCTATTTTGAGTTGTTTTAAAAAATATTTCTGCAAAATACGAGTTATTTCTATTTTCGTCTGTAAGCCAAATCATTTAAATTTTTGAGAAATAAATCTTACATTTGCAACGTTGAACTACTATTAAGGCGAGGATACTGATGGAAAATATACAGGCTATAAAACAACGGTTTAGCATCATCGGGAATAACCCAAAACTTAACCGAGCTATTGAAAAAGCAATACAAGTTGCTCCAACGGATATTTCGGTGTTGGTTACGGGAGAAAGTGGCGTGGGAAAGGAATCTATCCCGAGAATAATACATTCTCTGTCTTTGCGAAAACACGGTAAATACATCGCTGTGAACTGTGGTGCTATTCCGGAAGGAACGATTGATTCTGAGCTATTTGGTCACGAAAAGGGAGCTTTTACAGGTGCAACTTCTACTCGTAGCGGATATTTTGAAGAAGCCGATGGAGGAACCATTTTTTTGGACGAGGTGGGCGAGCTTCCGTTAACCACGCAAGTGAGGTTACTTCGTGTGCTTGAAAATGGCGAATTTATTAAAGTAGGTTTGTCAGTTGTACAGAAAACCAACGTTCGTATTGTGGCTGCAACGAACGTAAATTTGTTTGAAGCCATCAAAAAAGGAAAGTTTCGTGAGGATTTATACTATCGTTTGAACACAGTTGAGATTTATTTGCCTCCGCTTCGTGAACGAAAAGAAGATATTCATCTGTTATTCCGAAAATTTGCCTCTGATTCTGCCGAAAAATACAAAATGCCTCCGATTAAGCTAACCGATGATGCGGTAAATTTACTTTTAAATTATCGATGGAGTGGAAATATACGTGAATTACGAAATATTGCGGAGAAGGTTTCGGTTTTGGAAAGAAAAAGAGATATTTCAGCAGCAATTTTACGAGAATATTTGCCCGAAGAAGGAACAAACTTGCCAACAGTGGTAGGAACAACCCGAAGTGAAAGTGAATTCAGTAACGAGCGGGAGATATTATATAAGGTGTTGTTTGATATGAAAAACGACCTGAATGATTTGAAAAAATTAACCTTAGAATTGCTACAACACGATAATTCTCAGAAAGTTAAAGAAGATAATAAAGGACTGATTCACAGGATATACGGAGAAAGTTCACATCCAACGGAAGTTACCCCCGTGGTTTCTATAATTCCGGTGGAGCGAGTACAACCTTTGCGAGATATTTCTGATAAGGAGGAACTGTATGATTATGAGGAAGATATAACTGAAGAACCTCTTTCCTTACAAGATAAAGAATTGGAATTGATTATCAAAGCTTTGGAAAGAAATGGAGGAAAGCGAAAGGAAGCAGCGAAGGAGTTAGGTATCTCAGAAAGAACTCTTTACCGAAAGATTAAACAGTACAATCTGGATTTGTAAATATAGATTCTTAAGATAGTAGAAATCAATATTTTTGATGATAAAATCGTTGAAGATATTGATTTTTATATAACTTATTTTTTAGATTATAATTAAATTAAATAAAAATAATTTTAAAATATTAAAAATGACTTTGTCTGTTTGGCGTTACGCTCATTTGGCTTTGGCTTTGTTGGGTTCTGTTTTCATCCTAATTGCTTCTGTAACAGGAATGATTTTGGCTTTTGAGTCTGTCGTGAATCATTCTAAAGCTTTAAAAAGTGTTGATTTGGATGATGTTAACTTAAAAGAAACGATTATTTCTTTGAAGGAAAAATATTCGGAAATCCTTACTTTGAAAATAGATGAAAACGAGTTTGTTCAGGCTGAAGTTGTTGATAACGAGGGGAATAATTCTGTTTTCTACATCAATCCCAAAACAGCTGAAAAAATCGGAGAAACCTTCAAAAGAGCCGAGATTTTCACCTTTTCACAGACGTTGCACCGCTCGCTTTTTATGGGAAAAACGGGGCGTGTTATTATGGCGGTGGCTTCTTTTCTGCTTATGATGATTGCTTTTTCAGGTATTTTTCTGATTATCAGGAAACAGAAAAGCTGGAAGCATTTTTTTCGTAACATTGTGAAGGAGAGCTTTTTTCCGTACTATCATACAATTTTCGGCAGGTGGGTTTTGGTGCCTATTTTCATCATTACTTTTACGGGATTTTACCTTTCTTTGGAAGGATTTTCGCTATTGCCAGCGGAAGAATCTTTGGAGGAAGTGAACGCCGATTTGCTTTTGGAAGAGCCTAAAAAAGAGATTTCGGACTTTGTGACATTTGAGGTTCCTTTGTCAAAAGTTCGTAAAGTGGAATTTCCTCTTTTTGAAGATGTTGAAGAATTCTATCGGATAGAAATGATAGATAAGAAGTTGATAATTAATCAGTTTACAGGAGAAGTGCTTCGCCAGTCCGATTCTCTTTTAACAAAGATTATTTCGCATTACAGCCTAATTTTGCATACGGGTCGCGGTACTTTAATTTGGTCTTTTGTGCTGTTTTTGTCCTGCATTGGGATATTGTTTTTTATTTACTCAGGATTTGCAATTACGCTAAAACGCAGAAAATCAAAGATTAAGAATACTTTTAAGAAGGAAGAATGCACGCATATAATCCTTGTAGGTTCGGAGGGAGGAACTACTTTTGTTTTTGCCAATATGCTTCATAATGAATTGATTAGGTTGGGAAAGAAAAGTTTTCTGGCAGAAATGAACGCTTTTTCTCTTTACGAAAATATGGAACATTTAATTGTGATGACTTCAACCTATGGTCAAGGAAATGAGCCTTTTAACGCTACAAAATTTAAAAAATTATGGCAAGAAAATGAGGTTAAGAATCCTTTTTGGTTTTCTGTTGTGGGCTTTGGTTCGTTGGCTTATCCTGATTTCTGCAAATATGCCTACGAGGTTGATGAGTTGTTGAGAAAGTCTTTAAAAGGAAAATCTTTTGTTGATATACATACAGTTAATAATCAGTCCTTTGAGTCATTTTCTCACTGGGCAAACTTATGGGCTGAAAAACAAGGAATTGTATTGCAATTGCCGGCTGAAATGATTTTGAGGAAGAGACGAAAACAATTTGATTTTAAGGTAGTTAAAAAAACAGATATTCAGTGTGATGAAACATTTTTGCTTGTTTTAAAGCCTATTGATAAAGTGAATTTTGAATCTGGAGATTTACTTGCCGTAACGCCCGATACTGATGGTCGTGAACGATTGTATTCCATTGGTAAAACCATTGATAATGAGGTGTTATTAAGTATCAAACGTCACGAAAAGGGAATTGTATCAAATTTTCTAAATAATTTAAAATCAGGAGATTTATTGAAAGCAGGATTGGAGGTTAATCAAGAATTTCACTTTCCTAAAAAAATGAATCAGGTGGCTTGTATTGCTACGGGAACAGGGATTGCTCCTTTTTTGGGAATGGTTGAAAACAATAAGAAGCAAATTCCTATAACGCTCATTTGGGGAGGAAAAAACAGGGAATCGTTTGATATTTACCGCGAAACCATTTTGAAAAATGTGTCCGAGAAAAGGATTTCAGATTTGCATTTGGCTTTCTCTCGTTCTGAAAATAAATGCTATGTGCAGGATATTGTTCGGGAAAAGGCTTTATTTTTCGCAAAACTACTTGAAAATAATGGAGTTGTAATGATTTGTGGTTCTGTTGCAATGCAAAAAGGAGTAATTGCTACTCTTGAAAGTATCTGTGAAAAACATTTAGGAAAATCCCTGAGTTATTTCCAAAACAAAGGGCAAATCCGGATGGATTGCTATTAAACAAAATGCTTAAAAAAACGCTTATTTCGGTCTAAGTTATCAACAACAAATGTTGAAAACTTTGCGAAAATTTGTTTCCGAAATCTTAAAAATTTCATAATTAACAATATCTTTAGAATCTGACTTTGAAAATTCCGTTAAGGAATATTATTTTTTATTTACTTAGTTTTATGGAATAAAATTCTTTTAATTTTATTTTTATTAGAATAAATTTATTTTAAATTTTGTTTTGTATGGGATTGTCTGTTTTTTAGGAATAAAAAGGAATTAGTTAATAATTGTGTTTTTGAGAGTCTCCTATTAATGTGAGGTTTTGATTTTGATTAATTTTTGTACATTTGTCTTGTTAAATATGCTTTGTAAGGAGTGTATTTTTAGAATTGTTTAGTAAAGATTTTGCACAATGAAGACTCGTTTTTTTCATAGTATTTTAGTTTTATTTATTTCTTTTTTATTTTTAAATGAGATACACTCTCAGTCAACTGGTAGGGTGGAGTCTGTTTCTTTGAATTTCAGTGATGCTTGTGTTTCAGCTACTCACAACAATTTCAGCTTATCGTTTAAATGGAGTCCTCCATTTCCAACAGCAACCAACCAATACATAATTGAATTATCAGACGCAACGGGGAGTTTCTCTAATCCCGTTGAACTTAAGAGAATAACAGGACAAAATACAAACTTAGAAGTATCAACCAATGTGCAACTGCCCACTACAGTTCACGGTGATGGTTATAAAATAAGGGTAAGTAGTACTGCTCCTTCAAGCTCTTTGGTAAGTAATGCTTTTTCAGCGTATTACTTGAATGTTACAACACGTTTGAAACTCAATAATGATGAGTCAAGGTTAGCTCTCTGTCCAGGGCATTCCAAAGAAATATCTGTGGATAAGAATACGGAAAAAGCGTACAAATGGTATAAGAACAACGTTTTGATACCTGGAGTTACAGGTCCTTCATATACTGTTTCAGAAGCAGGAACGTATCACGTCACTGTGGATTATGGTAATTTTTGCTCTGGTTCATCAAACTCTCGTTCTAACAACGTTGAGGTGACAGTAGCAGGTAATATGGGGATGAGTATATCTTCAAGTCCTTCAGAAACGAATATTTGTAAAGGGCAGAGTGTGACACTCAATGCAAGCAGTAAAAACACTTCATACACTTATAAGTGGTATCGTAATGATGTTGTAGTGTCAGAGGGAGTAGGGCTTGATACCTATACGATACCAACAACCGGAGACGTTGCGGGAAGATATTACTTAGGAGTTGCAGTTCCAGGTCAGGATTGTGAAGAACGTACCAATGTTATCGAAATAAAACTCAAAGAAGATTTTAAAGTTTCAGCCACTGCAACAGATGGTGATTTGATGTTGCCTGGAGCGACGAAACAGCTCAGAGCGGAGACTGTGGCAGAAAGTCCCTCGTATCAATGGCTTTTGAATGGTACGGAAATTAGTGGAGCTACTTCTCAGAACTATACGGCTTCCCAGCCGGGAGAATATCAGGTGAAAGTAACACAAGGCGGAACTTGTGCAGGTTCGGTATTGTCTGAAAAAGTTACTCTGAAAAGCCCGACGAGTTTTAAAGTGGAAATCAAGTATAAATCAGCTTCCTATCAGGCTTGTTTGTATGACAAAACATCACTGGCAATTGAAAAAATTGTAGCTATAACGGATTCCGGTGAAGTAGTTATGGAGCCTTCTACATATAATGTATTCACATATCAATGGTACAAAGGAACAGAGGCCGTTAATGGGGCTACTAATAATGAAATCTTTTTAGATAACACTTCAAAAAATGGAGCTTATTCCTTACAAGTTTCTGCTTCGGGATATAATTCAATTCCTCGTTCCAATGAATTACCTATTCAACTTATTGATGCGAGTGCAGTTAAATTGAATGAGGGACGCAGAAATATTGAATTTTGTACCAGTTCCGCAAAACTTACTGCTGATCCTGCTGATCCTTCAGCAACCTACACTTGGTATAAGGAAGGTGTTGAGGTACTTAGTGAAGTTGGTAAATACGAATATGAAATTTCACAAACGGGAACTTATCACGTTTCTATGATGAAGCAAGGTGAAGCCGGATGTGCCGCAGTTTCTAACTCCATAGTAGCGATTAAAGATGATGTTACGGCAGGCTGGTCAAGAGATATGAGACCAAAGGAAATTTATGTTGAAGGAAAATCCTACACATTAACCATTTCTCATACGATGACAAACCCAACAATAAAATGGTTCCGTAACGGACAGGAAATATCCGGTCAAACGGGACTTTCACTAACTGTTACGCAACCAGGTAGTTATTACGCTGAGTTGGTGAATGGTGGAACTACTTGTGCGAATGAAAAAAGAGTAACACCAACACAATATTATATAGAGGTAAAAAGTTTGAAACCAACCATAGGTTTTAAAATGCAACAGAATCAGTCAGAGAACTGTGATGGGACGGCTACTCAAACTACGCTGGAATTGCAGAAGTTAGAAGGAGTTTTGGTGGGGGAAGAACCATTACCTTTCAATAGTGCCGATTTTGATAATTTCACTTACCAATGGTTGAAAGATGGCATTCCAATCCAAGGACAAACTGATTACAAAAATTTGCTGGTAATGAATGATGGGTCGATAGGGGAGTATTCGTTGCAAGCAACGTATAAGTCATCAATTACAGAGTCCAACAAATTGAGAGTTTCGTTCGCCTCTGTTCCTGATGTTACAATACAAACCGAAAGTCCTAACAATACACCTATAATATGTCCGGGAGGAAAAACAACATTATCTTCTTCTGTTTCTTCAGCGGCATATTCTTATCAGTGGTATAAAGAAGGTAGCAAAATTGAAGGTGCAGTGGAAGCTAATTATGATGTTACCGAAGCAGGAAATTATTACATAGAAATATCAAACGGAGTATGTACTAAGAAATCCGAGACGGTTTCCGTGAATTACTTTAAAGCAGAAAACATAAAGATTATTCGTTTGGATAACAATATGGAGGTTCCTGATAAATCTTCTTTTTCTGCAACGAAAGGGCTTGAGGTTGGAGTTTTAGACAGTAGTAGTGATTATCAGTATTATTGGAGTACCCCTGATAAGCAAACCTTTGGTGAAAAGGTTGTAATTACAGAAGTTGGAGTTTATACTTTAACAACTACAATCGGAGGAACTTGTTCGCCGGTAGTGGTTTCATTTGAAATAAAAGATTTGTACGAAATTAATGATATACCGAATGTTGTAACACCGAATGGGGATGGATTTAATGATTTTTGGGAAATTCCAAATGAGTATCTAAATAAAAGTTATGTGAGGGTAAGGATATATTCTCAAGAAGGGAAAGTGGCTTTCGACGGAACGAATTATGACAACAGGTGGCCTAATGTAAATATCTCCAAAGATATAGGCAAAAGAGCTCTCCTTTATATGTACGTAATTGAAGTCAATGGGAAAGTCGAGAAACAAGGGGTTATTACCGTAATTAAATAATGAACACAAATAACTTATTACTTTATTTAGATAATAAAGACGGAATTATGACAAAAAGAAGTACTATCATATTAATCGTTTTTACTTTTTTTCTGCAATTTGCTGTGGCTCAGAAGGCATATCATTATTTGCCCTACGAAATGCCTGGGCATACAGCCGTGAAATTTAATTCTTTTTTAATGAACCCCGCATTTCCGATTTTTGGAGAAAGGGAATCTCATATCGCGTTGTACCACAGAAATCAGTGGATGAATTTCAGAAATAATTTTAAAACCTATATGGGAACTTATGGCAGAAAATGGTCTGACCAAGAGATGTTCCACGGGATGATTTTTCAGAAAAAGGCAGGTGTATTTACCAATTACGGAGTTTTAGGAAATTACATACATCAGATTGAAATTTCTGATGAAAATTACCTTCGATTGGGAATCAATGCAATGTTCGGGATGACAGGAATTTCCAAAGATGAAGTGATAATAAACAACCCCGGAGACCCAATTTTTGAGAATGTTTCAAATACCGGGATTTTTAATATTCAGCCGGGATTCGATATTAATTTCGGGAAAATACATTTTGGGGTTGTAGCTGAAAATTTAGTGGATTACGCCATCTCAGCCGAAGAAATGGCTGTGCCGTTCAACGCAAAATCTTTTGTAGGGCATTTAATGTACCGCAATACAATGATGAGTGGTTCCGGTATATTGGAGGAAGCTACTTTTTCGATGATGGCAAGAGCCAGAAGAAGTTCCGAAAACTTTCAATTGGGTGGTAACATAATGCTGGATATGCCTTTGATTGGCTGGGTTTATGGAGGTTATGACCAAAAATATGGAGTGTTTGGAGGGTTGGGCTTTAACGTGACATCTCATTTCAGTGCAGGCTTTGGATATGAGCAAGGGATAGGTTCTTACGTGAGCAATCTGGGAGGAACGTATGAAATCAGTTTGGTTTACCAGTACGGAGGAAAAAGACACGAGAAAGCCAGAAAGTTAGAAGAAGCCAGAAAAGCCAAAGAAGCTGATTCGGACAGAAAAAAAGTGATAGAAAGTGCTAAGCCGGAAACTCCGAAAGAAGCCGTGGCTGAAAAACCGAAAGAGACAGTCAAACCAGTAGTGGAGCAACCTAAAGACCCTGTAAAATCATTGCAAGACCGAATCAACGTGCAAGAACACAAAATTGCCGGAGGAAAAATTGTTGATGGTTACTATGTTATTGTTGGGGTGTTTAGAAATCCGAAAGGGGCGTATCAACGCTTAAAAGAAGTTAGGTCAATGGGGCTTACGGCAAGTGCTTTCTTGCATCCTCAAAATAATATGACCTATGTGTATTTCAATCAGCCGTATGATTCGAAAGAAGATGCAGGTTTGGTAATGAGTCAAATGTTAAAACGACGTGAATTTTCAGACATAAGTATTTGGATATTAAGAGTTGTTAAATAATACGATAAATATTCAAAAAACTTATTTCAGATATATAATATAGCAGAAGATAATCACAGTACTTATACTTTAATAAGATGGAAGTAGATACAAAAACTAAAAATAAATCAACGTTTATGAAAAAGGCGATTTTTATTTTATACGTTGCACTATTAGCAGTGTTTAACATAGGAAAGCTATCGGCACAAAATTATAAACCTTTCGGAATCCGTTATCAGGAAACGGTGAAAGGGGATATGTTGCTAATAGGAAACTCTATTTTGAACGTAAATGACAGGAGCAGGGAACACAATCATACTAATCCCAATTTACCTTATACAGGAAAACACGGACATAATGCGTATGTAAATTTGGATTATATTGATATTGATGGAGATAGTTCTACCTTCAATTCAAGTTCGGCACAGATTCAAAGCCCGAATACCCGTACTTCGTGCTTGAAAGTTAAGAAAGCCTACCTGTATTGGTCGGCTGCCTATACGCAAGAGCGCATCAATAACCAACAAAATCCGAGATTTGAACGAAGTAAATTTGCACAAGTAAAATTTAAAACGCCGAATTCTGGCTATCACGATTTGGTTGGTGATATGGTATATGATGGTTTTGACATTGTCAGTCAAACTTCTGGATGGTCAGCTAATCACGCCCAACGAGCCTATGTTTACGTTAAGGATGTAACCTCTTTATTGGAAGCTGAAAGTACACGACGTAACGGAGCTTTTGATGGAAGCTATACGGTAGCTAACATAATGGCTCCCAAAGGGAAGGAAGAGTCTGGAGTAGGTTATGCAGCAGGCTGGACGCTTATTGTTGTTTATGAAGATCAAACCCAAGCGAGCCGTCATATTACTTTGTTTGATGGTTTTTCTTCTATCAATATCATTGATAGAAGAAATTCTTCCTTAGATATTCCCGTGAGCGGATTCCAAACAATTCCTTCCGGAAATGTAAATGCCAAGTTTGCTTTTGCCGCTTTGGAAGGAGAGTTAGGGATAGTTGGTGACGCTTTGAGAATCAAAAGCCCTTCAAGACCTAATGGCGTTCTAATTGATGTACCTGGAAGAAACAGTAATACTTACTATGATTATTACAATACATATAGGGCTAACTTTTTTAACAGTAAGATTACAGATATTGGAGGTGAAAATCTGAATCGTACTCCAGCCAGTAAAAACCTATTGGGATTTGATGCGGGTATTTTTGAAATCCCTAATACGGGAAATTCCCTAATACGAAATAACTCCAATTCTGCAACGATCACTCCTTCAACTGAACAGGATTCTTATTATCCTTTTATGTTTGCATTTAACGTTGAGGTCATTGCTCCTGTGATTGATTTGGAGAAAAAAGTTTTTAAAGTAAATTCAAACAGAGATGTAACAGGAGGAAGCGTAGATTTAGGAGATAAGCTGCGTTATGAAATAAAATTTAGAAACTCAGGAAATGATGACGCTCGTGATTTGGTAATTACAGATAAGTTACCCAAAAACTTGTTGTTTGAAAATATAGCATCAATAAAATTACCTTGGACATCAAGACCTACACAACCTACCGATTACGAATACAATGCTGCAAATCACGAGATAAAATTCAAAATTCCGAATGATAAAGTAAAAAAAGGACAAAAAGATTGGCACAAGATTACCTTTGAGATGAAAGTTCCTGATCATTGTGATGATTTGCGTGATGCTTGCTCCAATGTCATAGCCAATATTGTTCACGCCAAATATTTTGGTGTGCAAAACAGGTCTTCTGACGGGTTCCAAGCAGTGAGTGTAATTTCACATCAGGATTGTGAGGGTAACTTAACAGGTCCTTCTACCTTCATTGCAAACTTAGGAAATTGTGTAAGTAAAACAAAAAGAACACTTTGTGAGAAAACACTTGATTTGGTAGCAGGGGCTAATTTTGATACATACGCTTGGACTAAAGATGGAGTAGCTGTTCCCGGAGGAAATCAACAAACATTAACAGCTACATCATCAGGGACTTATCGTGTTCTTAAGAAAAAACAGGGGTGTGCAGATATGACAGAAGAAATCACAGTAGAGCTTCACGATAATGCACTGAAAACAAATCCGATAAATCCTTTTGCTTCTGAAGTTTTCAAATGTGGAAATGACAATACGGATTACCCTCAAATATATCTTTGCGGAACGTCGGCTTCAAAACTCCTAACTTTGAACGTTACTGAGGCTTTGAGTTATAAATGGGAAAAAAGAAACGAGAACTGTACTGTACCAACAACACACCCTAAAGAATGTCCCGTTCGTGACAATTATGGATGTACGTGGTCGCAAGTACATACGGGAAGAAATTATAACGTTTCAGAACCAGGAGATTATCGCGTAGAAATTACTTATGATGGAGGTTGCGTTGCGATTTTCTACTTTAAAGTGACTAAGACATTACTCACTCCAACGGTGGATGTGAGGGATATTATCTGTAATACTCAAGGAAAAATTACAGTAACACACCCGGCAACTGGATATGAATATGCATTGCAAAGTAGTGCGGGTAACATTGTACAAAATTACCAAAATAGCAATGTATTCAATGTTGCTAATCCGGATTCATATACGGTTTTGATACGTCAGAAATTAGTATCAGGAGCTACATATCAACCCTGTGTGTTTGAAGCTCCTGCATCAATTGTACAGAAAGCATCAAGGCTTAGTGTTGATACGACTCCGTTGGCGTGTGAGGGTTCTAAAGGAACGCTTCGAGTTCAGGTATTGGACGCATATCCTCAATATACGTACACGATTAGGAAAAATAATGTCACAGGAGCTGTTGTGGCAGGAGCTACGGCAACGAATACCTCAGATATCACATTCACGGGGCTTGATGAAGGCGAGTACTACGTAGAGGTAAATACACCTGATTGTAAGCTCACTGGAACAGGAAGAGTAGGTAAAATACCTCCGTTACAAGCAAGAGTTACTGTCAAAAGTCACTTAATGTGTGATGGAAAAGGAATAGTTCGTGTGGATGCTTGGGATGGTACTCCAGGTAATAGTTATGCCTATAGTATTGATGGAGGAAACACATATTTTTATAATTATGCGGATTCTTTCTATGAGTTTACAGTCTCTAATCCAGGGACTTATACAATAAAAGTGGTGGATGCTAACAATTGTGAGGTAGAAGTTACTTCCGAAGCAGTTAGAGCTGCTACTCCTCCGACTTTCAATGTTGTAGATAAATTAACAGATTGTGGAGCGAAGGGTACGATTGAATTTACAGATGTTGTTAATCCAGACGGATATCAAATAAAATATAGCATTGATGGAGGATTAACTAACCAATTAGGAACTAAGTTTATAGGATTAACTCCGGAAGAAACGTACACTCCAACAGTAATCTATGGTAATGGTTCGGTTGAATGTACCGTTTCAAGAACGATAACTTTGCCTCCTGCAGCAACAGGAAGGGTTATTGCTTCAGCTGGGGTTGCTCAATTAATAGGTTGTGGAGAAGGAGAGAATGCTGATAAGGCACAAGTTCGTATCACAAACGTACGAGGAGGTACGGGCAGGTATAAGTATAGTTTTGACGGCGGAGTTACTTGGGGAACTGAAAGAGAAAAATGGCTATTACCAGGTACTTATACTGTAATTGCAAGTGATGATGTTGATTGTCAGTACAGAACTCAAGTAGTGGTAGAACCACGACCTGTAAATCCGGTATTTACAAGTACTGTAACTTACAATTGTGATGGAACAGGAAATATAAGCATAGGTAGTAACCAAGGTACCTATAGTTATACATATACTATAGGGGGAGTAACTACAACTACTTCTACTTTCCCGAATCTACCTCCAGGAACACATAACATCAAAATTAAATATGCCGACCCGACCACGCCCGCACGCCACGAATTGTTCACAGAGGATTTTGGTGTTGGTCAAGGTAAGTTTAAAACACAATATATCAACCCGAATTATTTCTTTGAGCCTCAAACTCGTGATAATACGGGAATATATGCTTCCGATCTTGTCGAAGTTGGAGGGATTTGGTATATCAAAAATGGTGCTGGTACGCCACAAACAGACCAAAAATTTAGAACCTATCATAGCAATTTGAATATGAACGATGGGGAATATATTGTAACGGACAGATTAACTCCAAATAATCGTGCTTGGACAATCCCTATTGACCATACAGGTCTTACTAAAGGAAGAATGCTATTTGTAAATGTTGGAGATGTCTTGGGTAAAGAAGGAGGAATTCTTTATCAAAGAGAAATGATAGATGTTATTCCTAATCAGCCTATTGAGTTTTCTATCGCAGTCTTCAACCTAATCAATACAAGAGGTGCTAACCCTACCGCGGCAGACCCAGATTTAACCATTGAATTATACACAAGTGAAGCAGATATTTTAGTAGGAGCCCCAGTTGTTAGTCAGCATATTGGATCACCGCCTAAAAGTACTAATCCCAATGATTGGAGAGAGTATAATCTTTCTCTTAATTATCAGGGAAATAGCACTAAACTCTACGCTGTAATCAGGTCGGGAAGTTTGGTAACAAATGGGAATGATGTGGCTATAGATGACATATTACTGTATCAATTGCCCAAAGTTTGTTCGTTTAATGAAGAAATCAATGTGGTTATTGAGCCAAACAAGGAATTTGGAGTATTGCCTAATACAGAAAAAGTAACAAACATTCTTTGTAACGATGCCAATAATGGTTCTTATGAAATAGCCCTCAAGAATGCAGACCCTGCAGGATATTGGGTGTCAAAAGACGGAGGTGCGTTTGTGCGTGAAACTGTAAATCCGTTTGTATGGAATGGTATTTCCGAAGGAAATCATAGTGTTGTTTTCCGTTATGGGGAAAATACAACACACTGTGAGGTAACACGTACTTTCACAGTTAATAATCCATCACAGATAACCATTCAACCTATTGCAGATTTAACTTTGGGTTGTAATCCTGCTTCAGTGGATTTGGCAATCACGGCTTCGGGCGGTGTGGGAGCTTTGCAATATGCTGTTAAACAACCTGACGGAACAGTTCTTACACAAAGTTCTCCTAATTTTGTACTTACACAAGCAGGAGACCACGAAGTTACGGTAACAGACGCTAATAACTGTTCTGCAACTTCTACGTTCAAAGTAAATCAGGCTCCTAATCCAACAGTTACCATTGCCAATACATCAAATTATTGTGTAAAAGCCGGAACGCCAGCCAAAATTGACGTAGAGGTAACAAACGGAACGCCTCCGTTTACTTATTCAATAAACGGAAATGTTCAGGCAACTACCAATGATGCCTCATTCTCGTTTGGGAATCTGCAACCGGGAACATACAATATTAAGGTGGTAGATAAGTATGGCTGTGAGGCTCCTCTACCAGAGACTATTCAGCCGGAACTTAAGATAAATAATTCTACAGTAGAAAAAGAAATTACTTGTGATGCAGCACCGGCTAATAAAGGAAGAATAAAAGTTTCTTTTACAGGTGGTTATGCTCCTTACAAATATAACGTCAAAAAAGGAAATAATGTTGTAGTTGCAGAAACAGCAGTTAATGGCACAGAAGTAACTTTTGAAACAGAAGAGGCGGGAATTTATGCAATTCAGGTTACAGACAGTAAAGGATGTGAAGCCATTGTTTCAAAAGAATTAGTAGCTCCGCAAAATCCGACTGTAGTTCTTGCGAAAGAAGATGTTAAATGTCACGGAGAAAGTACAGGTTCTATTGTTGTGACTACCACAAACGGAACGCCTCCTTACAGATACTTTGTCAATTCAATAGACAGAGGAAATCAAAATGAATATCATAATTTGAAGGCTGGTACTTACACAATTACAGTTCGTGATGCTAAAAATTGTGAGGTTACTGAATCAGTGACTATTGCTGAACCTGCTGCTCCATTAGCAATAAATGCAGTTATTAAAAAACTAATAAGCTGTAATCCTGCTGAAGATAAAGCGGAGGTAGAGTACACTGTAACAGGTGGAACGCCAAATTATAGTGACAATCAAGGCGGAACAAATTATGCTACAGAACCGAGAACCATTAAATTAAGTATTGGTACTCACAACATTGTTGTAACTGATGCAAACGGATGTCAAGTTCAAACTCAAGTGGTAGTCCCACAAAGACCAACACCACCAACGGTAAATGCGACTCCTACAATTAATTACAACTGTGACGGAACAGGTAAATTTACTATAACTGCTACGCCAGATACGTATAACTATACATACACACTCGGAACAGTAACTAATGATACCGGAGAATTTAACAATGTTGCCGTAGGAACACACCAAGTTGGAATTCAGTATAAGGAGAAAAATCCGGTTCCAGGTGCTGAAGATTGTGGTTATACAATGACCGTAACAGTAACCGTAGAACCTAATAAAGAATTTAAAGCAAGCCTTGCAAGTGTTACTGATGTAAAATGTAATGGAGAAAATAATGCCCAAGCAACCATAAATGTTGAAAACTTTGGTGCGGGCTATACATACACTGTTGATGGAGGTGCTCCACAAAATGGAAATACTCCTACCATCACAATTCCAAATCTGTCTGCGGGTGTGCATACAGTGACATTGGTTTATGATACTTGTCCAGTATCTGTACCCTTCAATATCGCTCAGCCTGATGTACTTACACTTACAGGTGCAGTAACTGTTCCAGCGAAATGTAGCAACAACCAAAAAGCAACTGTTACGCTTCAAGTTCAGGGCGGAACGCCTCCTTACAAATATATCTACAATGGTTTGGAACAATCTACAAATGTGTTTACTCAAGTATCTGTAGGTCAGCAACAGATATTTAAAGTAAAAGATAAAAACAATTGTGAGCAAGAGGTAAAAATTGATATAGAAGCTCCGAAAAACATTGAATTCACGGCTGTTCCAACGGCTTGTTATTCCGGAAATAACGATGCCGAAATTGTGGTAACGGTAACTAATGGTAACGGAGATTATCGCTTCAGTATCAATAATGGAGCTTGGCAAACACCTTCAGCGACAACTCCGTTAACATATACCTTTACGGGCTTGCCTTCATCTACAGGAACGGGTCATATTATCCGTGTGGAAGATGCTTTTGGTTGTTCCGATACGAAGAATGTTGTGATTCATCCGCCGTTGCTGGTAACCATAAAAGAAACTCCGAGAAATTGTAATAACGGAGAAATAGAGGTTACGGCTACAGGAGGAGATGGAACGTATGAATTTGCAGTAATTCAGGCAGGAACAGCTCCTACTTACACTCAAAGTGCAAGTCCTTACAACCAAAGTATAACTACAGCAGGAGATTACGATGTTTATGTAAAATCAGCAGAATGTACGTATTCCAAAACAGTAACTATTAAACAGGCTCCAGCAGTAGGCTTTACAGCAACGGCAAAACAACCTAATTGCCACGGTTACAAAGGAAGTATTGCACTTACGGACATTGTGGGAGATGCACCTTACACATTGAATTTATACAGTGCAGCAAATCCTGCAACTTCAATAACGTCCGTATCAAATTACATAAATGCTTCCTACGAGTTTTCAGATTTGGAAGTAGGTGAGTACGTCGTTACGGTAACTGACAGATATGCTTGTGTTCATACTGAAACACTTACACTTAAAGACAAACCAGAACTAACAGCAATTATATCACTTACAACAACTGGTTGTATCACAGTAGGTAAATCAGTTGATTTAGAGTTAGAAGTATCTCAAGCTCTTATTGATGCTTACACCGCATTGGGTTACAAAATTGAGTATAGTGTTGATGGAACGAATTGGATGCAAATTACTAATGTAGTTACGACCATTACGGGTAAAACAGTGGGAGAAAGTTTCACGCCTTCGTTACGTGTTATTAACACAGCTAATAATGTTATTTGTTTGCAAGCATTGCCACAATATACAGTACCATACCCACTAAGCGAGTTGGCTGTAGCAACTGATTTGAAAACAAAATTTGCAGGAACTTGTACGTCAGGAGGATTTACCGTAGAAGTTACAGCCTCTGGAGGCGTAGCTCCATATGAATTTACTATGGAAAAACCTACTACAGCAACTGTTTGGCTTCCATCGAATGTTGCGGGGCAGTCGAATAAATACCAATTTACAGGTCTTACACCAGGAAGAAGTTATATATTCTATGTAAAAGATAGTCAAGGATGTATACAGCAAAATGAACACGACATTTATGAAGAGTATAATCCACCAATGAAAGTGGTAGGAAATGTAAAACCTATCTGTTTTGATGCCAATACAGGTTCTATTGATTTTGTTGTGAGTAGAACAGCAAACTCCATATCAACAGCAAACCAGTTTAACTGGAAAGTGATTGATAAAGCAACAGGAAATGTGGTGTCTGGAGCAGGCTTTACAGGAACCAGTCCGATGCCTCCTAAGCCTGGCTCGGTTACAATTTCTGTTTCGAATTTACCAATAGGTACGTACTATATGGAAATTGAGGAACAAGGAACGGGTTGTAAATGGGCAAGTCTTGATACGGAAATGTACCAACAAACAGAATTGCAAGGAACTCCGGAAGTAAAACGTGATGTTACTTGTGCTTTACCTGGACTTATAGAAATCAAAAATCCGCACGGTGGTGGAGGTACTTATACCTTTGAGCTTTATAGTACGGCGTTTAATACGACGGGTAACATTATTCGTTCAAATAATACGGTTGTTGATGTGCCTGTTGCAAAAATCAACACAACAGCAAATTCTATTTCCGTGGAAGTGAGGATAGAGGATCAGCACGGTTGTAGAAAAGTGTTGGGAACAGTAACTTTAGGTATTGAAAAATCTGCTCCTGCCGTTACGGCAGAGCCTGATAGTTGTGAAGAACCGCTATCAATTACGGCAAAATATACTTCTGTTGCAGGTAGAAATTATGAATTTGCTATCCAAAAAGGAACAGGTGCTTGGAGTGCTTGGCAGAAAGATCCTAAGTTTACTAACCTTGAAGGAGGTCAGCAGTACAAAGTAAAACTTATTGACAGGGTTACGGGCTGTGAGTCTGAAAGTCTTGCGGTTACTTTGCTTACCAAAATAAAAGGAGAGGTAAAACAAACCAAATTGTTAGGTTGCGGACAAAATGCTGAAATAGAAATAAAAGCCAGCGAAGGTTCAGGAACATACCAATATGAGGTTTCGGGAGCGGCTACTGTTTCACGTCAAGATTTGCCAGCAACAACGCATAATTATACAGTTTCTGTTGCAGGAACATACATTATCAAGTTGTGGGATAAAGATGCAAGTGCCGCTACTTGTCCGCCACTTACCTTTACGGTAACGGTAGCTGACCCTGTGTATCCAGCCTTTACGGCAAGCACAGTTTCGGCAACTTGTAACGGCGTTTCTGACGGAAAAATCTTAATTAATGAAGTTGCTACGGGAGCTCCAACGGTTACTTATACTATACCAAACGTAACACCTGCTCCGGTTTATAATCCTACCATAAAAGGATTTGAAAACTTGGCAGGAGGAGTTTCTTACACGGTTCGTGCAACTTCTGCAAATGGTTGTCATACAGAAACTACGGTAACGGTAGCTCAGCCTGATGCTGTGAATGTTGCTGCCGACTTTGTAACTGTAAAACAATTTGCTTGTACTTCGGGCAACACCCCTGTAAGTGCTGAGGTTACCCTTGACCCATCAAAAGTTACGGGAGGAACGCCTCCGTATAGTTTTACTATTATGTATAATGATCAAACTGTCAATGGAACCCAGTTAATTACAAATGACCATACTGGAGGAACAGTAACTGTTGAGGTTAGGGATGCAAATGGTTGTACAACAGTAACTCCAACAGCAACAATAGACAAGTTTGATGCTTTAACGGGTATTTCCATAAATATAACTCAAAATATCTCTTGTAAAGTTAATGAAAATATAGATGTACTGGTTACCACAACAGATGCGGGTACCGCAATTAATAACAACCAGAAGATACGTTACATCCAAAGTGCTACTGTGCCAACCACAGCACCAAGTACTTGGACTACAACGGTAGGTACTTTCAATAATCTCACTCCAGGAACCTATACCTTCTGGGCAGGTCATATTGAAACAGGTTGTATGACTTCAGTAACCCATACGGTAAAAGAACCAAATACTTTCGTAGTTACCCTAAAAGGAATTACACCGCCTAAGTGTGTGGGAGACAGGGCAACAGTGGTATTTACTGTAGAGGATGATAACTACACTGGAGATTATGAATGGCAAGTACGAGGAACACATCTTAATAATCCAACTAGAACTAGTAATAGAGAAATATCATTTGAAATCACTAAGGGAAGTTACTTCTTCGTAGTGAAACAGGTTGCTCATCCGGAATGTGACCAAGAATATGAGTTCACAGTTACGGAGCCTGAAATACCTTTACAAGCGGAACTTAAGGTTAAAAAGATTACTTGTAACGGAAATGATGGAGCTATTGAAGTGATAAATGCAAAAGGAGGTTGGGGAGGATACCAATATCGTATTGATCCGGATGCAAATGCAACTGGGTGGACAAGCACACCATTGTTTACAGGTCTTTCTCCTGCCTACTACCGAGTTTATATCAAAGATATCGGAGGTTGTGAGATATTAATAGGAGATGCTAATTTAGAGAGACCACAGCAAATTGTAGCAAACTTAACAGTTGATACACAAAACTGCGTTGCAGGTTCTGGAGTGATTAAAGCTACGGCTTCGGGTGGTGAAGGTAAAAACTACACTTTCCAATTGATAAAAGACGGAGTGAATTACGGTACTCCTGTATCGGGAGATGCTACGAATTCGGCTACGTTCAGTAATTTGTCAGCTGGGGTATATACAGTAAAAGTTACCGATACTTGGAACTGTGAAAACGCATCGGTAACTGCGGTAACACTTTACGAACCGATTACCAATCCGAGTGTTACTATTGATAAGGAAATTACTTGTAACAATAATCCTCATACGGGAGCTAATGTTACAATAACACATCAGGGTGGTAATTCAGGAAATATTACCTATGTGGTAACGCCACCATCAGGCGCAGCGGTAACACGAAATAATCCTGTATTTACAAACCTAAATGAGGTGGGAACTTACAATGTGACAATCACTGATAATGTAACAAATTGCCCACCGGTGAACGCTAAGTTTGAGTTAACGGGCACTATCCCGGTTGCGTTTACACATACGAAAACGAATGTAAGCTGTAACGGAGGAAGTGATGGTTCATTTGTGATAAGCTTGGATAACACGCAAACACAGTTGAATTATAAGATTTCAGTAACAAGTACGGTTGCAGGATTTACAACGCAAGAGCAAACCGTTACAACCGTACCAGCAACCCATACTTTCAGCAATTTGAAAGCAGGTGTTTATCAAGTAACGGTAACTTCTGCAAGGGGTTGTGAGAGTCAGCAAACCATAACCATTGATGAACCTGTACAGTTGGCTGTAACAGCTGTTGTAACAACTGAGTTTGCTTGTGATGTTACATCAAATGTGCCTCAACAAGCGGTTATAAAAGCTACTGTTAATGGAGGAACTGCACCATTCCGATATAGTATTGACGGAGTTAATTTCGAAAATACTACAGGAGAGTTCAGCATTGCTGATACGGGAGCTGTCCAAAATATCACAGTTACCGTAAAAGATGCTAATGGATGTAGTGCAACAGCAACGCCTGTGGTTCTAAATCCATTGCCAAAAATAACAAACGTAACAGTTGATAGAAAGGCACTTACTTGTGCAAATCCTGAAGAAGTTAAAATCAAAATAACAGGAGCAGGAGCGACGGGATACCAAATTGAAGCAAAAACAACTGTTACGGGTGCGGTAATCACGCCAGGAACAAGTCAGTTGCCAGCAGGTACATCTGAGGCTACATTCAGCTTGTCAAAAGCGGGTCAGTATGAATTCAAAGTAATTGACCTACAGACAGGTTGTTATACTGTGGTAACTCACGTTGTGAATGCTTATGACCAAATGAAAGTTTCTGCAACAATCGGAAAAGAAATCTCTTGTTCAGGAAGTGCAGACGGGGAAATTAAGCTTGAAACAGTTGATTATGTAGGAAGTTTTACTTGGGAAGTGATTGAAGCAGCTACAGTTACATCAACGAACCCAACCGTAGTTAAAACAGGTACAGGTAACGCAACAGTATTTGGTACACCGTTAGTAACTACTATCGGAGGACTTTCAGCGGGTGATTATGTGGTGAAAATTAAACAAAATGCTACACCATTCTGTGAAATCACTTCGCCAATTGTACAAATAGCCAATCCGCAATCATTGGTGGTAACGCCAACAATTACCAATCCGCTTACTTGTAAAGGCAACGATGCAGTGTTAATTGCTGAAGCTCAAGGAGGCTGGGGTAATTACGAATATCGATTGGAGAAAAATGGAGCAGCTCACCCGGTTTACGGAACGTATTCTACTACTTCAACATTTGTTAATTTGGATGCAGGTAATTACAAAGTTTGGGTAAAAGATAAAGGAGGTTGTGAGAAATCAGCAGATAGAGAAATCTCAGCACCTACCCCAATAAACGTAATTGCAGTTCCAAATGTAACGAGATTGACTTGTTTTGAAGATAAATCAGCAAGCATTACAGCGACAGTTACGCCGCCAAATGCAGGAAGTGGTAATTACAAATATATATTGTTAACAAGAACTCCTTCCGGAATTATTGAATCAGGAGCTCAAGATAGCCCTACATTTACAGGATTAGGAGCAGGAGAATATGCCGTGAGAGTAGTTGACGGCTGGAATTGTGATAAGGATTCCGATTTCGTTACAATAGATGCACCGGCTCCGGTTCGGGTAGAGGCAATTATATCCAGAAATATAACTTGTAAGCAAGATGCTGAAATTACATTAATTGCAACAGGAGGTTCAGGTACAGGTTATGTATTTACTGTTGATCCATCATCAGTAGGAAATATCACACCATCCGGCACAGCGGGAGTTTACTTGGCTAAACCGGGAACTTACGTCTTCACAGCAGTAGATGGTAATGGTTGTAAATCCGAAATGTCAAATACAATTGAGATACACCCTGTGGAGAATTTAGGTCTGAAAATTGATACATCTTTGGCTTATGTGAAATGTAATGGTGACAGTTCTGCAACGATTAAAGCAGAAGCTTACGGAGGTTTAGGAGATTATAAATATGAACTCTTAAATGCTGCAGGAGCATCGTTCGCACGACCAGTTACAAACACAGATGGAGTGTTTGGAGGCTTGGCTACAGGAACATATAACATAAAAGTAACAAGCTTGGATTGTGAGGAAATAACTCCAACCCCTATAGTTATCAATGAGGCACCTGCGTTGGTTTTTGCAACATTAACAAGCACAAACGAAACTTGTTTCAATGAGAAAGACGGAACTATCAACGTTGAAGCTACAGGTGGTACGGGAGCAATAACATACGCAATTTCACCACGTTTAGACCGAGTTGTAACGGCTGAGTACATCAGAAGTCAGAAGTATGAACCGGGAACATATGTTGTAATTGCTCAAGATGAAAACGGTTGTACACTTGAACACGAGTTTGTAATTGCTCCGGCAAGTAAGATAGAAGTAACTTTAGTTTCAGTAACACACGAAACGTGCTTAGGTAGCAACGACGGAAGTGCAACTATATCCATCACCGGTGGAACGCCTCCGTACTATACGGCATTCAACAGCGATTCTGATACGGCAAATTGGGTAGAAGGTAAATTAGTTTATAATAATTTGCCGGCAGGAGAAAATCACGCAATCTTTGTTAAAGACGCCAGCGGATGTAAAGCTTATGTTGTAATACCGAAAATAGAACCAGGAATTGATTTGCAATTAAAAGCAGAAGCAACGCCACAGTGTTCAAACGATAATGTACTTAATAATCGAGTTGTTGTGTCGGTTAATCCTACGTATGCTACTCAAGTTACTTATAGCTTGGATGGTGGAACGCCACAAAGAAGCAATATCTTTGATAACGTTCCGGCTGGGGTACACACAATCACAGTTTCTCATCCGGATGGATGTAACGGAGAGGTTGCGGTAACAATGCCTAACTATACACCATTATCAGTGGTAACAAGTACTACAGAAATAACTTGTAGCGGAGCAAACGATGCAACCATAACTCTGCAAGTTACCGGAGGTTCATCAAGTTACACTTACACGATTACTCCTCAGGAAGGAAACTTTGATATGGCAACTCAGAAATTTACATCTTTGCCTGCAGGAAGTTACACAGTGGTTGTAAGAGACAACGTTCTTGGATGTATTGTTACGGAAAGATTTA
This sequence comes from Capnocytophaga stomatis, assembly GCF_002302635.1. Taxonomy (NCBI): domain Bacteria; kingdom Pseudomonadati; phylum Bacteroidota; class Flavobacteriia; order Flavobacteriales; family Flavobacteriaceae; genus Capnocytophaga; species Capnocytophaga stomatis. Next base: position 1,684,352 of record NZ_CP022387.1, read on the forward strand.
GATTTGTTAATCCGGATCCTCTGTACTTAGAAGCAAGCACTGTTTCTGAAACTTGTTATGGAGATAACGATGGTCAAATTCGTTTTGAAATCAAAGGAGGCAAACCGACATATAGTTATGTACTTACAAATCCGCAAGGACAACAAGTTGATGTTGCAAACGGAATAGCTGCGGGGCAAGTTGTTACTAAAGGAGGCTTGGCACCTGGTGCTTATGTACTGACTTATGTAGATTTAGGCGGAGTTTGTACAAAAACCGAAACCATAACGGTAGGAGCTGCACCAAATCTTAAACCTATAAATCAGCTTGAGGTTAAGTACGAGTGTACAACGAGCATACCTTCAAATTATCTCCAAGTTGTGTTTGATAATGCAGTTTTGAACCACACCAATACGTTCTATGCGTTAAATAGCACAAACATTGCAGATGCAAGACGATTTACGGAATTTAACGGAAGCACAGCAATTATCCGAAACTTGCCGGCAGGAAGCGACCAGTTTATAACTATTTTCCATAATACTTGTAGCTATACGATTCCGTTAAGTGAGTACTTCGATGTACAAGATTTTGATCCATTGACATTGCAAGATAAGTCTGACCCAAGAAAAATGAATCAAATCAAAGTACAGGCAAACGGAGGAAAAGCACCGTACACTTATTACTTCAACGGAAGAATGAGCAGCAGCGATGAGTATTACATTTCATCAACCGACCCAGGACGTGTTGACGCTAACGGACGCATAATCAAGCAAATTGAAGTAATGGTAATTGATGACTTAGGTTGTTCGCAAACCATTACTATCGAAAAAGAATTTGTTGATATTCACATACCGAATTATTTCACACCGAATAACGATGGAAATAATGACCGTTGGAAACCTGAAAACACCAGAAGTTATCCGAACATTGAGGTTATAATTTACGACAGATATGGTAGATTGATAGCCACTTTACGTCAGGATGAATCTTGGGACGGAAAATACAATACTCGTGATTTGCCTACGGGAGATTACTGGTACTTAGTCAAACTAAATGGAGATGGCGATGAACGTGAATTTATAGGAAACTTCACGCTATTCAGATAGTTAAGATGATATTTATCAAAAGAAAAACTCAAGGCTCGGGATTTGATTCCGAGCCTTGAGTTTTTTGTTCAAAACCTGTTTTTTCCAAAGTTTTTCTGTCTTCCGCCGAAAATTTAATTATTAAAAATTTAGAAGAATAATAATTTTGTTCTTTCAAAAAAAAATCATACTTTTGGAATCTATTTAAAAAATCAAAAAAGTTATGAATATACCATCGGAATTAAAGTACACAAAGGACCACGAATGGGTTCGCATTGAGGGTGATCTTGCAGTAGTGGGGATTACTGATTTTGCTCAAAAAGAATTGGGCGACATCGTTTACGTTGAGGTTGAAACAGAAGGAGAAGTTCTTGACAGAGAGGAAGTTTTCGGAACTGTTGAGGCTGTAAAAACAGTTTCGGATTTGTTCTTGCCTTTAAGCGGAGAAATCGTTTCGTTTAACGACGCATTGGAGCAAGAGCCTGAAAAAGTGAATTCAGACCCATATGGCGAAGGTTGGATGATTAAAATCAAATTCAGTGATGCTTCTGAGATGGACGCATTGCTTTCTGCCGAGGAATACACAGAGTTGATAGGTGCTTAAGAAACGTAAATTTACAATCTTACTGGTAATATGGTTCATCATTGTAGTAACATTGAGCCTAATGCCGGGAGATAGCACCCCCGATTTGCCCCGTATCCCATACATAGATAAAATAGCACATTTTACTTTTTATTTTGTATTTACGGTTTTGTTTTTTTTAACATTAAAATATGAATGTAAGTGTGTTAAAAAATTGACTTATATTTATATTATTTCGGCTTTGTTTGCTTTTTTATTGGGAATTTGTATAGAATTGTTACAAAAAACGATAACAACTACAAGAAGTGGAGAAATCTATGATGTTTTTTTCAACTCTTTTGGCACAATTGTTGCTTTATTGTTTGTGACAATCATTAATAAAAAAGCTTTTAATTAATGTTAAAGAAATGTTTAATAACCTTTTAAAAAAGATTTAAGTTATGCAACCTAAAAAGAGCCCAAAAGCAGATTTAACCAAAAATAGTGGGTTATTTTTTGCTATCGGATTTGCTTTGGTTTCAGCCTTATCTTATGCAGGATTTGAGTTGAAATCGTACGACAGGCAAGTTTTCGACGACCGAAAAACAGACGTCGATAAGTTACTTGATGAAGAACAAGAGGAGATTGTATTGGAAAATGTTACTCCTCCGCCACCTCCGCCACCTCCGCCGGCAGTAGTTCAAGAGGTAGAAATTGTTGAAAATGAGAAAGAAATAGAAGAAACTATCATCCAAGATACTGAGGTTAAGAAAGATGAGGTTATTGAAGTGTCTCAAATTCAAGAAGTTGTTGAAGAACCAGAAGAGGTTGACGTTCCTTTTACAATTATCGAGGATAAGCCTATGTTCGAAAGTTGTAAAGACGTACCAAAAGACAAACAGTTTGACTGTTTCAAACAGAATTTGGACAAACACGTACAAAAGAACTTCAGTTATCCGCAAGCAGCCGCAGAGATGGGAATCCAAGGAAGGGTGAATGTTCACTTCCGTATTAATAAAGATGGAAGTATAACAATCATAGGTGTTCGTGGACCAGACAAAATGTTAGAAGCGGAAGCACGCAGAATTATAGAGAAGTTACCTAAACTTATTCCAGGTAAACAACGTGGAAAACCAACATCAGTAACATTCTCTTATCCAATTAATTTCAAGTTAAACACATAATAAAAAAAGCCAACTTTTAAGTTGGCTTTTTTATGTTATACTTAGTATTATAAACTGTTTTCTTTCGTGAATTTAATAATTTCTGAGATATGCCCAAAAGCTACCCCTACTACCGTATCGGCAGCTCCGTAATAAACCGCTACTTTATCATCTTCAATGGAATGTAATGCGGCACAAGGGAAAACCACATTAGGAACGTCGCCTGTGAGTTCGTAAATTTCCGCGGGAGCCAACAAATAAGGTTGCGTACGATATTTTACTTGGCTTGGGTCGTTCAAATCCAGAATCGCAGCTCCCATTGAGTAACGAAATCCGTTGCAGGTGTTAATTACCCCGTGATAGAACATTAGCCAACCTTCATCGGTTTTGATAGGCACAGCTCCCGCCCCGATTTTGGTACATTGCCAAGCACTCTCCATAAACGGAGCTACTTTCATTACACAACGATGCTCGCCCCAGTACTTCATATCAGGGCTGTAGCTGAGGTAGATGTCCCCAAAAGGCGTATGTCCGTTATCGCTTGGGCGTGAAAGCATTGCGTATTTTCCGTTGATTTTTTCAGGGAAAAGAACTCCGTTTCGGTTGAAAGGCAAAAAAGCATTTTCGCATTGGAAAAACTCCTTGAAATCATAGGTGTAAGCAATCCCGATGGTTGGTCCGTGGTAGCCGTTGCACCAAGTTACCCAATAGCGGTCTTCAATCCACGTAACGCGGGGGTCGTATTTGTAATCGGAATCAATCATTTGGGTGTTTCCGGCTTTCATTACGATGGGTTCGTGGTTAATTTTCCAGTTGATTCCGTCTTTACTGAAACCTGCAAAAATATTCATTTGCACGGCTTTGTTATCACAGCGGAAAACTCCTGCAAATCCATCGCCAAAAGGAACAACGGCACTGTTGAAAATACTATTTGAAGTGGGGATGTCGTAACGATTAATGATAGGATTTTCGCTGTATCGCCACATAACATCTTTGCATCCTTCGGGGCGTTCTTGCCAAGGCATTTTAGCATTTGTCATATTATTTTAAAGTATTGTTTATCAAATTGGTAATAAATGTTATTTGTTCGTTATCTAACTCGGTATGCATCGGAAGAGAAATGACTTCGTTTGCCAATTGGTTGGTAATCAAGAAGTCTTCTTCGTTGTATCGTTCGCTCGCATAGGCTTTTTGCAAATGCAACGGAATTGGGTAATAAATTCCAAAAGGAATATCATTTTCGGACAAAACTTTTACCAATTCATCACGTTTTCCGTTAGTGATTCGCAAAGTGTATTGATGATAAACGTGGTCGTAACCTTTTGCTGTAAAAGGAGTTATAATGTTCGGATTGTTTTTCAGGGCATCTGTATATTTTTTGGCTGCTTCTTGACGTTTTTTGTTGTAAGTGTCCAAATGCGGAAGTTTAGCACGAAGTACTGCAGCTTGCAGAGAGTCCAAACGGGAATTTACACCCACAACATCGTGATGATAACGTACATACATTCCGTGGTTTACGATTCCTCTGATAGTGTGAGCAAGAGCATCGTCATTGGTGAAAATCGCCCCTCCATCGCCATAACAACCTAAATTTTTGGAAGGAAAGAAAGAAGTCGCTCCCACGTGTCCGATAGTTCCTACTTTTTGTTTTCGTCCGTCTGACCACGTGAAATCAGCTCCAATGGCTTGCGCGTTATCTTCAATTACAAACAAGTTATGTTCTTTCGCTATTTCCATAATAGATTCCATATCAGCAGGTTGTCCGAATAGGTGCACTGGAACAATTGCTTTTGTTTTTGGAGTAATAGCTTTTTTTATGGCTTCGATGTTGATATTGAAAGTATCATCGTAAACATCAACCAAAACAGGTGTAAGATTCAGAAGAGCAATAACTTCTACAGTGGCAGCAAAAGTAAAATCGGCGGTAATAACCTCATCACCAGGTTTTAATCCGAGTCCCATCATTGCGATTTGCAAAGCATCGGTTCCGTTTGCACACGGAATGACGTGCTTAACGCCTAAATAATCTTCCAATTCTTTTTGAAAGGCGTGAACTTGCGGTCCGTTAATGAAAGCCGTGCTGTCCAAAATCTCATTGAAGGAAGAGTGTATTTGTTCTTTAATTTGCTGATATTGACCGTTTAAGTCAACCATTTGTATTTTTTTCATACGTAAATTATTATTTTAAACCGCACACTTTTGTTTTCACGGTTTTTTTAATTCTGTCATAAAAATATCCCACAAAAATAAGGAAGTAATTTGAATAAATAGTGTATTTTCGCAAAAAATAATTTCCGGATGAAAACGCTTTATACGCTATCCATTTATGTGGTTGGTTTTGTACTGAAAATCATAGCTTTATTCAATAAAAAACTCAAACTTTTTGTTGAAGGACGCAAAAACGTATTTCCTTATTTGCAAGAAAATATCCAGAAAGGAGAGCGATACGTTTGGGTACACACAGCTTCGTTGGGTGAGTTTGAACAAGGTCTTCCTGTGATTAAAGCTTTGAAAAACAGAGGGAAAAAGATTCTTGTTACATTTTTTTCGCCTTCGGGATACGAGATTCGCAAGAATAGCCCCGATGCCGATTTGGTTGTTTACCTGCCTTTGGATACACCGAAAAATGCCCGTAAATTTTTGGAAATTGTTCAGCCCGAAATGGCAATTTTTGTAAAATATGAATTTTGGTATCATTATCTTAATGAGCTGAAAAATAGAGGGATAAAAACCTATTTGTTGTCTGGGATTTTTCGCGAAAATCAGATTTTTTTCAAACCTTATGGAGCAATGATGCGAGATTGTTTGCGTGCGTTCCATCATTTTTTTGTTCAGAATGAAAAATCTAAAAAATTGCTTCAATCCATTGGTTTTGAGAATATAACGGTGAGTGGCGATACGCGTTTTGACCGAGTTTCGGAAATTTTGAAACGAGATAATTCTTTGGATTTTATGGAAGCGTTCAAAGGAAATTCGCTTTGCGTGGTTTTTGGAAGCTCGTGGGAAAGCGACGAGGAAATCTACCTGAAAGCCATTAACTATTCCGATAACAAAAATGTAAAATATGTGATTGCTCCTCACGATATAAAACCTGAGAAAATCGACAGTTTTCGACGAAAAATTGCTTTGAAAACCGTATTTTTTTCTGAAAAAGAAGGGAAAAACCTATCGGAATACGATGTTTTGATTTTGGATACAATCGGGATTTTAACGAAAGTGTACAGCTATGCCGACATTGCTTATGTGGGCGGAGGAATGGGCAATAGTGGGCTTCACAACGTGTTGGAACCGGCTGTTTTCGGAATTCCTGTGATGATTGGCAAAAATTATGACAAGTTTGCTGAAGCCAAAGAATTGGTGGAAAGGGGAGGCGTGATTTCTGTTTCAACCGAAAAAGAGCTGGAAGAAAAACTGAGTTTACTTATTCAAAACCCTGATAAACGAGCGGAAATTGGCAAAATCAATGCTGACTTTGTTAAAAAAAACAGCGGAGCCACGTATGAATTTTTGGAAATTGTGTTTCCAAGCTAAATATGGCTCCAAAAAAGACGTATTTTTATATCTGATAATCAGTAAATTATTTCATTTAACTTTTTTTAACACTAAAATTTTATCTGAAACTATTGTCAGAATAAAAAAATATAGTACCTTTGCAATCGCAAAACAGAAGAAAATATTCCTCCTTAGCTCAGTTGGTTAGAGCATCTGACTGTTAATCAGAGGGTCACTGGTTCAAGTCCAGTAGGGGGAGCAAAGAAAATCAAGGCTTTACAGAAATGTGAAGCCTTTTTTTGTTTTTCTGTGTGAAACATATGTGAAACATTTTTTGTAACTTCGGAAACTCTAAACCACGCACATTATAATTCAAAGCACCAGCCAAAAACCAATAGCTTTTTTTGAAGAAGTAGCAACCTACAATGAGGGCAGCATATTATTATTTTGTATAAGAATATTTTCCAACAGCAAAAATCAATCCCCCTTTTGTAGAATCTTTTAATATATGTCTTGATGTAAATAGCTTTTCATTTACTTCATAGATAGTAATGAGTTTTCCTTCAAATAGCTGTCTTTCAGAGTTGATTTTTATCCCGTCAAATTTGACTTTGATTCTCGTATCGAGTAGGCGTGGCACTTGTACATAGCCGATGCCCGAGAAAAGTTAATATGTCAAAGAACGTGTTGAATAAGTATAAATTTTTAGGTAATTAAGTAATATTTTTCATATATCCTGTAACATTTCAAAATCTTTTCTTAATAGATGTAATTGATGATTAGAATAAGTAATATTTCCTGATTTTACCTCAAGAACAAAATTATAGGAAATTATTATATCTAAGAAAGTATGCCAAAAAGAAATCATATTAGAATTTTGTAATTCGAAAGTAATATACAAGTATATATTTTCTTCCTTTAGATTGCAAATATTAATTCCAAATTCATTTTGTGAACCATTGATACAACAAATATTTATCCCTAATAAATCAACATAATCACCATTCTTTGGCAAAGCTACTATTTCTTCCCCAAAATAGCCATTTAAAGAAACTTTTACTCCTCTCTTGTAAAACTCCTTTATTATGTACTCAATACTAAATTTTTCTTTTAATATTTTAATACAAATTTGTTCTTTATTAATTCTAAAAGCCAAAAATTAGTGTAGTTCTGATATAAATATGTTCTTTAAACAACCAACCATAGCTCATAAAATCAATTGATTGCGACCATTTAAAGGATTGAAAATTCCTCCACGAAAAAATAACTACAGAACAAGGTAGGGGGGACTTTTGATTTCCAAGACAAGTGGGGTGGGCTTACAAAGTTGGGATGGACTTACGTTTATTGAGCAAAAATTAAATTTTATAGGAATTTTTATAATTTTGTATCTTAAGAGAGGAAATTGTTCACAATATGGAAAATACCCAAAATATAATCCTTTATACCACCCCTAATGGAGATGTGAGACTAGATGTTTTGCTTCAGAATGAAACTTTATGGCTTACACAAAAAGCTATTGCAGAACTTTTTGGAGTGCAAAGACCCGCTATTACCAAACATTTGAATAACATCTTCGAAAGTGGAGAACTAGAGGAAAATTCAGTTAGTTCCATTTTGGAACATACTGCAAATGACGGAAAAAAGTACAATACCAAATTTTATAACCTAGATGCCATAATATCTGTAGGTTATAGGGTTAATTCATCAAAAGCGACACAATTTAGGATATGGGCAACCAACACTTTGAAAGAATATATTGTTAAAGGCTTTGTTTTAGATGATGAAAGATTAAAACAAGGACAAAAGGTTTTCGGCAAAGATTACTTTAGAGAGCTTTTACAAAGAATTCGTTCCATAAGAGCCAGTGAAAGAAGGATTTATCAACAAGTTACGGATATTTTTGCAGAATGTAGTATTGATTACGACTCCAATTCCGAAATCACGAAGAATTTTTATGCAATGGTTCAGAATAAATTTCACTACGCCATTACAGGGAAAACAGCCCCAGAGATTATATATTCTCAAGCAGATAAGACCAAAGAGAATATGGGTTTAAGTACTTGGAAAAATGCTCCTGACGGCAGAATTTTAAAACAAGATGTAGTTATTGCTAAAAATTATCTTCAAGAAAAAGAAATTCAGCAATTAGAAAGAACTGTTACAGGCTACTTTGATTATATTGAAGGACTTATAGAAAGAAAAAACACATTTACGATGGAGCAATTAGCCGAGAGTGTAAATAGGTTTTTGAGCTTTAATGAATATAAAATTTTGGAAGGAAAGGGTAAAATTTCCAAAGTTCAAGCCGACAGAAAAGCTATTGCAGAATATGAGGAGTTTAACAAAACCCAAAAAATAATCTCTGATTTTGATAAAGAAATTAAAAAATTGAAAAAATAGTTTTATGAAAATAGTTAGTCACTTCCTTCATCATATTGATATAAAAAACAGTAGTGTTACTACTGTTGACTTAGAGCTAAATAATCAAAATTTAGAAGATTATATTAATGAGTTGCTAGATGAAATCATTAATAATCCTAATAGGAGAATTTATAAGTTTAGCAATGGCAATACAGAAATTAAAACTTCACTATACAAAATATTGAATAACGATTCTGAAATCGAAAAGGTAGTTGAATTAAATGCACAAAGACTCCTTCAAAAAGAAATAGATGCTCAAAATTTTATGAAAAATAAAAATATGTCTATTGAAATTCAAAAAGGGAGTCTTTTACACTTAAATTTTAATATAAACGAAAGCAAACAAATAATTATTTGTAAGGTTGAGCATGATGAAATTTTAAATGAATCAAATTTTGAGATAGTAAGAGGTTTGAATATAAGAAAAAAAATTTTTAAAGCTATACTTATAGTTTTTGATCAATCTGGAGAAATTTATGAAAGTTTAGTATTTGATAAAAACAATAGTAAATATTGGTGGTATGATTTTCTTGAGTTAGAGCAACAATATACGGATGATGAAAATACAGAGAAATCTTTAAATGAAATAGATAAGGCTCTTAATCCGTTAAAAAACAAATTTTACGCTGACTATACTATATTGAGAAATTCCATAATTGGATATTTTAAAAATAATAACGTTCTAAATTATTCTGATTTTATTTCAAATGTAATTAACAATTACGACTCAGTAAACACAGATTTTCCAAAAGAAGCAATAGCTAAAAAGTTAACTGAACTTCCTTCAAAAAAAGGATTTGACACTCAATTTTCTATTGTCAAAAAAAAGATAAATAAAAAAATCAAACATAAAATTAAGCTTGCTAATAACTTATTTCTAAGTATAGATGATTATGTTGATAATTTAAAAAATATTATTAAAACATATAAAGATTCGGAAGGCAATAAATATGTGCAAATATTATCTTCTGAAGGGTTTGATAAACTTGAAGATTTGATGGAAGCAAAATGATTAATACTCTCATTCAATTATTTAAAACTAATAAAATTTTAAGTCATATTGATAATTTTACCCAATATGAATACATAGCTTATGTTGGCATAACAGATAGTACTAGGCAACTAAATAGGTCTTTGTATAATAAGATCAATAGTTATTTCAAAAAATTAGGATATGATTGGAACTTAGAAATCGAAGAAATCTCCTACACAATATCCCAAAAAACTTTCGAAGATTTACCAATTGAATATTATAACTATTATGACGATCTCACGAATGTCAAGTTAACCATAAAAATCTTTAAATCACTAAAAAACACTATAATATTCAATCAAAAACTCTTTGAAGACACATTAAATAAAATGTCTTTGTATGATATTTTATCATATTTTCAAAAAAGAGAAAAACCTATATTAATTACAAGTCAGTATAGTAATATATCTTTAAAAACTAACATCATTGGATACAATTCTAACATAGAAGATTTAGAAAATAAAATTATTAGTATTCAGTGTCTCTTTTATAATTATTCTGAATTCAGATTTGCTCCTGAAAACTTCTGTACTTGTGAACAAAATGGTGAAGATATTCTGTGTCAAATAATTAATAAGCTGTACTTTATTTATCTGCTTATTTTTTTATTTGACACTTCAGAAATAAAAGACAATAATGTTATATTAAAATTGAAGGGACATAAAGTTCACGATTTTAATTTAGATTTTTCAATGTTAAATGTAAGTAACCTTGAAGAATATAAAAAAATTTATAACTGGGTTTACTCAGAGAAGGATAAAGTAGAGGATAAATTAGGAATTGCTAGAAATATAATAGCGTTCTATCTCAAAGATAACGATATATCTTTAGACAATAGAGTTTTCCCCTCTATAATATCAGCTAACCAACTATATATAAAGGGTAATTTGACAAAGTATATAGACTCTAGAAATAAAATATATGAACAGGTTGATCAAATCACTAATAAAATAAATACTTCTTTAGATCTATTTTTAAGTAATTTTCAGAAGTCTGTATTTGCTTTTGTCAGTTTTTATATTGGCGTTTTTGCAATAAGAATTTTTAACAAAGCAGATATATCAAATGTTATCAACAAAGAGGCAACATTTTTCGGAATAGGCATTTTATTATTATCAATACTTTTTATGTTATTCTCATTAATAATTCTACAGTCAGACATTAATAGAGTAAAACAAAAATATAATTTAATTAAAATTAGATTTCAAGATATTCTTAATGAGAATGATATAAATAAAATATTAAATAAAGATGAAGAGTTCAATAAAGATTTAATGTTTTATAACAAAAAGAAAAGGACTATAACTTTTTTGTGGATAATAACTATACTAATATTATTTTTTATCTTGTTGTGTACTTCTGAATATTTAAAATTTCTAATTGAAAGAACACTCCTTCACTAGATTGTAAGGGGAGTAACCATACAGTTGGTGTAGCCATCATTTTTTTCTTCCACCATCTTCTTTAATTTTTTTCTTTAAATTTTCTTCTAATTCTTTTCTGCTTTTACATTCATTGGAAAGCATCCAAGCATCTAATTCACTTTTTTTAAAGTAAATTTTACCCCCATTGGGTTTGCTGAAGCTTATTTTTCTATCAGACGTTAGCTTATACAACAATGATTTACTGACATTAAGATATTCGACAGCTTCATTTAAACTCAAAATTTCTTTTTTATAATTCATATTTTTATCTTTTAAGCCCTCTTGAGCTCATAAAATTTAGAGGGTTATATTAACAATGCAAAGATTTGATTAGAAGTTATATAGAAAAAATTATTCCCTTGTAGAAACAAGGGAATTTTTGTAGAAGTTGCATAAAAAATGATGTAGAAGTTGTGTTGACAAAATAATTATGTCTATGATAGGTGTTTTTTAATGATTTCGGGTAAAAAATCATCTTTTTTTATTTGAGTTTTTGTTCCCCAAAAACCTCGAATAGATTCTTCACTTACATTCTCAAAATTTGAAAAAATATTCTTTAAAAAAGAAATAAAATGAGGTTTTATGCGTGTTGTAGTATAAAGTTCCTTGTGGAGTACCCAAAAAGAAAAAGCGAGTAACCTTTGATGGATATTGGGAGAAAGTTGGGTTTCAATTTCAGGAATTTCCCCTTTTTTAACCAAGTGTATAGTATATTGAATTAATAAATTAAAATCAGCTTCTGAGAGTATTATTTCTCTCGCTTGATTTTGTCCTTTCATATAACCCAGAACCAACATAATTAAATCATCCTGTTCTTCTTGTGTTATAATTGTACGATTACTTCGCTCATAAGCTTTTAAAAATTTTTCATAATCTAGCTGAATGTTGGTTGTATCCAAACTATGTAGCAAGAATACTATATGGTCTGCTAACGCTTTTAAAAATTTAAAAATATCAGGATACTCAATAAGGAAAGAAGTTCTCTTGTCAACTATTGTTTGAATAATAGAAAATTGGATTTTTAAATATTTAACAGCATTTTCGGTTGTGTTTTCTAACGTGTAAGTCTGAATGAGATTTTTACTTCTTGTAAATTCTTCATCTAATTTGTTTCCAATAAAATAACTGATATGGAAATCTCGGTCTATCCACTCCCCATAGTCTTCCAGACAGGGAATTCGCACAGTGGTAGGATTTACAAAAGAATAGGGAGTCCCACCATACTCAATAAATTCTACTAGGAAATTTTTAAACGCATTTGCATCGGATATAGATACAAAAAAATCTAAAGGGTTATGTAAGTTACTTTCTTTTACCATAATGCAAATGTATCAAATGTTTCACATATGTTTCACACAGAAAAACAAAAAAGGCTTCACATTTCTGTAAAGCCTTGATTTTCTTTGTGGTCCCAGCTGGGCTCGAACCAGCGACCACCTGATTATGAGACATATTTTTTATTGTTTATTGTAGTTTATTTAATTCCATTTTTATTATATTTATACTATAAATCAACATATTGCCACTAAAATAATTTTGTTATTATCTTATTTTATGTTACTTTTACGACATTAATGTTCGTCAAATGTTCGTCAAAAGTTATGACCACTTTTCAATTCACACTTAAAAACAACCCAAAAGTAAATGGTGAAAGAAGTATCATCATTACGTTTATAAAAGACAGAAAAAACACAAGTTTATCCATCAGGAAATCTTGTAAGGAAGAACAATGGAGCTATGAAACAGAGAGAGTAAAGAAAAACCACCCTGAGCACAAAAAACTCAATACCTTTATTGAAAAATATAAAAAGATTATTCAGGATATTATTGAAGACTTTGAAGATAGAAATATTCCCTATTCCTTACCTGACCTTATAGAAAGCATAAAAAAATACAAAGGAAAAAATAAGACTGCCTCCTTCACAGAGTATTTATTACAAAGTATAAACAACCAAAAAGTTTCAGGTAAGATAGGTTCAGCAAGAATTGAAAAAGATACTCTAAATTCACTACAAAAATTTTTTAACAAGAAAGAAATCGGATTTAATGAGATAACTTTTTTATCATTGAAAAAATATGAATTCTATTGCTATGAAAAAGGTAATTCACCAACAACGATAGCTATCAGGATGCGAACGATGCGCTACATTTTTAATCAAGCCATTACTTCAAAAATCATTAAAGAATCACAATATCCCTTTAAGGATTACAAGATTTCAAAAATAAAAACCGATGCTAAAAAAGAGTTTTTAGATGAAGATGAAATTCAGGCTTTGAAGAATTATGTACCTAAAGATAATCGAGAAGCTTTTGCAAAAGATATGTTTTTATTTAGCTACTACTCAAGAGGAATTAACTTTATAGATTTATTAAAGCTAAAGAAAAATGCATTATCGAGCGAAAATTTGACTTTTATCAGAACCAAAACAAATGTGCCCGTGACCTTTAAATTAGCTGGATACAACAAAGATATTATGAAAAAATACCTATCGGATGATTCCTCCGAATATCTTTTCAATATCGTGCAGAATAATAATGCAGATATTACTTATTTGAAAAATAAATCTCACAAATATTTGAACAAATATATCAATCCAAGTTTAAAGGTCATTATCCAAAATTTAGGAATTAATAAACATATAACCTATTACTGTGCTAGACATTCTTTTGCTACAGCTTTAAAGTTTAAAAATGTATCAGTAGATATTATCAGACAAGCATTAGGACAAAAAGACATTAATTCTACGATGGCTTATCTCAATTCGTTACCAGACAAGAAATTAGATGAAATTATTGATATGGCTTTGATTTAGTTAGAATTATAATATTGACCTAATATAAAAATTTGAATCATCCCATTGCTTGAACGATTAATACTAAACGCAAGTAATCCCATCGTAAGTCATCAGTTTAATTATTTATATTATAATTAACTTTTAACTGAAAAAAACTATATTTGCAGAAAGTTTTTTCAAAATGCTTTCCTAGAGATATGAGGACATCATTAATATTACATTCCCAAAAATAAGATAGTTATGAAGTCTTTCCTTTCAGTACTTGTGTTTATGATTGGTGTTTGTTATGTTTTTCCACAAGAGAAACGCCCTATTTCAACTGCATTTCCTTTCTTATTACTAGGTACTGATGCCATAGCTTGTGGTAAGGGAGACTTGGGAGTAGCCTCAACACCAGACGTTTTTTCTCAACATTGGAATGCTTCCAAATATATTTTTGCAAAGGAAAAATCTGCCTTTGCAATGGCGTATGCTCCCTATCTAAATCGGGCAGTACAAGATATTTTCATAGGAAATCTTGTATATTACAAGAAAACAAAGCGAGGAGCTTGGGCTGGAAGCTTCAATTATTTCAATATAGGAAATGTAACACTTACTCGCGGTTTTGATAAAGACATTTACATTCTGGGAGATTTTCGTCCCTCTGAATTTGCTTTTGACATTTCCTATAGTTTGCAGTTAAGTGCTCGCTACGCAATGGGTATTACTACTCGTTATTTGAACTCAAATTTAAGGCTCCCTATAGAAGAAAGCAATGTAGCCAGAGGGGTTGCTTTTGACATCTGCGGATTTTATTCTTCCAAGGAGCATCTAATAGGGAATTATTTCGGAAAATATACTTGGGGATTCCAAATTTCAAACATTGGTAGTAAAGTGCAATATGAAAAATTAGGACAGTCTTTTTTCTTACCTACCAATCTTAAATTAGGTACGGGGTACAACCTACAAACTAATAGTTACAATCATTTTCAGTTTCTTTTAGAAATCAATAAATTACTCGTCCCTTCACCAGCCAAGTATGGTTTTAATGATACTAATAGCAATGGCATTCAAGAGCCTACTGAACCTACTGAAATCGTAGCGGGGAAAAACCCAAATGTTGATTTTTTACAAGGTATTTTCCAATCATTTGGTGATGCCCCTGATGGTTTTTCGGAGGAATTACAGGAAATTTCTTGGTCGTTAGGTTTTGAATACGCCTATAATGAAACTTTATTTTTACGAACAGGTTATTTCAATCAGCACAAAAACAAAGGAGACAGAAAGTATCTGACCTTAGGTACAGGGTTTCGCATACAATCGTGGCAAATTGATTTTTCATACCTTTTTTCAACAGCAAAAACAAATAATCCGATGAGTTCTTCTTTGAGAGTTGCACTACAATGTAAACTTTAGAATACAAAAAGTCCATTACTGTATTAATCAGTATTAATCAAGTAGTGGACTTTGCTTCTTTATACATCAAAATTGGTAGTAGTACGGCACTTCCGATGTAACTTCTCCATTAGGTAGGCGATATCTTAAAATTGCCTTATATTTTTTCTCGGGAATTGCAGGGAAGTTTCGTTCCATAAATTCAGTCTCCCAAGCAGGATTTAATATGCCTCTTGTCAATTTATCCGAAATATGTCTGCTCAACTCAATCCAGTCGTTTCTGTAATATATCAGTACGTCGTAACGATACGGAAAAAGACGTTTAAGTACGGAACCCTGTGAATTATTTTGCAAATTTTCCGCATACGAACTCACCACAGAGATTGCCTCTTTAGGAGGAAAACCTATTTTTTCATTCGATGAACCTCTTTTTAAGATACTGATAACTTGTGGATTTGTATATAAATATTTTTTAAACACCGCATCGTAAGTATCATCTAATATTGCTTCGGTATAAAACAAAGGCTTTCCATCGGTGTATGCCGTTCCTAAAAGTTCAATAACTTCAAAAGATTCGTCTGTATTCATATTGTTAAACAACGTTACTACGTCCGAAGAAATTTTATCCCAAAGTTTTCGCTCTGTTTTAAAAGCATTCATCTTCTGTTTGAGCGATTTATATTTACTGGTTTTGAAAGTGTAAGTCAATCGCTCAAAATTCCCTTCCTTGACAGAGGCTTGTGCCTTAGTGTTTTTAACAATGGCGGAAGTTTCCTCTTCCGAATTATCGTATCCTCCTTCAACTTGCTTTGTTACTTTTTCAGAAATGTCTTTTTTGTTGTTTTTCGTGTTATTTTTGCTGTAACTTACTATCGAAAGGGTATATTTTTCCCCCGTATTGAGTTTTGGCATTACGTACGTAATTGCATTTTTAGCAGCATCATAACTCGGCTGGGCTGTTAGTTTATTTCCGTTGTTTGAAATCAAATGCAACTGTGTTTCCCAATTATCGGACTCGAACAAATACGCCTGACCTTGTTTGAGCTGTATAAACGCATTTTTGGTTTCATCAACAAAATAGTTTTTTTGGTCAAGCACAGGGTACGCATATTGAATGTTTCCGTTGGGAATATATTCAGGGGCTACTCCTGTAACAAAAGTTCGCTCTTCTGTTTCTGTGGCTTTTTTGCCATCTACCATTACTGTTTGATAGGAGTTCCCCTTTAATTCCTGAAAACTCACCTCAGTGGTGATTGTATATTTTGTATTGGAAGAAAGCGTCTCCGTAGGTATAAAATTCAC
The DNA here is from genome assembly GCF_002302635.1 of Capnocytophaga stomatis. NCBI lineage: Bacteria > Pseudomonadati > Bacteroidota > Flavobacteriia > Flavobacteriales > Flavobacteriaceae > Capnocytophaga > Capnocytophaga stomatis. Next base: position 1,700,985 of record NZ_CP022387.1, read on the forward strand.
TACGTCAGAAGATTTTCCAAACTCCAATTTTCCGCTGATTTTACTACCTTTTTCATCGGTCATTTCCAATTTTTCTAACTTTACAACATACGTATGGTCGCCATCATCTTCGGGAATAACAATGGGTTTTTCTACTTCAAGATTAAAACTTACCTGAGGAGCAATGAACACATCTACATTGGTACTTTTATCTGAAGGAGACACGTCGGAAATGATTTTCATTCCGCCCAATACTTGTTCTTGTGCCAGTTCGCATTGCTCACCAAATTCCATTTTGAGTCGGAAACGCCCTTTTACCAATCCGCCCAATACGTTGTAATAGCCTCCAAGATAGCCCCTTGCCCAAAAAGGATTGGGTCCTGAACCTTGCAAAATAGCGGCAACGCCTGCTTTAAGAATAGGAATATTTTTACGAACGAAAAATAAACGCACTCGTATTCCCAACTCTCCTTGAAGATATACATACGTTTGCCCGTTGGCATACCAACCATTGATTCCGAGTTCTCCACTGCGGTTTTTACAATGAGCGTTGCCATAATTTTTCAGCATTATATCAGCACCCAAGCCCGCAGCAAATTGTGCATAGATAAACCCTGCATTGATGTTACCCGTGTCAAAATTCAGGTGCGAACCAAAGGCAAACCCTTTTCCTTCCTTAACCTGATTGAGGCTTTGCATATACCCTAAGTTACTTGCTTTCATTCCTAAAATTTCAGCTACTTTGGCAGGCGGTTGAGGCGTTTCATAAATTTTCGTTCCTATCATAAAGTAACTTTTTGCATTTACACTTAAGTTACCGAAACCTACTTGCAAACCTATCATCTCACGCGAAGTACCTATATGAATGTACCAATCTTTGGGGTCGATATGAATCACAGCTCTTCCTGCCAGTCCGTTGTCGCCCGTGCCTTTGATAATCCCTCCCGCGACGTTTATATACGCCTGCATATTGGCGTGAAACGCTTTTTGGCTAAAATCATAGTTCATTGCCATTGTAGCATAAATAGGAGCTTGCTTTGCTTTTCCATTTTTATCCAAAGAAATATCCACTTGTGAAGAAGTACTACTGTTATCCATCGAAAGGAAATTTTCTAGTTTGTCGCCTTCTTTGAGTTTTTTCATATCTACTAACTGATTAACCTGCGAAGAAAATCCTTCTTGCAGAGATTCAAAAGGATTGTCCAATTTGTCCTGTAAAGCATACATTATGGTAGCCTCCCCATCAATACCAACACGGGAAAGCCCCCCGTTTTTATTGGTTTGAAGACTTAAAATAGCCATAAAAGAAGCTACATTTTTGCTCTGAAAAGCTCCTAATACACCAGCTTTTAACTCCAATTCCACCGACGCATCTGGAATAAGCTCAAAAGCTCTTTTTATTCCCGATATATTGTCATCCTTATCCTTGTTTGCCATTGTGCCATCTTTCGGACGCATATGATAGTAAGCCCCCCCCACAAAGCCCGTGATATTCACAAACGAAGCTGGAATATTTAGCCCATCAACAGCCGCATCAAAGCCCCAATAACGAAAATCTTTATTTCCGAATACGGCATTGGCATCTACCTTAATGGCAGGATTTTCAATCTCTACCGCCAACATCGCCCTAAAACCGTTGCCATAAAATGGGTCATCTTTCATTAGTTTGAGCCTTCCTGATACTGTAGCCACCGTTACATCTACATTGTTCAAGGCTAAATCGTTGACATCAAAAGTGTCATATCGCCAAGCCGCTTTTTCTCTTTTGGCATAAATGCTAAATCCTCCTTCGGCAGAAAATTTATCTTTCTGTAAACCTACACGAATGCCAAAATTCAACATCGCTCTATCACCCCTGAAATTAACATTCACATCTTTCACGCTTACAGGAAAATTAGCCAAACGCTGCTCTCCCTTAACTCCAAAATGTTCTGCTGAAATATAAGGTTCTTCGGTTTGAAGCGTAAATTTGCGAAAAGTGATACCGTTAAACTCATAACTGTTCTTTTCGGTGTTATTTTCTCGCAATGACATTTGTCCGTCAAGAACTACTTTGGGGACGAATTCTTTATTCTTTACCCTTAGTTCAAGGTATGACGAAGGTTCAATAGTGGCTTGGGCTTTCCATAAATCAAAATTGAGTTTTTCCAAAGAAGAGGCTTTGAGCATATAATCATCATCGGTAAAAATTCCCGTAAAAAGAATGCCTTTTTCGTTGGTTTTCTGTTTGTTTTCACCATCGGTTGCATTACTTGTTTCTTGCGAATCGTCAGCTGATTCAATAGGAAGCAATATACGCCCCGAAAGAGCCCCGCCTTTGATTTTGGAAGCCACAAAATCAGCCTGAATAAAATCCAATGAATACCGCCACGCATTTTCCCCTCCTGCCGTAGTACCTTCATTAAGAGAGATTAAATGCTCTGCCGAAAAACTACCCGAAACACCGTACGAATCCAAAATAAAACGCTCTGCTGAAATACTTACCCTCGCTTGGGACTTTTTAAACTCTTCTGGCAAAGTGATTTTCAATTTACCCATATAAAAACCACGCCACGACTCCGCTTCGGCTACCAAATACTCCTCATAACCTCGGGGCAAAAACATTCCCTCTGCATTATGTGTATCACTCATATCCAGAATGATATCCTCTGCCTCAAACACAAAAGCTCCACGTTCACTATTTTGTATTTGTTTGGTAATGGCAAACGCAGGCAAAGAAACCCGTAACAGCAAATTGTTCCAGCTTTCAGCCTTTAAAGCCACTGAAGTTTCTACCCTTGCGTTAGGTATGGGCTGGTACGTTCGCTCATCAACAGGCACTATCAGTTGCGGAGATACCCGAATTACGCCATTCAAAGCAATCTCACGCAAACCATCACAATCAAAGGTAATATACGTCAAATCACCAACCGTATCGCCTGTGCGGGTGTCAATGTTTCCACCACGAAGCAAAAACTCCCAATTCTTGTTCGAGCTCACTGTAAAATCTCCCAAAAGCGAAAGACGCATATCGCCCACAATTTGTCCTTCATACGAAAACGAAAGCCCCGTAGCCCCGAAAAAAAGTTGCTTTTTACCCGTAGGACTTTGACTATCTGGCACCGTAAGGCGAGCGTATGCATTGACCAGCGTCTGTTCAGGCAAAAAAGTCGCTTGGGTGATGATAATGGCGTATTCCATTCCGTCTTTCGTCTCTCGAATCCCAACAGGAAGCTCCGTGATGTCTTCTAAGGTTTCTGCCCAGCGAGTTTGCTCAAAAGTCGCTCCCAAGGGATGTTCCTGAGAAAAAACAAAAATCGGAAAAATTGCAAAAAACAAACACAAACGGAAGATACGAACCATAACCAATTGATTTAATACACCGACAAAAGTAACAAAAATTTTATCTCTTGAACATATTGAAAAAGTTTTTGAAAGATTGCCAACGATTGGGAATGTAAAAAGGAGTTCCTTTCGTATAATAATCTTTCAGCTGAATGTACATATTAAAAGGCATTAATAGCAACGCTAAACCTCCGAATATAATAACAACATAGCCAATACCTATCGCAAAAGTTTTTCTAAGAACCGCCTTGCTTCCAGAAAGTGTCTTCTCATTTAAAGCTAAAAATTGGATGTATCCTTGGTCGTTTCGGATAATCTCCAAAGAATGTAGTTTTTTCAGTTGTTCCTTCTCCAAACTTACTGCATTGATTTCAGGTTTTACTTTGATAAATTTCGCTCCATTACCCTCAACCTCAATCGTTTTTAAAGCAGACAACGCTTGATGTTTTGCACCATCCATAGCTTTGGGTATCGTTTGTAAAAATGCCTCAGGTGAAGCTATAATTCCCTCAGTTTGGAGCAATGCTAACAGCTTATTTTGCTCGCCATCAGGAACAAAATATTGGCAATTTATCTTATCATCAAAAACCTCGAAAGAGACATTCAAATAATTGGTATCGAAGCCGTAATACCAAAAATTAATTTTTTCGATTTCCGTATATTTTTTAGGCGATGTTTCGATAGCTTTCCCGGCTTCCAAAATACGCAAGCCCATCACAAACGCCACCACACCCGCAATGACCATATACATCAACGAATACACAAAAAAACTTATTGGTTTCATTTTATTTTGAAAATATTTTATAAGACAATCATTGTAAAAACACTTATTTGCACAATCTGCACAGTTTTTAACTTCTGTTGATTTCTCCCTCAAAAATATGCAACGTATTGTGATGGTCTAACACATAGAGTTTTCCAGCACCGTATTGCAAATCCTTGATTGCAGGGAACTTATCTTTGGCTTCGGGAATTTCCCCACTCCAAATAATCCCTTTTTTATCTCGGCTGAAAATCGCAAAACGATTGTTTTTGCTCCCCTCATAAGCATAGATATTTTCTGCATCATACCCGCCAATATAGTTCAAAACAAGCCCATTTTTCTGGGAAGAATCTTTAAAACTATAACTATCAAAGTAATTTTTGTTAGAATTTAGGTCGTATTCTATATAAAAATGTAGGTTTAGATTAAAAATAATGCCTTTTTCTTCGTCTAAAACAGTATCATAGCCAAAATAACCTTTAAAATCTTCAAAAAAAGGCTCTCCCAAAGCCATTTTGCCTTCTTTTATATAGTGAGTTTCTTTGCCTGTTTTAATGTCTAATGCCAGTAGCCCGCTATTAAGTACCAACCAAAGTTCATCTTTATAAACACCCAAAAACTTAATCACTTCTGCTTGAACCTCCACAGGCGGTTCGCCTTGATAATCAGCTTCTTTGAAATAGTTGTATTTTTTTCCTAAATTGTATTGCCAAAGAACATTACCAGTTCTTATATCTCTGCAAATTAAATCATCTGTGAAAATGTAGTTTTCTATAATATTTCTTCCTATCTCTTCCTTTACTTCAAAATTTTTTTTAAATTTTATACAATCCAAAACACCATAAATTCTTGGAGCTTTTCCGTAGTAAAAACAAATAAAAGGGTATTTTGCAAAACTGACTTCAAAATCAGATATTTTATTTATTAATTCTAGTTCTTCATTAAATACATATGGTTTATTTTCATCATCTAAAACTAATATTTCATTTTCTAAGTCAAATAGCCTATAAGCATTTTCAATAATTGTTTTCGCACCATTTTTCAATGATACAATTTCATTGTCTATTATTACTATACCTTTGTTTAATAGATATGTTTTAATACTTTTAATTTTCCTTCTTAGTTTCATCTTATTCTGTTTTTATAAAATCAAACAATTTATTATCCGTGGTGAATCTTTTATCAGAGGTATAATTTTTGAAATCTTGCCATTTTTCAATTAAATCTCCATCAAAATCTTTTATCTTTTTAAATAAATTAGAATTTGCTTCAAAAATTTCTTTTGCATTTTCATCAAAGAATTTTTTCATTCCGTTTTTCGCCTCGTTCAAAGATAGTTTGTTTTTATTAAACACATATTGCAATTGCTTAATATCGTCAATCTTTGCAATATAGTTCAAAAATTGTTTTTTACTAATATTTTCAGCGTTTTTGTAGCTTTTGTATTCTATAAATTTTAATTCATCCGTGTTTTGAGTGATAAGTTCTACATCAAAACGGCAATTTATACAAGGTAAGTCATCGCCATCAAACTCCAAATCAAAAGCCTTTATCTTTGTTTTAGCAATGTTTCGTTTTTCCAAATCGGTAATCATATGCCAAAGTCCGTCTTGCACAGCAGGAGCAGGGTTGTTTAGAGCATCACGCAGGCTTTTGTTAAAACCTTCAACGCCTTCATACCTATTTGTAATGGTTTTAAGTTTATCCAAATGCTCTTTTAGTGCAAATTTATTCCAACTCCAATTGTCATTTTTATGAGCAATAAGAAATTTTTTTTGAATTTTATTCTCTTTCAAAAATATGCAATGTATTATCCGAGCAATGTACATATAGTCTATTATCTATCACTCGTATTTCTTGTATGTTATTGTTGATTCCGTCATTGATTTCAAAATCTTTTTGCCAAATAAGCTGCTTAGTTTCTAAATCTATGATACCCATTCGGTTTGTGGAATATATCTTAAAATCAACAAAATACAGCTTATTGTCCTTTACTACCGACTTATTCCAATGAATTTTCAAATTTAAAGGTTTTAAAATTTCTTCAAAATTATATTCTATGATTTCTCCTGAGTTTAGATTGAGTCCTTTTAAAAAATAAATATATGAAGTATATATACGACCCTCTTCTAAAAATAAAAAGCCATAAAAACCTCTATATACGTCTGTTACTTTTCCTGTTTCTATCTCTATGCAAAAAGTAGCATTGTTTTTTTCATTTTTACCATCTTTTAAACATAAATACAAATGATTATTACACACGATAATATTACCTACTTGCTCTATTGCTTCTCCCTGTAATAAATCCGAAAAAGTGTGTTGCCAGAGGATTTGGTTGTCAAAAGTACACAAATTATAAAAATCATCTCCTCTGCCTATAAATTTATTATCCAATAATTTATAAATTCCAAAATCTTCATTAAATGGAATGTGAATAAGATTTTTTTGTTCTTTTACTGAAAATAATATCATATCCTCATTTGAAAAAATCAATAAATCTTTGTAATAATCATTTGTGTAGTAATAATTATTTAATTCTTCGATTTTTATTATTTTCTTCTTTTGTGTATCAAAAAAGAAATTTTTCCCTGAAAAAATCTTATCTTCATATTCATAAAGATTATTAGATGGAAAATCATAGTGTTCCTCAATAATCTCATTTTTACCAGTAAGATAGAGTTTTTTATTTTGTAAGATATATAATTTTTTATCTAAAATGATATATTTATCTACATTAGTTATTTTATTTAAAAATTTCATTAAAAATTTCATCTGTTGTTAAGTTATTAATTAAAAAATCTACATAATTATCCTCATTAATTTGCCTGCTTAATTTAGGAAAGAATGATTTTACTTTTTCTACTCCAATTACTTCCAAAGCCTCTCTTGCTTCTTTTGAGGATAAATATTCCAATACTTTTTCTTTGGTAAGTTTGTTGCCTTTTATACGCCATTGTATTTTAGTTAAATCTGTGGCATTAAAAAGGTCGCGTTTTACAAATTCTCTTATAAAATCATCTTTACTTACTATGCCACTTGTCAGCCATTTATACTCAATAGTTAATGGAGGAACATCATCAGTAGCTACATCAATATAGGAAATGTTTTTATCACTATTTATCACTTTAAACTCAATACTTAATTTCTTTCCTGAGAACTCTTTTGCATTTTGGGTAATATCTTGCAATATCCAATGAGCTGCTTGGGAATTCTGCGGGTTTTTATCCGTGAGTTTACTTATAATGTTTTTAAAATTATCAAACTCAATCGGGTATTTTTCCAATTCTTTACCAAAGCTATCTAAATTATCTAATATATTCTTAAAAGCACCGTCTTCTAATCGGCTTGCTCTTACCCGTGCTAAAAGCTCATCTATAAATCCAAGTTTTTGTATCTGTTGGTTATTTCTTACCCTTGTAAGGGCTTCTACTGCATCGGCGTTTTTCATTAACCCCGTGCGGTTGGCATCTTTTAAAAGTTTCCAGCTTTGGGCGTTTTCTATTGAAAAAGTTCCTTTAAAAGTATTTTTGAAAAGCTCTATGTCGGTTTTTTGCCAACCCAAACTTTCAAGTTTGGGGATATTATTCTTTGATAGTTCATCAAGATAATTCACCGCATTACCTTCGGCGTACATCTGAGCTTCTTCCCAAGCCCTCCTAACTTTGGGGTCATTCAAAGCAGTTTCTTTAAGCCTGATGACATTTTTCTCAATAAGCTCTTCCAATTGCTTATCAGTCATTATGTAGCCATTAGCCTCCGTAATATTTAACTCATTGATAAGTTTGGTTAATTTTGTGCTTCGCTCAGAGGTGTTTTGAATCGCTTTTATTTTATTCAGGGAAGCAAGCGTTTTGAACCCTTCGTTAAGCAAATCATAACTTCCCTTCGTTACAAAAAAGCCCTCTATCCAGCCAAAAAACTTAGGGAGTTCTGTATCCGTAATTGATTTATAAGCTATTGTTCCTGTGGTATATGCAAAATCGGCAAGAGGTATTGCCTTGGTGGCTAAGGTTCTTGTAAAAGCCGTTGTTCCTTGTTTGGCGGCAACCCGTAAAGAAGCCATTGCTGCTGTGCCTTCTCCAAAGGTACTGACTGTTAAAACCACATTAAACGTGTTCCAAGCAAAATTTTTAAAACGCTGTCTATCCTTTTTAACATCCAGATATTCTAAAAAAATTAGAGGCAACAAATACCCTTCATTTGAAAATGCTATTTCTTTTTTATGGAACGAATGTTCAGAAATGCCACTAAACGGATCGGCTCCTTCTAAAAAAGTAACCAGCTCAAAATCTTCATTTGTATCGGCTGCTCTGTGGGTTACAATATAAATAATTTACTAATATCCTCCAATTTTTACCCTCTTTCAAAATATACAAAGTATACTATTTGGTAGTAAAAACACCCACTTTACAAAAAAGGATTGGGTTCATTTTCTAAATGATAAATCAGTTTTTCAAAACCTTGCTGAAAAAATTTCACTTCATCTATTTTTTCAGGTTTTTTAATCCCATATAGCTCGATTAATTTTTGAGTTCCTTCTTTGTATTCTTCGTAGCGTGAATGATTTCCCCATTTGAGAATCGCTAATTTTTTAAATAATTGCAAAGGAAAAGAACCGCCAACAACGATTTCAGACCTTTGCTCAAACGGAACACTACCTACATATTCCGCCAAAAAGTTTATATCTGTTAGTTTTGGGAAAATTTCGGTTTCATAGAAACGAACACATTTACAAAATTCTGATAAATAAAGGTTTAATTCTTCTTCATCTTTTACACTTTCAGGAAAAACATATTCTGAATGATAAAAATCTTTAATCACAAAAATAAATCTTCGTCTATAATACTCTTTAACAATAATTTCATTAACTACATTGTTAAGTAATAGACTAAAAATATTTTCAAAAGAATTTAAATCAACTATAAAACCTTCAAAATTAAGAATAGTTCCATTAAATTGAACTCTTATTCTGGTTTCTATACTAAAATCAATATCTTCTTTTACAAAGATAATATATCCCGAATCACCTATCCATACTTTATAGTCTGGCATTGTTTTCTTTGCCCACTTCTTAATAAAATCTTTTTTTACTTCTAAACACATAGTTATCTATTTTTTATTTATTTTATTCCTAAAAATTGGTTATTTCCATCGCCATACATTTTATAAAAGGCTTTTATTTGTATCTGTTCTCCTTGTTCTATTTCTTTCGGTAATTTAATTTTTAATTCATCTTCCCCCTTCACTTCTTTTGATTTATATGCCAATTTACCTTTTCCAGCTTGTTGTTGAGCCAGTTTTTGTCCCTTGGTAAAAGCTGTTTTTTCGCTTAATTTGGTATCTACTATTACCATATCTACAATTTCATCAAAGTCATCATATTTTACCCACACTTGGTCGGCAATAAAATACTCCCCTTGTGCAGAGCAAGGCGGTGTTTTGCCTGGTAAACAAAACTGCATCTGGCTAATAAGTTTGCGCTGGTCAAGGTCGGGGATTAATTTTTTAAGTTCGTTATAGGCTTTGCCCATTTTTGTTTTTACTGTGGCAACCAATGCCACTGTTGGTTCGGCTTTTGAAAGGGCTTTGGCACCACCACGCACATAGGCTACTCTACAACCACTTCATAATCAAGCTCTGAAAACTCAAAGCCAATAATACCATTTTCCTCAATGGATTGTTTTAGAGCTTCGGAACAAAGCGTATCACCATTAGGCAAATTGTAAATAATATCATATTCTCTTGAAAAACAAACTTTTGAGCATTCCAATTCAATGTCTTCCTCCAACATTAATTTTCGTCTTATTTTTATAAATTCAGATTCATTTTCTATTTCTATAACAGTATTTATATCATTTTTTAGATAGTAAAAGTGACTTTGTCCAAATATAATGTTTTGCAAAGGATTTATCGGAAACTGAAAAATCCAGTATTTCAATTTTTCACCTTTGTATAAAAGCCTCGTTTCATAAAAATGATATTTGGGGGCTATTTTAAATTTTTCTAATAAGGTTTTTAGTTTATCGGATACATACCAGTATGCTCCACTGGGATATTCCCCCATTCCTCCGTGGACATCTTGCAATCGCCATTCCCAATCTTTTTCTTCGCCAAAACTCTGTAAATGAAAATAATCAAATATAGGGGCATCTTCTATAATTTCTCTTTTTCTCATTCTGTCAAAATAAAACGCTCCGTTGGGGACAAATTCCCCATTGGCACTTGGTATATCCGCCACTAAACCTTTCGATTTTTGCTCTAAATCAATACTTTTATCTGTTATTCTATAATATCTCATTACTTCCAAATTTAAAAATTAATAATATCATTTACATTTTTAGTCCCTAACAAGACCTCTTGTTCTAATTTATTTTTCGTATTTTTTATTAGTCTTTGGATTTGCTTAAAGGCTAATTCATTATCTCCATTAACATTATTTATAATCTCTGATATTTTTTTACCAATCTCTCTATTGTAATCATTATGACTTGCGTGTCCATTGATGTCTAATTTTAAACTTTTCTTTTGTATCATCATACCATTGTCAATACCATTAAAATCAAATGTAAAATCTGGGTTAGCCTTTTTTAGGTCAAAGAGTAATTGTTTTAAATCGGGGTTTGTTTTTAACACATCAACTGGTATAATGTGGTGTGCCTCAAAGTTTAAGGTGTTGCCCTCATATTTGGCAAAGGTGTTTTTAAACCAATCGTCAAAATCGCCTTGCTTTACAAATTTATCAAAGTATTTTTTGGCATACGCTTTACTTTCAGCCAGTTCTATGATGTTTTTTCGTATTGTACTTCGGTTTGCAACAATATCATCAACCAACTCTTGGGCGGTGTTGAAAGTTTTTAAAGTGTTTTTCGCTTTCGCCAAGTTATCCACCTGCTTTTTAATGGCATCTTTATCAAGATATTTTTTAGTTTGCTCCAAAAATTCTTGACTTTGTTTGCCATCAATGGCAGAGGCTACGTAAAATTCATTGGCTTGTATGTCGTTTACGCTTTTATAAACCAGTTCAAAACCATCGGCATTATCGGCTTTTTTGGCAACCAATGCCACTGCTGGTTCGGCTTTTGAAAGGGCTTTGGCACCACCACGCACGTAGGCTATTCCAACCAAAGGAGTTACCGCAGATGCCGAATAAATTATGGCATTTTCCACATCACTACGTGCCAGTGCATAAGCTGCTCCAATGGGGTCGGTAAAGGTATCAACACCCGGTATGGTTCCAAAAATATCCAACATTGAGTAAACGGCATCGTCTAACAATGTCATTTTCTTAAAGTCATACAGTGCCTCTGATGACAACGAACTTTGCCCCAAGGCTATGGTTACCTTATTGCCCCAGTTCCAAGTATTTACTGAATTTTGCCACAAATAACGCGGGTAATCAGGCGTTCCGTTTTGCCCATAATCCATAAATACCTCTCGGAATTTACCCAAATCATTAATGGATAGTGTTTTCCATAGTTCTTTGTTAGCAAGTCCGTTTTGAGAGGTTTCTTTTTGTAAAGCCAACTCAGCATCTGCTCTCGCTTGCCGAACTTGTTCCATTATTTCTTCTAATGGTTTGTCATCAGAAATGCTGGGAGAAGTTGGATAAAATACGCTTCTACTACTTAAAGACTTGGATTGATAAAACTCCAAATGTTTTATAAACGGATATCCTCTTTGGTTGGTTTTCGATTTATAGATATAATTCTGTACCGAACCATCGGCATATTGATAAAACTTGTTGAAAATAACGGGTTTTTCAATGTCTGCATACAAACCAATAATGGTTTCAAACACAGATTTTCCCTGTTGTTTAACTCTAACAACATCGTTGTGACTCTGTGCGTAAGCTATGCTATAACACGTTTTTTGGTTTATCGTTCCTTCTTTAAAAATAGATTCATAATTTGATGAGGCTATGACCACATACACTACTTTACGATTATTGGTCGGTAGTTCTCGTACAGCATTTTGTGCCAAATCAGAAACTATGTGTTCCTCTATGTATTTATTACTTTCTAATTGTAAAAAGGTAACCACAACATCTACGTCAGTGTAATGAGAAAGAAGATGTAGTTTTTCTTCCAATTCATATAATTGGCTGGCTGATTCATTGCTCACAACACTATTAACGATGTGATTATACGTACCCAAAGGTTGTATTTCTGTTTGTCGAGATTTTGCTATTTTCGTAACAGCATTTTTTAAATCGCTATTTAGTTGTTTTTGATATTTTGCTATCTCTGAAATATGCCCCGCTGTTATAAGTGCAAATTCACTACAATTACCTTTTTTCAGTTCATCACAAACAACAGTACCTGCGTATTTTATATTTCCTCCGTTATTTTCGAAATCTATCTCCTTACCTCGTTTATCTTTTATATAGCCCCAAGTAGTTACATAATACCTATCGGAACCACAAATACTTCCAGCTCTGTATAAATAAATTTCTGTTTTATCAGTAACCGTTTGATAATAAATATTTAAAGTGCTGCCTTGAACAGTTTGATAACCAACAAACTTTCCTTGTGCTGAAAACTCAGCAAAATAAGGTTCTTCATCATACTTGATAGCGGGTAATGTACCTTGTGGAATTTTAGTCAATTCTTTTCTATCAATTGATGTTGTGTGTGATTTATTAAATGAGAAAGGTCTCCAATCAGGTGTTAGCCATATTTTTCCTCCAAACTCCCCCTCACTTTGCCCCTGAAAGGCATAGATTTTCAACTTCGGGTCGTTTATTTGTTTCCAATCGGTGTGAGCAAAATTGGTCTCGCTGGCGTAATCCATTAAGGTTCTGAATGTTCCTTTTTTGGTTTCGTCCTTTTTGAATGGGTGTTCCAGTTTGAAAATCCCGTGACCCAACTCGTGGGCAATGGTTCGTTCATTTGCATCCAACACAAACCCAAACTGACCGCCCAACCGCATATAACCCGCCTGCGAGCCTTCCTGTTTACCCACAAAAACATAATACGTATCCGATTTTACCGCTCTTTCTGATTTATATCGCGTGATAATATCTTGTTGTTCAGGACTGTACGTGGAAAGGTCGCCAAAGGCATTTTTCGTGTCGATGGTTTCTGTAACAGGAAATAGCTTATCGGTTGAAATCGTGAGTTTTACCCCCACTTTGGCATAAATGGCTTTGATTTTTTCCGTGTCGATGGGTAAGTTTTCCGCTACGGGAATAAGGGTTACATTCACCTCTTTTTCAGAGAGATGCACCAAAATACACTTGCCGATAACCTCTTCTTTTTCGGTTTTTGCATTTTTAGCAACCACCCAAAGCTCCTCATCGGCAAAATCAAAAAGTCCTTTGCGTGAGATTTCAAAAACGCCTTCTTTTTCTTTTTTCGAATCGATTTTCAAGCCTTTATCGGTCTGAAAATGAAAACTATACCGCAAAGTATCTTTCTGTTTGATAACTACCTGAAACACATCGTTTTTACCTTTTACGAGTGCTTTGTACGGAATTTCCCCCGAAGCATCAAAAGCAAATTCACTTGGCGAAAAATCCCATTGTATTTCAAAATTTTCGGATTTGACTTGTCCTTTCGGAAGATTGTTTTTATTTTGATTTTGAGCCAGTTGGGTGTCTGCTTTTTCACCTACGGAGGTTACCTCGCCTTGTTCGTCCAATGTCCAGACTTTCCCCGAAGCATCGGAAAGCTGGTAGTCCGACCCTGCCGGCAACACCACCTGCGGAGCGATGCCTGTTTTTTCGTCAGGCTTACCGATAACGACAACCCGCCCGTTTGCGTCTTTTTTAATTTCGGCGATTTCAAAATCAATTTTGTTGGTTTTTACCCCTGCATCACCGAAAACCTCGCCAATGCCTTCTTGAAGGAATTTAACGTTTTTCTCATTCACATCGTACGTCGTAATAAGCTTACCCTCAAAAAGTTGTCTTTCGGAGTTGATTTTTATCCCGTCAAATTTTACTTTGATTTTGGTGTCCAAAAGGTACGGCACTTGTACGTAACCCTCGCCCGAAAAAACGCCATTACTACCTGTGGCTCTGATAATTGTAACGGGAAAATCACCCGCTACAAAGGTTTCATTCACGCCCAACACTTCCTGCAACGGCTCTCGGTTTTTAATGCGTATCTCAGGTTTTACGCCACATTGTACGCTGGTGCTGTCGTTCGCTTTGTGAGGCGTAACAAACTCTTGTTCAGTACTGTACAAATAGGTTTGTTCGCCAAACACATTGCCCATCGCTTTGCCCAACCCGCAGGCGATGCCCACTTTGTAAATGTAATTTTTTCCGCGTTTTAAGCCTGCCAATGTCGTTTGCGGGAGATTGGAAGTCTGTGATTTCCAGTTCTTTCCCTTTTCGCGATACAAAATTTTATACAATCCTCCATTTCCGTCTGCATTTGAAATACTTGCCCGTGGCGGCTCTCCACTGCTCCAACGGATGTGGGCGGTATTGTCTTTGGTAGTGGCTGTCAGGAACTTAGGGGCGTAGCAATGGCTTACGTAGTCAAAATAAAACGCCTGTGATTCCCCGTTATTATGAAAAAAAGATTGTCGCTGATTGGGGTTGTTCGGATTTTGGGTAAAAGCACGTACTTTCCATACATAGCGTTTATTTTCCAGCAGTATAGGTTTATCAGGTCCATACAAAATCGTATTGCTCGGAATTTTTCCCTGATACACCAATCGCCCCGAAACGAATGCCTGGTCGGGGTTGAGGCTGTTATCCCAGACTTCCTTCAGCGTAAATTCGTATTGCGTAAACGGAGCCGGGTCTCGCAACATCCACTGAAACACAAGGTGTTGGAATTGGCTCTGTTTGGCAATGACCTCGCCTTGGGCGGGTAGGGTAAGCAGTGGCGGGGTGTATCGGCGTATCTGCACCAGCGTTCGGGCTTTAGCGGAAAGAGGCGTTTGTGTAGCCATATCGTAAGCCGTCAAACAGAAAAAATAAGCTCCTTCGGGCAGTAAATCATTGTAAAAATATTCTGTAACTCCGTGTAAATTTTCAAAGGCGAAAAGGGCTTTGAGTTCGATATTGGAGAGGGACTTTCGCACTCCCGAGGTAAGCTGTGTTTGAAACGGTTGCAGAAAATCAGGGGTTTGTGCCAAGGGCTGTCCTTGTACATTTTCCAACGAAAACCGAAGGGCCACATTGCGTACAGGGCTGTTTAAATCTTTCAAAAGCAGATACACCTGTATTTTAGGCTCAAAACTCGCCCAATAATCCCGCAAACTTTGCTCATACGGAGGCGTTACCACAAGCTGTACATCAACAGGATATTGCTGGGCTTTGAGTGAAAAACTCACCCAAAAAAGCAAGAAAACGTACAGTGGTTTGATAGGTTTCATAAAATACACTAATTTTTTCAAAGGTCTCTACTTATTACTTCTAAATTTGGGCGTAAGCATTATGGTATGTAGATTTGGGCGTAAGCATTACGCCCCTACACCGCCTCACGCATCCCTATTTCACTATCATTTTTTGTGAGAGCACGTCGCCTCCTGCTTCAACAAGAATGATGTATTGCCCCGCCGATAGATTCGGTTTGTTAAATGGCAGTATAAAATCGGTTTGTGCTGAAAATTCCTCAGGGGCAAAAAGCTCTCTGCCCAGCATATCTATCAGCCGTACCCGAATGGTTGATACCTTATTTAGTTTGATATGCAACTGATAGGAACCTGAATTGGGGTTCGGCACAATCAAAAACGATTCGATATTTTTTTGTACCTGTATTGCTTGCGAGATGCCCACACGGTCTTTTTCAACAAAAAGCTGTTTTTCAATCACTTTTTGGCATTCACCCAGTGTACCTTTAAGTCCCACACGATAAATCCCCTCTTTAGGAAAACGTACTTCCGCCTCTTGTCTGTTTTGATTTATCACAATCACATCATCCGGAAATTGCCATTGTAAAGCATCTGCTTTTTTAGAAAGATTTATCAGCTTTAACGTATAATCATAGTAGGAAGTAGTAGCCACTAAAAAATCAACTTCCAATACCTGAGAGCTTTGTTTTACAGTGGTTTGGGCTGAAATTTTACAACCCTTATCGGTGGTGGCTTCTACATAATAATTTCCTGCCCGATGTACTTCCAAAGAAGCTTCCGTGCCGAGCAAATTTCCTGAGGCATCTGTCCAACGATAGGTGGCATTAGGTATCTGTCCGCCAAGCTCAAAACTGTGGCTATCTCCCTGGCAAAGGGTAACTTCTGGGGGGAGTTGCAATTGTAATTTTTGGGGCTGAGTAATTTCAAAGGTTTTTTCAATAGGCGGGCAATCTCCCTCATCACGAAGTACTATTTTGTACGTCCCCGCAACAAGGTTTTTCACGCTCTTTCCATCGTGGGAAACACCTTTGGTTAGCATTCTCCCCGAAGCGTCGTACCACGTATGGGTTACCGTTCCTTTTCCTCCCGAGGTGGTTAAAACAATACTTCCGTTATCATCACCATAGCAGGTAAGCTGAGTAATCTCTTCGCTATCAATCCTTGCTGCCTCAGGGTACGAAAGTACCACTTGCGACTGCACCGAACAGCCTTTGCTGTCGCTTACCACCACAAAATATTTTCCTACCGAAAGCCCCGTAGCGGTTGGGGTGGTTTGCCCATCGCTCCACTGATAGGTGTAAGGAGGCGTTCCCCCTTGTGGCAATGCCTTAGCCGTTCCCGAAGTAGGAGCTGAACAACGGATTTCGGTACTTTCGGTGGTAAGTATCAATCGCTCTGGAAATTTCAGTGTAAAAGTACCGCTGGTGGTATTGTTTTTTTTGTCCTTAATATCCACACGATACGTCCCTTCGGAGAGTTGTTTTAGCACGGGTTCTGTCTCTCCCAATAATTTTTCAGAAGTGGTGGCTTCCACACGATACCACTGGTACTCATACAGAGGTCTGCCACCTTGTACGTATGCGTAAAGCTCGCCGTCTTTATTGAGTTTTGGGTCGTTATTGGGGTCGTCATTGGCAGGATTACACGAAATCGCTACTTTTTCAGAAATGCTAACTAACAGCGGGTCAGGCTCATCAATGGAAATGGTTTTGGTTAGCACACAATGATTTTTGTCGGTAATGGTCAGCATATAATCGCCTTTATCAAGCTGAGTATAATGAACTACAAACTGATTTTGCAGATTTGTTTGGGTTGAAAATGTGTTGATTGTAGTGCCACTTTTAGTTGTTAGCGTACATTGATACGGCTCTGAGGGGACTTTAAAAGGCGTTCCGCCAGTGAGAATTGCCTGAATTTCTCCGTTTTTCAGCCCAAAACCCGAAACGTCCTTTTTGAAAAATGACGGATTCGGCTGGTCGTTTTCGTCCTCTGCTTCCTTTTCATTGAGAATAGTTATGGGAGCAGCAGGCTGGGTAATGGTTACTGTAACAGCCCCTTCCATCTGACAATCATTTTTGTCCAAAATGCCGATGGTATAATCTCTCGCCGAAAGGTTGTCAAGAGTAAATTCATTGCCCATAAAAGCTACTGTTTTTCCATCTTTTATGTATCTGTACGGAGGCGTACCTCCTGACACAGAAACTTTTATAGAACCTTCGTTCTTGCCATAGCACTTGTTGTCGTTTTTGGAGGTAATTTCCGCTTTTAGTTCGGGAATAGCTACAATACGAAAGGTTTTTTCAAATTCCGCACCATCGGAAAAACTTGAAATAGAGTCCCTGTCGTAGTGATATTTGCCTATGAATTGCAATTGATACCAATGGAGAGAATCTGTCAGCGAAGCAATGTTGGGTATGGTGATGGTTTTGTTTTTAAAATTTGCTTTAAATTGTTCATTATCATATGAAATAACAGGCTGTCCCGTACTGCTAAATGTACCATTAACCATCGCACCCTGAACAATGGAAAGACTTGCTTTTTCATTTGTGTACAATTCCCTGTCTAAAACCACTTGAACGTTTCCGCTTTCTTTGGGGCAACGAGGCTGCTCGGGCTTAAATTCTTTGACCTTAGGAGCGGAAATGGTTACGTCTAACGGAATGACATTGGAAGAAGAGCAAACTTCATTAGGATTGTCCTTATCGAACGATACCACCCGAAAATAAATCGTTTCTCCAATATGTTTCTCAGCCTCCAATTTATTGCCGAAAATATCTTCGGCGGAAACTGAGAGAATATACGATTTTGAGGTTTGGGATAAAGTTTCCCACTGGTATTCATAATCATCAATAGCATTGTTCCAAGTGCGGGTTTTTGAATATTGATAGTTATACAATTCCGACGGAAAACCCTCCTTAGCCAATAGCTTTACCTTTGTCCCGATAGGTAAATATGTGTTGGGAATTGTGCCTCTTAGCTTTTCGGAAGAAAGCGTGTGATTGGGTCTGATTTTGTAGTTGAATTTTAAATCTGCTTTTGCTTGGCTACCTCCTTTATCACCACTTTCGATTTCCCCAAAATGAACGAAGTTAGTTTTACAATAAGAAATATTCGTGTGTGGTTTAGTTGCTTTAGCTTCTGAGGTATAGTTGCAATCACAGCAAGTAGATACCCATTGATCTCTTGCATCAACAACCCGTCTATACACTTCAATTCTTATTACTTTTTTTTTCAATATAGTTGAGTGTTTATTAGGCGGATATATATTGCTATTGGAATTATCGTCGGAATAAAAAATAACTTCATATCCTCCTCCTTCATAAATAGCTTTGATTTCGGTTATTGAAGTACATAAACGGTCTTCCGCATAAGAAATTATATGCATATTTGTTAAATCTATATAAGCAAAAGGGTTTTCTTCTTGCGAAAAAGATAAGTTTGAGAGTAATAGTATAAAAAAAACAATTCTTCTCATCGTCCTTGTTTTTAAGCTGTTTTCTTCGCAAAGGTAAAAAATTTATCTTAATTTATTTGCTTGATTTACTTTTTTTTATACATTTGCCTCAATAACTTTAAAAAGCAATTTCATATGAAAAAAATTTTAACTTTTGTAGTAGCTATTTTGGCAGTTTCCCTGTATTCTTGTGGGAAAGATGACAAGAAAAATGATGCACCAAATCCGCTAATTGGCGAGTGGGCGTTACAATCACAATCAGAAGGTGGTAAAGAGTTTAAGGAAGAATGTCAAGAGTACACCTATTTTCTTTTTACTGAAAAAGATGTTGAACTTCACCGATTTAAAAAAGAGGGAAGCGTTTGTACAGATAAATTTGAAAGTAAAGTCCCTTACACTATTTCAAATAATCAAATTCATGGCGAAGCTAATGGGCAAAAGACAAGTATACCTTTTTCAGTTAAAGATGATATTTTAACGATTACGTTAGGTTCTGTTACTCAAATCTACAAAAAAAATGCTCGTAAGGTAATGCCTTAATCATTAAAATACAAAGCCCTCCCACCTGTAGAGGTGGGAGGGTTTTTTGTTATATCCCTCCAATTTCTTTTACAAAAACCTCAATTTTCTCAGTAGATGTGGGGCTTTGGTCTTGCAGGATTACTTTTATCAGATATTGGTAAGTGGTTTCGGGGGCTATGTCGGTGTCTTCCACTGAGGTTACAGGCTGGGAAAAACTCCGCCAAAGGGTTGGTTTTTCACCTTTAATAGCTTTGTAGATCACTATTTCACTGATAGTTACTTTTAGTTTATCCCACCGAAGTTCTATTTTTCCCTGCCCCACACGGCTATTAAGCCCACGAAGCACCCGAGTATCGGTCAGTGGCTTGTGATGAATGTGAATCACAGGAGCATACTCTGAAAAATTACCGCTTCTGTCCTCTGCCCTAAGCGAATACACAAATGTCCCTGAGAGGGTTGCAGGTTCTTTGTACGTATAGCTTTCCTGATGGCTATGTTTTTCGGAATGGATTTTGTGCCACTGTGTCGCCTCCTTTTCTTTTCGGTAAAGATGATAATGGGTTACATCATCGTCAAAACTTTGTCGCCAAGTGATTTTCCAATGGTTTTTCTCTTGCATATACCCCGTAAAAATCGGCGTTGAAGGCGGAATTTTATCAGGTTTGGTCAGTTGCAAAATTTCAGAGCGAGCGGATTCGTTTTTGCGAAAATCAATCGCCGTTACAGCGTAAAATATTTTTTCGTTGAGATTTTTAAGCGACAGCGTATCGGTAAAATGCGTGTCGGTAATGTGCGAGCCTGTGATACGCATCATTTCTTCTTCTTTTTGGAAGGCCCGAAACAGATAATACCCCATCAAATCGGCTTCGGTGTTGGCTTTCCATTGCAAACGAACAATCCCCAGAGAATCAATATTTCCGATAAGTTGCTGTACTTCAATAGGTGGCGTGTCATCTTCGGGTTGTACAAGCATTGCAAAAGAATCTTGCTGTGAGCCATCTCTGCCAAAGGTTCGTATCTTATAATAATTAGAAGACGTTGGAGGTGAATGCACTACACTTCGTTCTGCAACAGAAATCTCATCTTTCACGATACGATATTCTCTGTCATTGGCAGAATGTAATAAGGCAAAATGTGTGATTTCATTTTCGTTTTCCTTCGGGAAATTCCACACAATGCGATATTGATTGTCCGTTATGGCTTGTATTTTTGAAAGTTGGGCTGCAATGCTGAGGGATTTGATACCTTTTCCGCTTACAACTTCTGTGTAAGGGCTATAACTTCCAAAAATGGTTTTTCCCCGCAAACGATATGAAAATTCTTTATCGTTTTGTGAAAGCGAATCAATATAAACCATCGAAGAAGCATTAGCACCTTGATTCATATTTACCACCGGAAGTTCGCTAACAGGCTTGAAATCCGTTTTCCCTTCCGCTTTCTCCAAAAAATAATAGCTATACAAACTGCTCAACGTTTTATAATCCCACGTAAGAAGTACCTTTTGGTCTTGAAAAAAAGCATTAAAATCAAGCGGAACGGGAAGCGGTTCGTACTCCTGCAAACTTGCCATAACGCTTCCTGCTTCAAGGGAGAGCTTTTCGTTGGGGAGCAGATGAATTTTATAAAAATATTTCTCGTTTTTTTTGACCTGCTTGTCCACATACCCCCAACCCGCAAACCGAGCCACCTCAAAATCCAAATCGGCAGCCATTAAGGCAAAGGAAAAACGCTGTTCCACCTCTTTGGCTTTGTTTACAATCCCTTCGATGGCACTTTGGTTGGAACTGATTTCTACCTGAAAATCTTCCCCATAGATAGCCTGTGCTACAATGGCGGCATTATCGTTTTGTTCCACCAGTGATTGCCACGCTTCGAGCTTAGGTACCATAAAAGTTCCCAAATCCAATCGCTCAGGAGCGGACAGCAACTTTCCGTCACGTAAAACGGTAAAGCGTTCCAGCCGAAAACCTATCGTATTGGATTTCTGCCAAGCAAGGGGAGCATCCACCGCCCATCGCAAACAAATGGCATCACTTTGGGTTTCCTTAACTAACTGTAATGATGCTGTTTCTTGGGAAAAAATTTCAGTGCTGAGCATCAAAATCGTAATAAGTATGCATCTAAACGGTATCATTCAATTGATTTTTTGATATTTTTTAATTTGTTTTTATCAGAATGGAATGGTGTTTTTGCCAATTTTTAATCTTTTGTTTGTGAAAAAGCTTTGTGATAAAAATCAGCCAGCAACACGGAAATGTAATCCGTTTTTTCTTTGGCGGTAATGTCTTTTTGCAACGTTTTATAGATATCTTCTTTATGAAGTTGCCCAAAGTTTTGCAAAAGACCTTTTTCTTCCATAACATCTTGTAGGGTAAGTCCTTCAAGTTGTTGCATCATCCACAGATGATTGACATATCCTTGCTCTGCCTTGCGGAATTCGGCTTCCGACTGAGGTGTTTTTTCCTTGTCCCATTGTTGTTTTTTGGCAAATAAATTACTTTTTAAATAACCGTCCGCTTGATGTGCCTGCCGATACAGATTTTGTAAGCATCGGAAAACAAACATTCGGTAATCTTGTTCCAATTTTTCCTCAGGAGAAAGTATTTTTCTTTCTTTTATGTTATTTTTCTCCTTATTCCTTGTATCTTTTTCCTTGCTCCTTGTATCTTTTTCCTTGTTTCTTGCTTTTTTCTTCTTGAATTTGAACTTAGGCAGAGGAATTTCTGTTTTATCAAAACGATAGGTGTAACCGATGCTGATGTTGCTTTCTTGTCCGGTTTGGTAATCGTTTTGAGATTGGCTATTGCGGAAAGATTGTACGGCACTGAGAGTAAACTGGTGATTTTTCCAAGGCGAATATCCTGCTCCCAATTGAATATTTGCAGTATTTGCTTGTGTATGAACACCTACAGAGCGGCTATAATTACCACCCAATGATGCAGAAAGTTTATCTTCAAAAAAACTTTTAGTTACCAAAATCGAGGGACCGAAAATTTGTGATTTTTCGCGAGCCGCCCAATTATGCGTATAGTTTAGCGAAGGCGTTATAGAAAGTTTCTCATTGGGAAACAACAACGAATAATTTATTCCTGCGTTATGAAATCGGGAAATACCTCCTCTGCGAACTATTTCATTCTCTCGATTTACCACATCATTGAGCGTATAATTCAATGTTAATTGTTGATTTTCAGAAAGAGTATAAGCAAGATTCACGGCTACATTTTGCGATACTTGTCTGTAACGAATCGAATCCTGAGGCTGCTCGTATAATTGCGGATTGTTGAGCTTTTCAAAAGGGTTTGTCTGTTTGTTGGTAAACATCGTAAAATTACTATAACTACCCGTTAGTGTGAATGATTGATTCACTTTTGCCGATACGTTCATCGAGCCTACCCATTGATTGGATTGCTTGATTTTCTGACCATTGAGGTTATCTCGCTGTTTTCCGATACTCCCCGAAATCATTACATTCCCTTGAAAAAGATGCATCGAACCATTTAACGTAATATTCTCCATATCATTTACAAAATAATACGCTCCAAGAGTTTTATAATCAGGGGCTACGGATTCATAACGCAATCCAACACTTGTCTTTCCTATCAAAAAGTTGATGCCCGTGTTATAAGCCGCATAATTTTTGGGCGTTTCGTTTGTATATGAAAACCTACTGAGAGCGTATTCGCCAAAAACCTCCACAAAATGCAAGGGTTTGTATTTTCCGAACAGAGAATAGGTTTGGTTTTCCAACGGATATATTTTCTTTTCATCAGGAATAAAAACTTCAAGCGAATTGGGTTTATCCTTAGCAAAAAAGAAAATACCGCCCACTTCTACATCATTGCTTTTGTACATCAATTTGGTTCCATAGCCCCAACGTTCGTACATAGGCACGGTTTGCGGATTGCCATCATATTCGATGGCTTTTTGTAATCGACCACCCATTAAGGACACCTTAACAGGAAATTTTTCTGGATTTAGCTCCAAGCCACCTCCCGTAAACTGCAAACCGTTAAAAGTATAGGGCGAAAAGGACATATTTACATCTCCTATGTGAGCTTGTATCCACTTGTACTTGGGGTGTAAACTGAGTCGGTTGAATTTAAAAGGTATTTGATAATCAAACTTACTGCCCTGATTGGTGAAACGATAGCTGAAAGGAATCGTCCAGTTGTAAAAACCAAGATTCATATTTCCGCTGAAAAAGTACAGAAACGGGGCATTTTGTATAGCCTGTTTGTTTTCCGAAGAATGAGTGTAAACCCCACTGGCAGAGGCACTCCCTGAAATTGAAAACGGATTCTTTTTGAGCGTTTCTTCAGTACGGCTGCCGATATTCTCCAAATCTATCTGCTGGGAGAATCCCAAAGCACTCAGCAAAAACCATAATCCGAAAAACAAAAGCCTTAATTTCATAATGTTACATAATTACAATGAAATTACGGTATTTTTTGTATTTTTATATCTACCAGTATGTAGGATTGTAAACCAGCATTTATGTATTCCTTTACCTTAATCGCACCTTTTCTTCCATCAGAAGTTTGGAAAAGTACAATTCTGGGAATCAAATCTTTATTAAAAGGAGCTTGATTCTTATAAGAAACAATATCTATTGGAGCAATTGCACTGCCTGAACTTAATTGGTCAAAACCATCAACATCTAACAAAGTTTGTCCTACATTTTCTTGCTTGTTGATAAAATGGCTTTGTGTGGCTCCGGGAATTTTTTCGAAAACGGTTTCTTGAACTTTATCGGGAGAAAGAAAAATATTATAAGAGAAAGAAGAGTTCTGCCCAAAATAAACAAAATCAATGAGTTTTCCTGTTTCGAGGGTAATTTCTTCCGAAGTTAAAATTCTTCCCAAATAAGAAGAAAAAAAGCAACCGATGGTATTTTGAGCCGTATTAACACCCAATTTTATATCTTTAAAAGTCAATAAATTGTCTCCCTTTTCAACGATGATTTCTTTGCTTAAAGAAAGGGTTTGTTTATCATTTTTTGCGGTCAGAGTAATTTGGTATTTTCCTTCACGAGCGAGTAAAAAATTCGGATTTTCTTCGTTACTTTCCTGCGTAGAAATTCCGTCGGTAACCTGCCAATGATACCCCAAAGTAGCATTTTTGGTTTGATTGCTCAAAAAAATACGTACAGGTGCTTGGTAATTTTCAAAATATTCATTTTTCCAACCAAAAGCAACCTCCAAAGGCGGATTGACACGAATGTTTTTTTCCATTCTTTCACGTTGAGAATGATTAATCACCTCCAAACTTATTGTAAATTCTCCTTCTTGACTAAAAACTACGGTCGGATTTTTTTCAGAACTATACTCGGGGATACCACCCTCAAAATGCCATTGGTACGCCTGAGCTCCTTGGCTGTTGTTCTGCATCACTAGTGTAAGAGGAGCGTGCAGACTTCCTTGCTGTTGCCAATCAAAAGAAGCAACCAATTCTGCAAATGCAGTAAAATGTTTTTGAAATGTTTTTTGTTCTCCATCAACATTCGATGTGTGCAAGGTTATCGTGTGGGTGCCTGGCTGTCTGTACACAATTTCTTCAGGATGCATTACGTCCGACGAAGTATAACTACCCCCCGGAAACTCCCACTTAAAGGTATCAGCTCCTTGTACTTTGTTGAGCATCCTAACCCGCACAGGAACGTTATATCGCTCCCCCACAACCAAAACCTCAAAATTACCTTCAATAGGAATATTTTGCTCTACAGCACAACCCAAAAGCACAACAAAACAGACACAAAAATATCCAATCCTGCTCAAAATCATCGTAGCAATATTTTATATATCAACCACAAAATTAAGAAAAGATATTATTCATCAAAAAAATTAACATTTCTCCCAAGACAAACGTATTGAAATTGGGAACTTACTTTATATCATTTTTCCCTTATTACCTCTATTGTGACCAATTCTAAAAATGAATCTTAACCACTTTAACAACGCCCAAATATACAACCTTCATTTATTTCATACACATCTTCCACCAATCTTCCCGATGATTTTATTTATTAAAACCAAAACCCTACCTTTGCCAAACATTGAAAACATCAATCTTAAAATGACAGTAGCCGATTCCATAGAAGAGTATAAAAGATTAGATATCGAGAATATTTTTAATTATGAGGAATTTCATAAAATACTCATAACGAGTCATTCTACCCGTATCGAAGGTTCTACCCTTATCTACGAAGAATGCATTGAACTCATACAAAAAGGCAACACTCCCGGAGGGAAAAATATTCTGTTTTCAAACCAAACCTTAGACCATCATCAAGCTCTGAATTTCATTATAAAAGAAGCTGACATCGGTCGGAATATATCCAAAGCATTCATACAAGAAATTGCTGCAAAAGTGATGAGATGCACAGGAGAGCTCTTTACAAACATCAACGGAACCATAGATACCTCCAAAGGCGAATTCCGAAAAGCCAATGTTGCCGCAGGCTCAGCCTCTTTTATGCATTATAGTAAGGTTGTACCCGCAGTGGATAATTTAGTCAAAGAGCTAAACGATAATTTTGACAGTCAAAAAGATAGCCTTTCTCAATTGGAGTTTTCTTTCTATGCACATTATCAATTGGTGAACATTCATCCCTTTTTAGACGGAAATGGACGCACTTCAAGGCTTTTGATGAATTTTATACAGCGAAAATACCAATTGCCATTGGGTTTTGTATTTGCAGAAGACAGATTCCAATATTACGATGCTTTAAATTCCGTAAAAAAGACAGAAAGCTTTCGTGAATATTACGATTTTATGTTCAGCCAATACCAAAAATATCTGCAAACAGAAATCGATAAACAAAAGAAAATCGGACAAGAGAAAGAGCTACCTTTTAAGTTTGGACGTAACAAATAGTTTGGTGATTTTTTATCACTTGTTACTTTTTTAACTTGTTACTTGTTATTTGTTACTTGTTATTCCTTCCTCGCATCAAATCCCGATTTGAAATGCACCAATTTGCTGCCTTCGTTCGGGTTCTTTCGGACAAATTCCTGCATCATTTTTGTATTGTTTTCCAAATTGTTTATGTAGGTTTTCTCATAAATCCCTTTGCCTTCATTGTGTATCTCTCTTAGCAATTCTTCGCGGACTTCCATCTTTGTTCTGACGCTCTCCGCAAACCAATATTTTGCAGAAAAAGAAGTAATTACCAAAATCACAATGGAAAGAATCAAAATCCCGATACTTCCGTTGAAGCTATTTTTCAGACTTTTTAGTTTGTTCTCAAACTGGTCTAATCTATCAATAGCCTGTTTCGACAAATCCAATTTGGTAGCCTTAAGCCTTTCTAAAAACCGAATGCGTTCCTCTTTTTCTTCTTTCACAAGTCTTTTAACTTCTTCCTGTGAATAAGTCGTGCCTCTAAGAGTCGATTCATATTCTCCCAAAAGGCTTAAAAAATCCTCATACAAAGAAGTCAGTCTTGCAGATTCTTCAATGTGTTCTTCATTGCTTTTAATCACTCTTTTTAGCAATTCCAAACCATCATCCTGAGGTTGATTTTCTGTGTTTTCCATTAAATTTTTCATATCTATTTATTTTTTAAAATTACGTTTCTCCTTTCTAACAAGTTCATCATCAGCAGATACATACGTGGGACGAAAAAGATTTTTAAGCAAGTTATTTTCTCTTTCCACATAATTTTGTCCAAAATCCGTTTTTATTGTTTCACCTTTTTCGTTGAAAGATTTTTGAGTATTAAATGCTTCCGAATTTTTATTTATCATCTCTTTGATGTCTTTAATTTTCAGTTGATTGGTAATTTCAGAAAGTTTGTATCCCGGCAGATATTCCCTTTGTGTTTGCTCGTTAATATCTGTGTGTTTTACAATTCGCATTCCCGAAACGCCCACCTTTACATTCTCCGAAAGTGTGACCCGATAGCCTTGTTGGTGCATTTTGGCAATTAGCTCTTCAAAACTTTTGGCGGTTCTTAAGCACATTTTCAGAGCGCCAAGCATTTCTGCCTTCTTTTCCTTGCCAATTTCCACATCGGTTTTCAAATGCATTTCTTTGCAAACCTCCCGCACAGCTGCTCCAAAACGTTCGCCGATATTGTGTGCCTTGATGGTATTCTTTCCGCAGGTATTCATCCGATTAACAATAAAGTGAATATGTTTCTGTTTGGTCGCATTGTGGATGTCCAACCGAATTTGATTATCTTCCGTTACACCCACTTTCCGAAGTGCTTTCAAGGTCAAATCAACCAGTTGTTGGTCTGTAAGTGCATCACCGATGGATTTTTCGGGGGAAATATATCCCGTAAGTGCCCAATTCTTTACCTTAGGATTTCTATTCGCCACAGTTTTCATTTCTTTAAACTGATGTTCAGCATTTTCAGAAAGTAAATTGTTGCTATACACCATCCGAGCGGTTCCCTTATCGTTGCCGTTATATTCCACAGCAATTTTGGAAATTCTTCGAGTCGTTGCCGAGTTATTCATTTTATTCTTTTTTATTTTTGCCCCCTTTCATATAAATATCTATAAATAAGCTTAGTAACTATTTCAATTTCTTTCAAAATTTCTTGTTTGCTTTCCAACTTTGAAAATTCGCGATTTCGTAGCAGATTTTTAATCCTTACAAAATGAGTTCCGTAGGACAAAAGCACTTCGTCCGTTTTAAATTCATTGATTTTCAGTTCTTTTTCCATAATCAGCAATCGGACGTATTTTGATAATTTCAGATTCAGCCTTTGGGCGTTTTCGTTTACCTTTTGATATTCTTTTGGGGTGAGCCGTACAGAAATCAATTTTGAAAAAAGAGGCGTATTTTTCCTTGCCAGTCCTCCTTTTCTGCCGATATCCCGAAAATGATTTTTCCTTTTTTCTTCTGCATTTTTTTGCTCTTGATGCTCGAAAATTTGGGTGACAAATTCTTTTAAAAAATCCTGTTTCATATCGCTAATTATTAGATTATAGTTACTTACAATGTGTTTTCGACGATAGGAGAAAACCAAAAAGACCCATCCTCTACATTAAAGCCCCACGCTTTTTGTAAACAATGGGTACTTTTTGCACTCAAAAACAAGCAAAACTTTTCCGTATAGGTTGCAGAAAGAAGAAGGGTTGGTTAAAAATTTTCTCTCTGCATTTGTTTTCTCTTGGCATCTTACCTTCTTACCAACAGATTGATTTCTCTAAGTTTTCCCTATTTTTAACTTCCTATCTTTTCCTACCTTCTTACCTATTTTTACCTAAAATTAAAATGAAACTACCTTTATAAACAATTGATAATAAGTATATTAATCTAATCAAGGCAAGCAGGTAACTTAGGTAAGAGGATTTACATAATTTCTATCTTCTTAGAAATGAGATATCCGTAAGTTTGTTTTTGCGGGTGTTTGATGCGTTTATATTTTTGACGCGTAAGAACTTTTCCGATTTTAATAATATTGAGTTTCACCCTTAAATTTGTATTTACTATCAACATCACATCAGAAGCGGTGAGAAAATCTTCAATATTCTCGGATTTTTCGAAATACTTGTTGATAAACTCTTCTTCAAGGCTAATTGCGGAATATTTTTCATTCCGCCTTTCATTAATTTCAATGTCCTCGACTGTAAGTTCCGGATCGTAATTTTTTCTCTTAAAAGCATTGAAATAAGCTTGTGACCAAACTTTATTTATATCAATTTCAGATGTATACGCAAAGTTTATTTTCGTCACTTCAAAAACGAGCCAGCGAACACTTCCCGTTTCATCCGTTAGAAAGTCTGTACGGTTGGTAGAGCCAACAAACGAACAGATGCGTTCCAAAAGCTCTGCTTTTCGTCCGTACGGAAGACGAACGTTCACCGAACTCTTAGAAATAAATGATTTCAAGATGTTTATGTCTGCCTTAGAAAGTACTGCCAGTTCGTCCAAATTACATATAAGATTCTTACAAATAGCGATGATGCCATCCTTATCCACTGAGATATTTTCAGTATAGTACGGCAACAGCTCGGGTGGTGTAAGAAAACGTAAAAAAAAGGATTTACCTGTGTTCTGCTCCGATGTAAGCACTATGCATTGTTTGTTGATATATCCTTTTTTGAATACACAAAGTACAGCCCGTGTAAGCCACTTTTCCAGATGATAACGGAAAAGCGGGTCATTATCGGTGGAGATGTAGCTTGCTAGAACTCCGATAGCATCAAAATTGTCCCATTCGGGGAGGTTCTCAAAGTATTCCTCAAGTGGATTGTACTGCGGAATAAAGTGACTTCGCAAAAGAATTTCCAACTTTGCTAACGTAATTTCTATCCCTGACTGGGAAAGTTCTATCAATAACGAATTGATATTGAGAATTTCCCAGTTTTTGGGATTTTCCCTAAGCTGAATTTCATATTCCAGAGCAATGCTATTGTACCTGATGTTGTATTTTTTGTTTAGGTAAGCTATCGCTCGGTCATATATGGTCTGACCAGCACTGGAAGAATGATAAAGTTTAGTTTCTTTCATCTTTATTTGTTCCAGTGATTTACGATTTCGTTCTCAAAATCTTCGTCCTCCTGATTTTGACTTGATGAAAGAATGTAAGCAATCAAGTCTTCCCTCCTAAAATAAAGTTTTCGCTGTCCTTCTTTCCTGTATGCCTTTATCTTTCTCTGATGTTTCAGTTGGTAAAGATATTCTGGCTCAAGGTTAAGGAATAGGGCAGCCTCTTCCTTACTATAGAAAGGTTTGATTTCCAGTGAAAGTAACTGAATTATGGTTTCATTAAATTTTTTTTGGTTTTCAGTAAGCAATAGGATTGCTTTTTCCAACGCCTCTTTGTTCATTATTTCTGATATTTTAATGGTTTCGGAGCAAAAGTATCGTGAAATAAATAAGGCAGAAAAACCTGAAGAAGATATTTTTAAATAATTTACTAACCTCTTAAAATCAATATTTTACAATAGGAATATTAATTTAAAACTGATGTGATTCGGGTTAAAAATTATGCTTTTTTCCAAATGTTATTATGGTAAGCATTAAAATTCTGAGGAGTTATAGGATTTTCTTTGGGATTACCTTTCTTGTCGACTGAGAGTACAATTTCATTTAAAAGTTCGGCTACTTTTTGAGACGTTTCAAATCCCTTTGTTTTCGATTCGTAATCCTCAAAAACAGATGTATATTTTGCAAAAAAGTTAAAAATAGACTCTACTCCCAAACCATTTTTGGCTTTATTGATAAATTCTATCTTACATAAAACTTTTTGTTTTGCGAAAAATGAAGATAAATTTTCTTTTGAATCCTTGGTTTGTTTTATACCATACAAATTGATTATATCCTCAACAGATTCTTTTTTCTCAAAAATTTGAAAAGGATAATGACCTTCTCTTTCCGCTTCTATGTGAGTAATATTAGTTGTGTTATACGTCTTTTGAAATGAAAAATTATTGTTTGTAGTGTTGGTGATTAGAAAATTATTTATGGGTGGTGTATCAACTTTTTCAACCTTTGTTTCTTGAAATTTAAAATGTTCTTGATACGGTTTTTTATAAAAATTTAAAAAAACTTTTAAAGGCTTGAAAGGAGTGTCCATTTTGTATTCAATTACAATGAATATGTAACATTTTAACATAATGGACAAAAAAGTGCTTAAGTATATATTATTGGTCAAAAAATTTTTAAAAACCCAAAAACTTATTGTAATTCCTACAAATAGTAATAAAAGCAATGATACTATTAACAACCTATTCCGATTCCACGTTCCATACCAAGCAAATCGCTCTTTCGTACAAAAGTTTACTATTAATGGCTCAATAGCAAAGAGAACTCTCCCTATCAGATACACAATGCAAAAAAGGTCTACAACAAGAAAGATAGAGAAAAAAGTTTTCATAATATATAAGTTTGGGGTAAAATTAAAAATAAACTATTATAAGACAAAATGAAGAATATTTGTTCGTCAAATGTTCGTCACAGAAGCAAAAAGCACCTACAAATAAATTGTAAGTGCTTGATTTTCTTTGTGGTCCCAGCTGGGCTCGAACCAGCGACCACCTGATTATGAGTCAGGTGCTCTAACCAACTGAGCTATGAGACCCGTCCATTTCAGACAGGTGCAAAAGTACAATTATTTTTCTTTCGCACAAATTTTTTCTGAAAAATAAAATAAAAATTCGGAATTTAAAAATATATTTTTCATATAAAACATTGTTTATTAATATGTTACAATGTGTGTTTATTCATCATTTCTGTACAGAATTGCAACGCTCTTTTCTCATTATAGTACACATTTCCTTTGTCATAGAACGCTACGTGACCTCCATATTTTGGCATTTCCAGATAGAAATGAGGCATTTTTTTGGCAATTTCTTTCGGGAAACAGCTTTCGGAAAGAAACGAATCATTTTGAGCATTTAAAAGCAAAGTCGGTTTTGTAATCTGGCTCAAAACAGTAAGTGAGCTACATTTTTGGTAATAATCTTCTGCATTAGCAAAACCATTTAATTTTGAAGTATATAAATCATCAAAGTCTTTTAACGTTTTTACCGAATTTATTTCAGAAATCACCAATTTATCAGGAAATTGTTTGAACTTTTCTCTGGCTTTCTGCTTCAATGTTATCAAAAATCGTTGGGCATAAATCCAATTTCTTTTTTGATCCAACCTTTCTGAAGTTCCCTTCAAATCACAAGGTGTGGAAACTGCAATTATTGTTTTCACTTCTTGCGGAAGTTGATGTGTGCCAGCATAATACAAACTGATATTTCCGCCCATACTAAAGCCTTTTATCACAATTTCAGTGTATCCTAAGTGAATCACATTTTTTACAACTTCTTCCAAATCAGAAGATTTTCCCGAATGATACGATGAAAGTAAGCGATTGTCTTCACCACTGCATCCTCTGAAATTCATCGCACAAGCATCGAATCCGTTTTGATTGAATAATTTTGCTGTACCCAACACGTAAGGTCGTTGAGCTGAGCCTTCTAATCCGTGCAAAATAATGACACAACGATTCGTTTTTTGCCCAGAATAACTCCAATCTATATCCAAAAAATCACCATCGGGCAGTTCCAATCGCTCTCTTTTCTGGATTACACCCGATACACTTCTAATTTTTCCGGAATAAATGGTAGAAATATCCGCTTGCTGAAATAAAAACGGTGGTTTGTACGCGGATTGAATAATAGGCATTTTTCATCTGATTTTGGATATGCAAAATTAATAAAAGAATTAGGTTTTATACCAAAAATATAGTATTTTCGCAAGTGTAATAAATATTTTAATGATGAAAAAAGTAGTTCTTCTTTTCCTGTTGTTAGCCATTGGCTGTCAAACTCCTAAAGAAATTTCTTTCAAAGAAAGTGATATTAATATCATTCCAAAACCAAAAAACATCTCTCTATCAGATGGTTATTTTGAATTTACGTCAAAAACGACCTTCGTTGCTCCTGATACATTGCAAAACGTAGCGAAATTATTAACCGAAAAATTTCAAAAAGCTTCGGGGTGGGATTTGAAAATAACGAATGAAGCTCCGAAAAGCAATTTTGTCGTTTTGGAAGTTGATAAATCGCTTCCGAAAGAAGGCTACAAACTTAATTCTGATGGTGAAAAAGTAACAGTAAAAGCTTCTGACCGTAACGGATTTATTTATGCAATGCAAACGTTGCGGCAATTGCTTCCCAATGAAATAGAAAGTACAAAAAACACTGAAAAACAATGGGTTATTCCAAGCGTTTCTATTGAAGACCAACCGCAATATCCTTGGCGAGGACTGATGATTGACGTAGCACGGCATTTCTTCCCGAAAGAATACATCTTAAAAACCATCGACCGAATGGCAATGCTCAAACTCAATACGTTTCATTTTCATTTAATTGATAATGAGGGATGGCGAATTGAAATCAAAAAATATCCTAAACTTACCGATGTTGGGGCGTGGCGAATTGACCAAGAAGAAAAACATTGGAACGCACGAAGCACAAATCCGCCTGGCGTTAAGGGAACTTACGGAGGCTTTTACTCTCAAAAAGAAATTAAAGAAATTGTGGCTTACGCATCCGCAAGAGGCATTACGGTAATCCCTGAAATTGAGATGCCTGCACACGTTATGAGTGCCATTGCCGCCTATCCTGAACTTTCGTGTCACAAACGACCGATAGGAGTTCCATCGGGCGGGGTTTGGCCTATTACGGATATTTATTGTGCCGGACAAGATGAAACTTTTACCTTTTTGGAAGATGTTCTTACGGAGATAATGACATTATTTCCAAGTAAATACATTCATATCGGAGGCGATGAAGCTACACATACCGAATGGGAAAAATGCCCAAAATGTTTACAACGAATGAAAGAACATAAACTCAAAAATGCTCACGAACTGCAAAGTTATTTCATAAAACGAATTGATAATTTTTTGGTTGCAAATGGCAGAAGATTAGTAGGTTGGGATGAAATCATTGAAGGAGGATTGCCTCCGCAAGCTGTTGTGATGAATTGGCGTGGAATTGACATCGGCAAAAAAGCCATTGAACAGGGTCACGAGGTGGTTCTTACAAGTGATTGTTACATAGACCAATATCAAGGGCTTCCTGATAATGAGCCGCTTGCAATCGGTGGGTATTTGCCTTTGAGTAAAATTTATAATTATTCATTACACAAAGACGAGCTGACGGAACAGCAACAAAAACAAATACTTGGAAGCCAAGCAAATTTGTGGGCGGAATACATTCCCAACGAAAAACATTCTGAATATATGATTTTTCCGCGGCTTTTAGCCCTTGCCGAAACCGTTTGGACTCCCAAAGAGATGAAAAACTGGGACGATTTTATGAACAGAGTTCAAAAGTCACTTCCCCGACTCGAAATAATGGATATCAATTACGCAAAATCAATGTATCAGGTATCGTCTAAAATTGAAAATCAGGGTGATAAAGTTTCTGTGACATTAAGTAGTGAATTGCCGAAAGCAGATATTCGTTATACGTTGGAAGGCGATTTATCAAAAGCCACAAAATACACGCAATCCATTGAAATAAAAGAAACTACAAATATAAAAGCAACCGTTTTCTTTAATGAAAAACCCAATGAAGTTATTTATTCCGATACGATTGTTTTTCATAAAGCAGTAGGGAAAAAAGCCACATACAATCCTGTTTATCACAAAAGTTATCAGGGGCAAGGAGATGGCACATTAACCAATATCGTGCGTGGTACAAAAAACTTTCACGACAAGGAGTGGCTTGCTTGGCTCGTGGATGATGCTACTATTATAGTTGATTTAGAGGGAAATACAGAAATTGAAAAGGTAATTATAGGGGCGATGGAAAATCAAGGTTCAGGAATTTATTTCCCAACGAAAATAGAACTTTTAATTTCTGCCGACGGAAAAAATTATACCAAAATCAATGAAATTAATCGTCCGCACGCTTCAAACGGATATGCAATTTTAAAAGATTTCAAATTTGAATTTGAAAAACAAAAAGTTAGGTTTGTGAAATTGAAAGTACAAAACTTGGGTCATCCGCCAAAAGGAGGCGATTCTTGGATGTTTATTGATGAAATTCAAATTTTCTAAAATAAAAAACAGGTCGTATAAATTGAGTTATACGACCTGTTTTTCTTCTGTGAAGGATTTCTAAACTTTTTTAACGTATTGTGTTACAATCACAATTTGTTGTCCATCAACTTTTCCTTCAATATATTGTGCATTTTCACGGTCTAATGAAATTTTACGAACCACAGTTCCTTGTTTGGCAACCATACTTGAACCTTTCACTTTCAAATCTTTTATCAGAACGACATTATCGCCGGCTTGCAAAATAGTTCCGTTGCTATCTCGGTGGATAATTTTCTCACTTTCATCCAAGTGGTCATCCGAAGCCTTTGCAAAAGCAAGTTCCTCATCGTCTAAGTACATCATATTGAGCAAATCAAGCGACCAGCCTTCGTTTTTCAAACGATTGAGCATCCGCCACGCTACAACTTTTACAGCCCGATGTTCGCTCCACATACTGTCATTTAAGCAACGCCAATGATTGCTGTCCAAGTCCGCAGAACCTTCAATTTGTGAAACACAAGTTTTACAAGCCAACAAACTGCCATCCAATCCGCCAGTGCTGGTGGGGGGCACTTCATAAATTTCTAAATTGTTGGTTGCTCCGCATAATTCGCAGGTATTTCCGCTTCGTTTTTGTAATTCTTGAAGTAAATTCATCTGAAAATTTTATTAACTTTGCAAAGTTACATTTTTTCCGAAAAAAATGACAAAAAAACTATTTTAAATAAATTTGAATTACGCCATTATGAGAAGAAAATTATATTCATTTTTTGCTTTATGCACTTTATTATTTTTAGTTAGCTGTTCTGATTCTAAATTAGTTACTATCGGAAAAGCTCCTGAATTTTCATTTACAAATCAAAACAATCAAACTATTTCCAATAAAGATTACAAAGGAAAGGTTTATGTTGTGGATTTTTTCTTTACAACTTGCCCAACTATCTGTCCGATAATGACTTCGAGTATGGTAAAGGTACAAAATGCCCTTGAAGGGAAAAACATTGGTTTTGCATCGTTTTCAATCAATCCTGAGAATGACACCCCTGAAGTACTGAAAGAATACGCCAAACAACACGGAATAACAAGCCCGAATTGGCATTTACTAACAGGCGATGAAGAAGCGATTTACGATTTGGCGAACAACGGATTTAATCTGCACGCACAAAATAACGCCAAAGGAGTGGACGGGTTTGAACATTCAGGGCTTTTTGCTTTGATTGACCAAAAAGGGAATATCGTTTCACGTAAAGATGCCGACGGAAATCCGATGATTTACTATAACGGATTGGAAGACAAGCAAATTGAAATGTTGATAGAAGACATCAGGTTACTTATCGGAATGCCTTAATTTTGATTGTAATTTCTTCCAAAAATTTAGAAAGAGAATTTCAAATTATCTTTTTGTCAAAACAGATTTTAAGCGTTTTTTGATTTCGGTTTCTTTCTGAAAAACTGCGAAAATATATAGCAATAGAAGGAAAATTCCTACGTATATATTTCTGCCAAAAACATAAAACGAAAGGAATGAAGCCAACACGCTGAATCCTAAATAAAACCCGATTTTCCTCACATTATACGGAATCGGGTATTTTTTTTGCCCAATAAAATATGAAGTCAGCATCATAACCACATAAGTAGCCAATGTAGCTAA
Source organism: Capnocytophaga stomatis (assembly GCF_002302635.1). Lineage (NCBI taxonomy): Bacteria > Pseudomonadati > Bacteroidota > Flavobacteriia > Flavobacteriales > Flavobacteriaceae > Capnocytophaga > Capnocytophaga stomatis. The sequence continues at coordinate 1,737,490 of NZ_CP022387.1, forward strand.
AGCTGCACCCTTATAGCTTATTACGGGAATGAGCAAAAAGTTTAATAAAACAGTTATTAACATTCCAAGTATGGAGATGTATGCCCCAACGTGCGTTCTGTCAGTTACTTTGTACCATACTGAAAGACTGTGATATACACCCAAACAAAGATTTGCGAGCAAAATAACGGGGACAATCCACAAAGCCTCCCAATATTTCGCATTGGGTATTAAAAAAAGCTTAAACACATCTATAAAAACAGTAATAAAAAGCAAAATAAACGCTCCGAAAATGGTAAAATATTCCGTTACCAAAGCATACGTTTGCGGTGCGTTTTTATCCTGTGCATTACTGAAAAAGAATGGCTCAACTCCTAATTTATAAGCTGTTACAAAAAGCGTCATAAAAACTCCCATTTTATAACAAGCTGAATAAATCCCGATGGTAGCATCGGCAGTTTCAAAAGGAAGCAACATCCGCAAGAACACCCTGTCAAAGCCTTCATTTACAGCAAAAGCAATCCCCGCAATTAATATCGGAAATCCATAACGGAACATTTTTTTCCATAAAGCAAGTGAAAAATCGAACCGAATTTGAAAATAAATTGGCAACAACACAATAAGTGTCAGCAAACTTGCTATCGCATTGGCAATGAATATGTAATATACCTGATTTTCAAAATAGAACAAACTCCAAAAAGAATTATTTTCAAATTTTGGCAAAACGAAAAAGAAAAATAAATTCAGCAGAAGATTCACAGTTACATTCCCGATTTTTATGATAGCATACGTGAGCGATTTCCCTGCATTTCGTAGCTGTGCAAAAGGAATGACAACCAGTGCATCAAGTGTTAAAATAATAATACAAAAAGTGATTAAATTCACGTCATATTTCAACCATTCTGATATAAAATTTCGAGCGAGTAACGCAATAATCAAAAAAGATAATGAACTAATAAACAGAGAGGTAAGTGCCGTAGATTGTACCTTACGCTTATCATTTTCTTTGTTTACAAATCGGAAAAAAGCCGTTTCCATTCCGTAGGAAAGCAGTACATTTCCTAAAATGAGATACACAAACAAAGTTGAATAAACTCCAAAATCTGCGGTAGAATTCAATTTGTCAACATACAAAGGCGTGAGAATCAAGGAGATTACACGCGGAAGAACCGTTGCCAGTCCGTATATGAGGGTGTGTTTGAATAATTTTTGTAGTTTGCTCATTTTTTCAGAATATAATGCACCGCAAAACTACACAAAATAGCACAAAAACATCTTGCTTCTTGACAAAAAAAATGTACCTTTGTGCTTTATTTATTTTCTATGGAAATCATAAAAATACACGACAAATCATTTGAACCTTACATTGAAGCTGAACAAATTCAGCAAATTATTCAGCGAATGGCTTCGGAAGTAGCTAAGGATATGGAAGATACGTGTCCGCTGTTTGTTTCGGTACTTAACGGAGCTTTTATGTTTGCCTCCGATTTTGTTCGGCATTACAAAGCGGATTGTGAAATTACTTTCGTGAAATTGGCTTCTTACCAAGGAATGCAATCTACTGAAAAAGTGGTGGAGCTCATCGGATTGGATATTCCGGTAGAAGGGCGTGATGTAGTTGTTTTGGAAGATATCATCGACACGGGTAACACTTTGGAAGAAATTTATCGTATTTTCCACGACAAAAAAGTAAAATCATTGCGTATTGCCACACTTTTCTTCAAACCGGATGCTTATAAGAAAGATTTAAAAATTGATTATGTAGGGCTGCCCATTCCAAATCGATTTATCGTTGGTTACGGACTTGATTATGATGAATTAGGACGAAATTTACCGCAAGTATATCAATTAAACACTTCAATAACGATGACAAACTTAGTTTTATTCGGGAAACCGGGAGCCGGAAAAGGTACACAAGCTGCATTTTTGAAAGATAAATACAATTTGGTACATATTTCAACAGGAGATTTATTCCGATTCAATATCAAAAACGAAACCAAATTAGGAAAATTAGCTCAATCATATATGGATAAAGGCGATTTGGTTCCTGATGAAGTAACCATTCAGATGTTGCAACAAGAAATAGAGAACAACCCGAAAGCCGAAGGTTTCATATTTGATGGTTTTCCAAGAACTATCGCTCAGGCAGAAGCTTTGGATGATTTCTTAACATCAAAAGGAATGAAAATCCACGGGACATTAGCCTTAGAAGCTGATGACGAAGTTTTGATACAACGCCTTTTGGAAAGAGGAAAAGTAAGCGGACGAACTGATGACCAGGATGAAAGCAAAATCAGAAATCGTTTTGTGGAATACAACGAAAAAACTGCTCCGCTTATTGAATTTTACAAGAAACAAAATAAATATCACGGAATTGATGGCATCGGAACAATTGAAGAAATCACAAGACGTCTTTCGAACGCTATTGACGCACTAAAATAAAAATTGAAAAAGTATCAGTACAAACCCAAACTTTTGGAAGGACAGTCTTATTTTCAAATGTTTGGGCTTGTTCATTTTCTATAAATCATTATGACAGAAGGAAATTTCACGGATTATGTAAAAGTATTTGTCGCCTCGGGAAATGGCGGAAAAGGTTCTATGCACTTGCATCGGGAGAAGTTCGTTGCCAAAGGCGGACCTGATGGTGGAGATGGCGGAAGAGGCGGACACATCATCATCCGAGGGAATAAAAATCTTTGGACGCTCATTCACTTCAAATTTCAGAAGCATTTTAGGGCAGGACACGGTGAGGGTGGTGGAGCAAATCGCAGTACAGGAGCCGACGGAAAAGATGTTTATTTGGAAGTTCCTCTGGGAACAATCGTGAAAAATGCCTTAACTGATGAAGTTTTGTTCGAAATCACGGAAGATAAGCAAGAAATCATCGCCTTACACGGAGGAAAAGGTGGTTTGGGGAATTGGCATTTCAGAAGTGCCACCAACCAAACTCCAAGATACGCACAACCGGGCATTCCCGGCGAGGAAATGGAACTTTTGTTGGAATTAAAGGTTCTTGCCGATGTAGGCTTTGTTGGCTTTCCGAACGCAGGAAAATCGACTTTGTTATCGGTAATTACTTCTGCCAAACCAAAAATCGGAGATTATCCTTTCACAACATTAAAGCCTAATTTGGGGATTGTAGAACATCGTGATTTTCAATCCTTTGTGGTAGCAGATATTCCCGGCATCATTGAAGGAGCTGCGGAAGGAAAAGGATTAGGACATTATTTCTTACGACATATTGAGCGAAACTCAACGCTTCTTTTCCTTATTCCTGCTGATAGTAAGGATATTGTGGAAGAATATCACATCTTACTGAACGAACTCAAAGAATACAATCCGGAATTGCTTGATAAAGACAGACTTATAGCTATTTCAAAATCAGATATGCTCGATGAGGAACTCACCGTCGAAATTGAAAAAGAAATCAAACCTGCATTAAAAGGGATTCCTTTCTTATTTATTTCATCCGTTTCGGGCAAAGGCATTCAGCAGTTAAAAGATACTCTCTGGAAAATGATTAATAAGTAAAAAAGTATAAAAAAATAAATCCCTTACTCAAATGTAAGGGATTTATTTTTTATAAATGTATTATTTTTTTGGGTTCTAAACTTTCACAAATCGTTTGTAATACCCAAAGAAAAGGATAAAACTGTAACAAACAACCAACGCTAAGAAAGTCATTTTAAACCCAATATTATCTGTTAAAAATCCGAAAAGTGGTGGAATGATAGCTCCTCCTACAATCATCGTACATAAAATACCTGACGCCTGAGGTCTCAACTCTCCGAGCCCTTCCGAAGCCAATGTGAAAATAGTAGGGAACATAATTGAATTGAATAATCCTACTGATAAAATGCTCCACATTGATAATAATCCATCGGTATTTATTGATATCAATATCAAAGATATAGCAATCAACGAGAAGAAAATAAGCACTTTAGCCGGAGCGATAATTTTCGTAAGGAATGCTCCCACAAAACGTCCTACCATTGCTCCTGCCCAGTAGAATGTAACAAAAATACCAACAACAGCTTTAGGGTCATTACTTGTAAGGTCTTGCTCGCCAAATACTTTTCCTAAACTCACGATTATGGAACGCATTACCTGATTCTCAAGAACTTCCTTCGCGATATTAATTTCAACAAAATAGTTAACCAAGTAACTTCCTATTGCTACCTCAGCTCCCACGTACAAAAATATAGCAACAGCCCCCAACATTAATCCTTGCTTTTTGAACAAAGAAAAATATCCTTTGGAAGAACCTGTGTTACTGCTTTCGTCAATAATTTTTGGCAATTTTACGAAGGAAAAAATTACTGCCATTATGATTATGAAAACGGCAATGCTTATGAAAGGAGTTTGTACAGCAGAGGCTTCCGATGCAAAATAGGCTTCCTGTTCTGCTGGGCTTAATGCATTTATCTCATCGGCTCCTTTTACTCTGTCACTGAGAATAAAAATTGCACCAACAATAGGAGCAATCGTAGTTCCTAAAGAATTGAACGCCTGCGATAAGTTCAATCTGCTTGAAGCTCCTGATTCCTCTCCCAAAACAGAAACATACGGATTAGCAGCCACTTGCAAGAAGGTAATTCCACTAGCCAGCACAAATACCGCCAACATAAATACCACCATCATACGTTGCGAGGCTGCCGGATAAAACAAAAAGCAACCCGCCGCCATTGTCAATAATCCTAAGATAATTCCTCTTTGATAACCAATTCTTGATAAAATAAATCCTGCTGGAATTGAAAACAAAAAATATGCCGTGAAGAACGCAAACTGAATCATTCCCGCTTGAAAATAATTCAATGTGAAAACATCTCTAAGGCGCGGAATGAGTGAATCTATCAACACTGTGACAAATCCCCAAAGAAAGAATAATGCAGTAACAAATACGAATGCCTTTTTGTAACTTTTTTGTGTATTCATTATGTTATGGTTGTTAAAATTGCGAAAGCAAAGTTAGCAATATTATCCCATACATTAATTATTTTTTAACATTTTATTTTGTTATAATTATAACGAAAAGAAAACGAAACACATCAAAGGCAAAAATTGTGTTACGTTATTGTTCTGCTGAAAACCACAAAAAAAATAAAATTCTACACTATGTTTTTAGAGAATAATTTTTTCCTTGAATTTTATAACACGCACGTTTTGAGGCGTTTTCTTCAGCTTTCTTTTTGGATGTTGCTCTGGCTTTTGTAACAGAAAATCCCTCTACATATACTTTTGCTACAAAATAACGAACATCCGACCTATCTTCTGTATCTTCCTCAGTTTCAAAGGTAAAGCTTCGTTTATGTTTTTGACACCATTCGATAAGAAGACTTTTATGGCTGATGACTTTTTCTTCTAAATTTTTTAAGTTAATATAAGGATTTATTAACTTTTTTTCAATGAATTTGGAGCATTCCGTGTATCCTTTATCCAAATAAATTGCTCCTATGAGAGCTTCAAATAAATTTCCTGTGATATTATTTCCTAACTGCTTGTGAGTTAGTTTAGTACGAAGAAAATCCAACAAACCCAACTCTTCACCTAACTGATTAAGATTACGTCTCTCCACAATTTTGGAACGCATCTTGGTAAGGTATCCTTCGTCCTCATCAGGAGCACTTCTGAAAATATAATCCGCAATAACCGCTCCCAAAATGGCATCTCCTAAAAATTCCAATCGCTCGTAACTTTTACGCGTACTTTTCTTATATTGATACGAAGGATGCGTAAAAGCCTCACTATAAATAGATAAGCTCTTAGGTGAATACCCTAAAAGAGCTTTCATTTTGGAATAAAAAATCCCGTCTTTTTTCTTGTCAAAACGGGTTAAATTGAATATTTTTTTTAAGCTAAACACAAATCAAGGTTTATATCTTTTTGAATAACAAACAAGCATTGTGTCCTCCAAAACCGAATGTATTACTCATTGCAACTTTCACGTCGCGTTTCTGAGCCTTATTGAAAGTGAAATTGAGTTTTGGGTCAATTTTCTCATCAGGGGTTTCAAAATTAATTGTCGGAGGAATCATTCCGTGTTTTACAGAAAGAATTGAAGCAACTGCCTCAACAGCTCCCGCCGCACCTAACAAGTGCCCTGTCATTGATTTTGTAGAGTTCAAATTGATATTGTAGGCGTGTTCTCCAAAAACATCCAACACAGCCTTCGATTCGGCAATGTCACCCAAAGGAGTAGAAGTTCCGTGCAGATTGATAGTATCAACTTCTTCAGGTTGTACGCTTGCATCACGTAAACAGTTGAGCATTACATTTTTAGCTCCCAATCCTTCAGGATGTGGTGCTGTCATATGGTGAGCGTCTGCTGAAAGTCCTCCTCCGGCCAACTCACAATAAATAGTTGCTCCGCGAGCAATTGCGTGCTCATATTCTTCCAAAACTACCGCCGCAGCTCCTTCTCCTAATACGAAGCCATCTCTGTTAGCATCAAACGGACGAGAAGCCCTTGCAGGGTCATCATTGCGTGTAGAGAGTGCGTGAAGAGCGTTGAAACCTCCCATTCCCGCAATAGTTACTGCTGCTTCCGAACCTCCAGAAATAATGACGTCTGCGTGTCCTAAACGGATGTAATTCAAAGCATCAATCATTGCGTTAGCCGCTGATGCACAAGCGGATACAGTAGTGAAGTTTGGACCTCTGTACCCATAACGAATTGAAATCATTCCCGATGCGATATCCGCAATCATTTTCGGAATGAAGAAAGGATTGAAACGTGGCGTTCCGTCTCCTTTTGTGAAATTGATAACTTCTTCTTGAAAAGTTTCCAATCCTCCGATTCCTGAACCCCAAATAACACCAACTCGGTCTTTATCAATGGTTTCGGAATCTATTCCGGCGTCTTTGATAGCTTCATCAGAAGCCACAAGAGCATATTGTGCAAATTTGTCTAATTTTCTGGCTTCTTTTCGATCCAAAAAATCTTCCACTTTGAAGTTTTTCACCTCACAAGCGAATTTTGTTTTGAATTTTGAAGCATCAAAATGTGTTATGGCAGCTGCTCCACTTATACCTGCAATTAAACTTTCCCAATACTCCTGAACATTGTTTCCAATTGGGGTTAAAGCACCTAAGCCTGTTACTACAACACGTCTGTTTTTCATAGAATTAAACAAATTTATAAATTAATTTTAATAAAAAAACAGTAAGCTATAAGCTATAACTCTAAAAAAATTACAGTTCAAGGCTTACAGCTCACTGTTCATAGCTCACAACTTAAAAAATTATTGTTTAGCCTCCTCAATATATTTGATTGCTTGACCAACAGTTGAGATGTTTTCTGCTTGGTCATCAGGAATTTGAATGTCAAATTCTTTTTCGAATTCCATAATCAATTCCACTGTGTCTAATGAATCAGCTCCTAAGTCGTTTGTGAAGCTTGCGTCTGCAACTACTTCATTTTCATCTACACCTAACTTATCAACAATAATAGCTTTAACTCTTGATGCAATGTCTGACATAATTTTCTTTTTTTAATTATAAATACCGGGGGCAAAAATAATAAACTTTTTTCTAAAAAGCCACTTTTATCAAAAAATATGCTGTTTTTTTAACGTTAAAGTTAGTAATAAGCTAAAAAACAAATACTTATGTGATGACTAAAATAACTACAAAAGCAAATACTTCAACCTTTTTAAATGTTTAAAATTGCAAATTGTATATGGCTTATGGAATCTAATTTGTGTCGTCTTCTATAAACTCGGGATATAAAAAATTGTTGTACGGAAAACGCGTGATGTGTATTTCTCGCACTTTGGCATACACTTTTTCACGGAATTCTTCCAAATTATCTTTATTTAATGCCGAAATGAAAAGCACATCGTTACCCACTTTGTTCATCCACGTTTGTTTCCATTGCTCCAACGTAAAATGCTTGGAGGTAGGCTCGGTAATTAGGTCGTCTTCAGCTATGGTTTGATGTTTGTAAGCGTCTATTTTATTGAAAACCATAATTGTGGGTTTGTCAGCACTTTTGATTTCTGCAAGAATTTGATTTACCGAATGGATGTGTTCTTCAAAATTCGGATGCGAAATATCCACAATATGAAGCAGTAAATCCGCCTCACGCACCTCGTCCAAAGTACTTTTAAACGATTCAATGAGCTGAGTAGGTAATTTTCGGATAAATCCTACAGTATCAGATAGTAAGAAAGGAAGATTCCCGATAACTACCTTTCGCACAGTGGTATCCAAAGTAGCAAAAAGTTTATTTTCGGCAAACACCTCACTTTTGCTAATAACATTCATTAAGGTAGATTTCCCAACGTTGGTATATCCGATAAGTGCCACACGCACCATCGCCCCACGATTTCCGCGTTGTACAGCCATCTGACGGTCAATGGTAGCGAGTTTTTTCTTCAAAAGTGCAATGCGGTCACGTACGATACGGCGGTCGGTTTCGATTTCCGTCTCCCCGGGACCACGCATACCAATCCCCCCACGTTGACGTTCAAGGTGCGTCCAAAGTCCCGTTAGTCGAGGTAAAAGGTATTGATATTGAGCTAATTCCACTTGAGTTCGGGAATAGCTGGTTTGAGCTCGCTGTGCGAATATATCCAAAATAAGTCCAGTTCGGTCGAGGATTTTCGCCTTCAGAATACGTTCAATGTTTTTTTGTTGTGCAGGCGAAAGTTCATCGTCAAAAATAACGGTTCCGACTTCGTTTTCTTCCACAAACTGTTGTACTTCTTCCATTTTTCCTGTTCCTATAAAGGTCTTCGGGTTTGGGACGTCTAATCTTTGGGTAAATCTTTTTAAAACCTCACCGCCAGCGGTATAGGTCAAAAATTCCAATTCATCCAAGTATTCTTTTGATTTTTCTTCGTCTTGCAATTGGTTGATGATTCCTACCAACACTACTTTTTCGTAATTTAGATTTATCTGTTCGAGCATAGTATGCTTAATTCTTTTGTGCAAAAATAGCAAAATAATTTTTTCTTTGCAGAAAAAAAGTGTATTTGTGCCTATAAATCATTTTATTAGTCATTGTTTTGGGGAAATATGATTTTCTTTTTCGTAGAGTCGTTCGGATTTTATGGAATTTGTTTTTGGTAGTGGGGTGGGGCGTTCCTATGCTGAGTTTTTTGGAATTGCTCTTGAATTTCTTTTTTCAGACAGAAATTATTTTCTATAATCGTTATCTGATTGTTATAGCTTCGGTTTGGCTGATTGCTTGTCTTGTAAGTCTTATTTTGCTATTCAAAAAGCGATTGAAATTTTATATCTTTTTGATTTTGATGATGTCGAATTTTGGTTTGTTTTATCATTGGGTGTTAAAACATCAATTTAGTTTTGAAAAAAATATTGAAGGTACGGATTATATGATGAAAATATTTGCACATCGTTACGAAGTGTGGCAAACAAATAGAGTTTATCGCCAACGAGTTTTGGTGAAAATATCAGATATTTTTCACGATTCGTACTCAAAAATAGGTATAGCTCATTTGTCAAAAGTGAGAATTTTTAGCAATGATGAAGAAAAAAAACTCTTTGAAATTCAAGTTAAAGCCAAACGAGAAGTTTTTTACGTTGAAAAAAGATAATTTTTTTTCAGATAAATGGTTTTGATTTTCAATATTTTGATTTTTTGAAGAAGAAAAAAATAATTTTTTTTGATAAAAATATTTGCACAATTGAAAAAATGTACTACCTTTGCAACCGCAATGATGAAATGAAACGTTCATAAGCAAATTGGTCTGGTAGTTCAGTTGGTTAGAATACATGCCTGTCACGCATGGGGTCGCGGGTTCGAGTCCCGTCCAGACCGCAAGTAAAATTTAGTTGTGTTGTTTTGTGTAAATACTTTTACACGGGTTTATAGTAAACCAATGGAAGGCTTTCCTTTTAAGGAAGGCTTTTTTTGTGCTTTTTTGTTATTTTAACCCCTACTTCTTTTCTTCTTCCGAAGTCTTCAATTCCAAAATCAAAACATCTCTATTATAGCTTTTGGTTATCTCTCTTCCGTAAATGCTTTTTTTTCTAAAAATTTACTTTACTTAGATCCAATGTAATTATTTGTTTTTCAGTTTTTTATGTTTTTATGATCACGAAATAAAATTAATTATTCATAATAAAAAAGAAATAAACCGAAACAAAAAGGATAGGCTTCGAAAATATTTTGAAAGATTAATTGTTAAAAATTTTGAAAAACAAAATATGTTTTTGTAGTTTTGTGCGACTTAAGCCAAATTAATTTTCCTCTTAAAGGATTTATTTAGCTAACAACCAAGATTACGTCAAAATAGTTACTTAGGATTCTATAAATAATGTTTGTTTATCATAAGTTTACTACCAAAATTTGCAGAGAAATATTAACTAATAACATTTTGAATATGGAAAAACTATTTTCAACCAAAAGAAGCAAAATTCTATTTTGTAAAATGGTTCTACTCGTGTTATTCCTAGCCACTGACGAGATTGCTTACGCCGGTGGTGAAGGTGTAGGAAGTAAGTTTTCTACATTTCAAGTAGCTACCCAACAAAATAAGAAAATTACAGGAACGGTGACTGATGAGAACGGAGTGCCTTTACCTGGTGTGAGTGTAGTTGTGAAAAATACAACTCGAGGAACTTCTACAAATTTTGACGGTAAGTATGAAATTTTAGTAAGGCAGGGAGAAGTTTTAGAGTATCACTTTGTAGGTTTTGCTACCCAAGAAAAAAGAATAGGGGGTGGTAATCAGTTGATTATCAATATTATACTAAAGGAGCAAGCTGAACAGTTAGGGGATGTTGTAGTTGTTGGTTTTGGTACTCAGAAAAAGGAAAGTGTCGTTAGTTCAGTGAGCACAGTAAAAGGAACTGACTTACGTCTTCCTACTCGTAGTTTAACAAACAACTTGGCTGGGCAAGTTTCAGGACTTATTGCTATTCAACGTAAAGGAGAACCTGGTTACGATGAGTCAGAGTTTTATATACGAGGAATTAGTTCGTTTGCAAGCGGTGCTGCTATTTCTCCTCTTGTATTGGTTGATGGAGTGCCTCGGTCAATGAATGATATTGAACCAGATGAGATTGAGAGTTTTACGCTACTTAAAGATGCTGCGGCAACCTCAGTTTATGGTGCAGAAGGTGCTAACGGAGTTGTTTTAATTACCTCAAAAAGAGGAAAAAATCAAACTACTCAAATTTCTTATCGTGGTGAATACGGGCTTCTTTCCCCGACTCGTCTTCCTTCGTTTTTAGATGCTCCTAACTATATGCGAATCTATAACGAAGCACTTCAAAATTCAGGAAATTCACCTATATTCACTGAAGATATTATTGCTAAACACGCATCTGGGATAGACCCTGATTTGTACCCGAATGTGAATTGGATGAGCTTGATAAAGAATACCACATCGAATGTCCGACATACCCTAAACTTTAGAGGTGGTGGAGAAAAAGCGCGATTCTTTATATCTGGTGCTTTTTATAACGAAAGTGGTCTTTTTAGAGGAAATCCTAAAGCGGAGTATAACAACAACATTGGGTTAAATCGATATAATTTACGTAGTAATGTTGATTTTAACGTAACTCCAACAACTCTTCTACGGGTAGATTTAAGTGGACAATACTTAGAAACGAACTATCCGGCACCGGGAGTGGGTACTAATGGACTTCTTCAACGAATTTCAACGGCTCCTCCTTATCTTTTCCCGATGGTATATTCTGATGGAACCAATGCTGCACATCCTCGTAATAGTAATAACCGAATCAATCCATATAATTTACTAATGGAATCCGGTTACGCAAAAGAATGGCGTTCGATGCTTCAATCAAATGTGATTATCGAACAAAAGTTAGATGTTATAACAAAAGGATTGACAGCTAAGGGTTCTGTTAGTTATGATTCCAATGCCACTTACCTTATGAATAGGGCAAAAACTCCTCCGCAATTTACTGCCAGTGGGCGTGATGATAAAGGAAATCTAATTTTCAGTAAAGTAGTTGATGAAGTTAAATTCGGAGAACCATCTGAAAGCAACCGAGGTAATAAGAAAATATACATTGAAGGGTCTTTGAATTACAAACGTTTGTTTTCTGATAAACACGATGTTACTGGTATGTTACTATATTATCGTAAAGAAGCACAAACTCACGATCAGGCTTTGGCTTTTCGTAAAGAAGCTTATATCGGGCGTGCTACGTATATGTATGATCGTCGCTACTCCATCGAGGGGAGCTTTGGTTTTACAGGAAGCGAGGCTTTTTCCAAAGAAAATAGGTTTGGTTTCTTTCCTGCTATAGGTTTGTCGTGGATAGTTAGTAATGAAAAATTCTTTGAAGGAATAAGCAATACAATTAATGATTTAAAATTTAGAGCTTCTTACGGAAAGACAGGAAATGACAATACGGGAGGTGCTCGCTTCCTATACCGAGGAACTTACAGCAACGCAGGAGGTTATCATATAGGTATTGGAGGTAGTGGGCCTCTTAACAATATGTCCGGACTTGCAGAAGGGCGTTTTGAAGCTCCTGCTATCGGATGGGAAATAGAGGACAAACGCAATATAGGTATTGATATTTCATTATTTAGAAATAGAATAACATTAACTGCGGACTATTTTGATAATGAAAGACATAGTATATTATTACAACGTAGAACCGTTCCTGAACACACAGGATTTAGAGACAGACCTTGGCAAAATTATGGTAGAGTAAGTAATAAAGGATTTGATGCAAGTTTGTCCATCAGACATAACTTTACAGATGACTTTTCGGTGGGGGCAAGAGGTAACTTTACTTATGCAAGAAATAAAATTCTTGAATATGATGAAGTTCCTCAGAAATATGAATGGATGAACGTAACAGGTAGAAGAATTAACCTACCTCGAATTTACATTGCCGAGGGATTATACCAAGAGAGTGACTTCGATATAACAACTGACCCTGCGACAGGAGCGAAGCAATATGCACTCAAATCCGGACTGCCGGTTTCAACCATCAGTTCAGGGGTATTGCCCGGAGATATCAAATATAAGGACTTAAATGGTGATGGTCAAATCAATGATTATGATAGAACCTACGATGTAAGTAATCCGACAGTTCCCGAAATAATATATGGTTTTGGGGCGAATATGGAATATAAAAACTTCTACGTGAATGTGTTTTTCCAAGGAGCAGGAAATGTATCAACAATTTTAGGTTCTAGTAATCCCCAAGGGTTCTTCCCTTTCAAATACGGTGTAGATGAAAGTTCACTCCGAAGTGAGGTAACTAATCGTTGGACTGCTGAAAATCCTTCAGAAGACGTTTTATTCCCAAGACTTCGAAACGTAGCATTTAATCATAACGAGCAAGCAAGTACGTGGTGGCTTAGAGATGCTAGCTTCATCCGCTTAAAAAATGTTGAAATAGGATATCGCTTGCCTAAGGAGGTCTTGAAGATATTAAAAATGAGTTCAGGACGTTTTTACCTGATAGGAAACAACTTGCACGTTTGGGATAAAGTTAAAATGTGGGATCCTGAAATGGGTAACGATAATGCAGGTATGAATTATCCGTTATCAAAAAGTTATACATTCGGAGTTGAATTTAGTTTTTAAAAATGACAGAAAATGAGAAAGATTTTTATAACCATAGGAATTATTACAGCTACTTTCTTTACGGAATCGTGTAGCAATTATTTGGATGTTTCCGATGAATTGGCAGGGGAATTGACACAAAAAGAAATTTTTGACGACGCTACTCTTACTCGTAGATTTCATAGGAATATTTTTGTAGGAATACCTGATTCATCAAATATGATTTTCTCTACAAATTATCAATTATCCGGGCTTGACAATCCTTGGGCAGGTGCTTCTGATGAATTGAAAATGGCACAAGGTACTTTGCGTGGCTTAACCCAAAACGGATTTAACGAATCTAACGCACCTTTCCATCGTTGGTCAACATTATATAAACTCATACGACAAGCAAACTTGTTTTTGAAAAATGCAAAAGTAATTCCTCAAACAGGTTTGGCCGAATATATTGATGAAGCTGAATTAGTAAGACTAAAAGCACAAGCTCGTTTTTTACGTGCATATTATCATTATTTGTTGTTTGAAATGTATGGTCCTATCCCTATACTCACTGAACCTGCTGATCCTGAAGCAAGCGACTGGGACTATCCACGTAATTCAGTGGATGAAGTAGTTGCTTTCTTGGATAGTGAATTGTTAGAAGCAAGCGAAGGGCTTAACGATGTTGAAACGGAGGAGAACTACCGAGCATTACCAACCAAAGGAGTTGCCTTAGCCGTTAGAGCAAAATTATGGATGTATGCCGCAAGTCCATTGTTTAACGGAGGGTACAGCGAGGCTTTATCGCTGACGAATCCTGATGGGAAAAAGTTATTCCCTGCTGCCGATAAAGGGAAATGGCAAAAAGCAGTTAGTGCATTGGAAGATTTCATCAACTTTGCCAATGGAAAGTATGAGTTGTACAAGGAATATGAAGGTGCTACTTATGACCCACATAAATCGTTATATAATTTATTTATGAAGTACAATAATGAGATTATTTGGGCTAGTAGTAAACACAATTGGGGAGGAGTTGGTGGTGAAGGAACAGATAGACGATGCACACCTCGTACTGAACGTAACGGATTTGCTTGTATTTCTGTTTCGCAAGAGTTGGTAGATGACTTTTTTATGATTGATGGAAAATCAATAGAGGAATCCCCACTATATAATGAGACTGGTTTTTCCACCGCTGGTGAAGATCAATCAAATCAAACAGAAGAGGGAACATATCGAATGTGGATAAATAGAGAACCTCGTTTCTATCAAACCGTTTTCTTTCACGGAAGAAAGTGGCACATCAGTAAAAAAGATGTTAAGTTTACTTATGGCGATGGAAACGACCGCTCAAAAGGTGACTATCCTTGGACTGGTTACCTCTTATACAAACGAATTGCACGTAATACCAGAAATGAAGGCTCGCATCCACGTTCACAATATCGTCCGTCAATTATTTTCCGCTTAGCTGAATTTTATTTGCTCTATGCAGAAGCCCTTAATGAGGTTAATCCTTCTGACTCAAAAATAGCAGAGTATGTGAATAGAGTTCGCGAAAGAGCTGGTATTCCCAATTGGCAGGAAAGTAATCCTTCTGTTTTAGGTAATCAAGAAGCACAACGAAAAGCCATCAGAGCCGAAATGCGTGTAGAATTAGCAACCGAAGGGCAACGTTATTTTGATGTTCGTCGTTGGATGATTGCCGAAAATCCTGTGGGAGAAGGAGGACAAGGAGGTGATTTCTATGGAATGAATATGCAAACAGATGATAAAGCTAAATTTTTTGAAAGACACTCATACGAAAAAAGAGATTTTAAACGTGCATATTACCTGTACCCTATTCCTTTAAATCAAATACAAATCACAAAGAATTTGATACAAAACCCTGGTTATGAATAGTATTGCAACTTAATCGTTTTACTATCAGATTATATAAACTGCTCTTGAAAAATATATTTTAAGGGCAGTTTTTTGGTTTCTCAAATTTATATATCAATAAAAAATTTGATATACAATGAGTTATAAGGCTATGGAATTACTAATCTTATAAGGATTTAACAAGTTGGTTTTTAATGGTTTCTGGGGAAAAATTGCCCCAGTTTTTAAGTTCTAAGTTTTTTTGTTATTTCCTCTAAAAATTGAAATAATTTGATTCATTCCCAGATTTGACCTGGAAAAGAGAAGATGTGTAAGAAAATGGTCTAATTTCTAATCCTCAATCCACGAGGCGTATTTCACGTAATTGTCTGCCGTTCTGCGGATGGCTGTTTTCTGTTCTCCTGACAAGTTTTTTATTTTCTTTGCGGGAATGCCGGCGTAAATACTTCCGGATTCAATTCGGGTATGTTCGGTAACTACGGCACCAGCTGCAACGATGCTGTCGCTTTCCACTATGCAACCATCCATCACAATGCTTCCCATTCCAATTAATACATTGCTGTGAATTGTACAACCGTGGACAATAGCATTATGCCCGATTGAAACATTATCGGCTATGTTTGTGGCATATTTTTGGTAAGTTGCGTGAATGACAGCTCCGTCCTGTACGTTTACCTTGTTTCCGATTCTGATGCTATTTACATCGCCCCGAATTACAGCGTTATACCAAATGGTACATTGATTACCTACGGAAACATCTCCTGTAACTGTTGCATTTTCAGCAATAAAGCAATCTTTTCCAAAAGAAGGCTCTTTTCCATTGACTTTTTTGATAATCATCTTTTTACTCTTTTTGAATAACTATTTTTTCTTCCAGATGGAACCATTTTTGGTGGTGTATCTCTCTAAAAAGCCCTGTTCTGTGAGTTGATTAAGATATATTTCGCTCTCTTTTCGTGGCATTGATGATAGTTCCGAAAATTCTCGAGCAGTGAGAGTTGGATAATAACCAAAGAGTGTTTGCCAATCTTTTTTGTATTCTTTTTTTGTAGCTTTGGGCTCCAGCTTCAGTATGGCTCTTTCAAAATTAAGGTATGGTTTTGCTCCGTAAACTACTTCTCTATTGCCTTGACTATCTGTGAAAATCATTGTAGGAAAACCACGAATTCCCAAATCTCTTGCTAATTTCAAATCGTTTTCAAATAGTTCCTTTGCTTTGTTTTGAATATCTGCTTTCAGTTGTTCTACATCAAGTTTTGTTACATCGGCAGCTTTTGCAATATGCTCCCACTGAGTGATATTTTTCTTCTGAAGAAAGACCATTTCTCTCAGCTCCCTCAAAAAAGAAATTGCTTTGTTTTTGTCCTGTATTTGAGCAGCTTTAAATGCTATTGATGGAGGATAAGAAGAATTTAAAGGATTTTCCAGCCAAATATCGCCATCAATTGGCATATCGTAGTAGAGACTCACCTCGTCCCAATGATGAGCTACATCCGATGGTTTGCTGATGCCTCCGCTGTTATAGCTCCAATCAGGTAGAAGCCCGCCAGTGTGGTAATTGAAGGTAATGATATCGCCATATTCCAATTTAAGCTTACGGATTTGAGGTTCAATGCCCCAGCACGAAGAGCATATTGGGTCAGTATAATAAGTAACTGTTATTGATTTCTCCGTTTGTGGGAGCTGAGATTTTACAGCGTTATTTTCGGTTTGAGGTACGCCACAAGTTCCCTCTTTGGGGTCACAAAGTAGCGGATTAGTATTCTGTGCCATAGCTAAAAATGATTGTGTTAGAAATAAAAATTTGATAATGAACTTCATAGTTTTTTTGAATTTTCAAATTAGTACGGAAATTATTTTTCGTTTGCTTTACAGCTTTAGGCAAAAGTATTATTTTTTTGTAAAAGTATTCACAAAATATTGATAAATAATTTATTATTATGTTCTTTTAGATATTGCCAAATTCTTTTGTTATTAAATAAAGCGGTTTTTTGTATTTTTGCCCAAAATTTAAACTGTGGGAAGTAAAAATAAATTAAAACGATTCAAAGAAAACGAAACTTTTGCAAACGTATTGCAACCTAAACGTGACGAGTTACTATCAGAACAATTTCCTTTCAAAGGGAAATGGCATTCCGATTATTTTAAGAATAACAATCCCATTGTGTTGGAGTTAGGATGCGGAAAAGGCGAATATTCTGTGGGGTTGGCAAAGAAGTATCCGAACAAAAATTTCATAGGGATTGACATAAAAGGGGCACGATTTTGGCGTGGTGCAAAAACTGCTATTGAAGAAAATATCAACAATGTAGCCTTCTTGCGTACTCAAATTGAGCTTATTGAGCATTGTTTTGCACAAGGTGAAGTCAGTGAAATTTGGATTACATTCCCTGACCCGCAAATAAAATATAAGCGTACCAAACATCGGTTAACCAATGCAGAATTTTTGAGTCGATATAAAAATATTCTTGCTACGGACGGATGCATACACCTGAAAACGGATAGCGAATTTATGCACGGTTACACGCTCGGGCTGTTACACGGATTGGGACATAAAGTGCTGTATGCCAACCATAATATTTACAATAGTGACGGCGTTCCTTCGGAAGTGACTGAAATTCAAACTTTCTATGAAAAATTTTATTTGGAACAGAATAAACCAATAACCTACATCAAATTTCAGATTTAAATTTAGAAAAATTTTGATATTTCTATATTGCTGATTTACATTTGTTTAATTTTTAAAATATTGATTTCAAAGATTTATTTTTGATAATTTTTCTTTTTTAAATAAATTTCCGAATATCTTGCTTATTTGTTAAATAGGCGAGGTTACTTGTTGTAATTTAACTTTTTTATTGCTAAAAGGTTGATTTTGATAGATTTTTATTGAGTTTTATCTGATTTTCTCGATTTTATTATCTCATAAAATAGTAGTAATTTTGTTTCAGAGATGAGATTAGTGCAAATAATTTAAAATTACTACAAGATGAGAGGGAAAATATTACTACTTGGGGCGTTGTCGTGTTTTGTATCGTGTATTGGATATGCACAAGTTGGCACTCCCGAGAAACCTTTGAGCAGGTTGGAGGATTACCAGTTGAGAGGGAAGGTAAAAACTTATAAGTTAACGCCTTATCACGTGCTTGATTCTTTTGGAATTATAAAGAAAACAGGTAAACCTGAGTTCTGGAAGGGGGATATACTTTCTACGTTTGATGACAGAGGTTACAAGGTTGAAAGTAATATGTACAACAAACAAGGAAATCTTCAAAATAAGATTATATACAAATACAACGATAAGAATAAACGACTTTCCCGTGATGTTTATGGCGAGCGTGGCTATATCAAAAACAAGTACGTTTACATATATGATGATAAAGGTCACAAAATAGCTTATCATTGTTATAATCCCAGAGGTGAGCTGGTTGAGTCTTGGATTTACAACAATGACGATAGGGGGCGTGAAGTCGAGGTGATTTATCAAGTTCCGAAACGTCCTTCAGAAACTCGTAAGTTTCTCTACAAGTACGATAAATCAGGAAATGTGGAAGAACTTTCCCAATATTCAAAAGATGATGTTCCTGAAGTTACTTGGAAGTATGTTTACGACAGAAAAGGTTTGGTGACGGAATTGCACACTTATAAGGAGAACAAACTTTTGAGAAAGAGAGTTACTAAGTATGATGCTTATGGGAATCCTGTGCAAATAAAAGAGTACGATAGTGACGGACGTTTTATAGAGGAAACAGACTACGAGTACCAATTTGATGCATACGGAAACTGGATACAACGCATTGATTACGTGAATAGTTTTCCGAAGATTATGTACGAAAGAGAAATAGTTTATTACTAAACTTAATTTCCATACGATTTTTATACGTTTGATGAATTTGAAAGCTGTCTGTGCAGACAGCTTTCTTTATTTTTGGTGTTGCATCACTTCTTTCAGATACTTACCCGTATAACTTTGCGTGTTTCGGGCAATTTCTTCAGGAGTGCCTTGAGCGATGACTGTTCCGCCTTTGTCGCCTCCGTCAAGCCCCAAGTCAATTACATAATCGGCGGACTTTATCATTTCCAGATTATGCTCAATAACAATGATAGAATGCCCTTTTTCTATAAGTGCCTGAAAGGAAGCCAATAACTTGCGAATATCGTGAAAATGTAGCCCCGTAGTAGGTTCGTCAAAGATGAATAATACTTTCTCTTTGCTTTCGGACTTCGCCAAAAAAGAAGCCAACTTGATGCGTTGTGCCTCCCCACCTGATAGCGTCGAAGAGGATTGCCCAAGAGTAACATAACCCAACCCGACATCTTGCAAAGGCTTTAATTTCGCACTGATTTTCTGTTGCTTATGTCTTTCAAAAAATACAATAGCATCGTCAATGGTGGTGTTTAACAAATCATCGATGGATTTCCCTTCAAAAGTTACTTCCAGCACTTCTTTTTTGAAACGTTTCCCGCCACACGCCTCGCACGGCAAATGCACGTCCGCCATAAACTGCATTTCAATAGTAACCTCGCCTTCGCCTTTGCACACCTCGCAACGCCCGCCGTCCACATTAAACGAAAAGTGTTTGGGCTGAAAGTTGCGTAACTTTGAAAGTTTCTGTACGGCATACAAATTCCGAATGTCATCGTAGGCTTTTATATAGGTAATCGGGTTGGAGCGCGAGGACTTTCCAATCGGATTTTGGTCAACGAACTCTACCGACTGAATGTGCTTGTACTTGCCTTCGAGCTTTGAGAATTGCCCTGCTTTTTCGGTGTTCATATCCAGCTCTTTAAGCATCGCCGGATATAAAATCTGCTTGATGAGTGTGGACTTTCCGCTTCCGGAAACGCCCGTTACCACCGTGAGCATATCCAACGGAAGCGTAACGTCAATGTTTTTTAGGTTGTTTTCCCGACAGCCCAAAAGCGTGATGTAATGCGGCGAAGTGCGTCGTTCTTTCGGAAGGTCAATTTGCATTCGCCCGCTGAGGTACTTACCCGTAAGTGAATCCGCTTTCAGAATTTCGGCATACGTGCCTTGTGCCACCACTTCCCCGCCGTGTGTTCCGGCTTCGGGACCAATGTCGATGATGTAATCGGCGGCTTTCATAATATCTTCATCGTGTTCCACCACAATCACGGTATTGCCCAAGTCGCGTAACGATTTGAGTACGCTGATGAGTTTTTCGGTGTCTTTCGGGTGCAGACCGATACTGGGTTCGTCCAGAATATACATCGAGCCTACCAAACTGCTGCCCAGTGAAGTTGCCAAGTTGATACGCTGGCTCTCCCCGCCCGAAAGTGTGTTTGATTTTCGGTTGAGGGTCAGATAATTTAACCCAACGTCAGCCAAAAATTGCAATCGATTCTCAATTTCAACAAGCAAACGGCGGGCAATATTTCTTTCATAGTCAGAAAGTTGTAATTCCTTAAAGAAGCGTTGTAATTCCTCTACGGAAATATCCACCAAATCCGAAATGCTCCTTCCGTTAATCTTCACGTAATCGGCTTCTTTTCGCAGGCGTTTGCCATCACATTCGCTACATTTGGTTTTTCCGCGGTAACGTGCCAACATTACCCGATTCTGTATTTTGTAACTTTTTTCTTCCAGTTCTTTGAAAAAATCCGTCAGTCCGGTAAAAAATTTGTTGCCGTTCCAAACTAATTTTTTTTGCTCTTTGGTGAGTTCAAACCACGGTTTATGGATGGGAAAATCAAACTTATAAGCATTCAAAACCAACTGGTCGCGATACCAACTCATCGCCTCACCTCGCCACGGATAAACACAGTTGTCGTACACGGAAAGGGCTGTATTTGGGATAATTAGCTCCTCGTCCAGCCCGATGGTATCGCCGTAACCGTCGCATTTTGGGCAAGCCCCATATGGGTTGTTAAAGCTGAACAGATGCACGTTCGGTTCAGAAAATTCAATGCCGTCCAACTCAAATTTATTGCTGAACGTCTGTTTGTTTTGATTTTCAACCTCTTCAATGATACATTCACCCTTTCCTTCAAAAAAAGCTGTATCGATAGCATCAGCCAACCGATGACGAAAATCTTCGTTATGTTGTACGATAATTCGGTCGATAACCAACAGAAAATCAGAATTGATACTGTTTAAATCGGCTTCATCAATGCGAATAATTTCGCCTTTATACTGAATACGGGCATATCCTTGCTGTAATAAAATTTGAAGCACTTGGGGTATTTTTCTGCCTTCGGCGATATGAACAGGAGCCAGAAGCAGTAATTTGGTGCGTTCAGGATAGCTCAAAACGGCATCAACCACATCGGTAACGGAATGTTTTTTTACTTCATTTCCGGAAAGGGGCGAGTAGGTTTTGCCGATGCGGGCGAACAAAAGTTTCAGATAATCATAGATTTCAGTGGATGTCCCGACGGTAGAACGCGGATTAGACGTATTGACTTTCTGTTCAATAGCGATGGCAGGAGCAATGCCCACGATGTTGTCCACTTTGGGTTTGTCAAGCCTTCCTAAAAATTGACGTGCGTAGGAGGAGAGGCTTTCCACGTAGCGGCGTTGCCCCTCGGCATAGAGTGTATCAAATGCCAAGCTGGACTTACCCGAACCCGATAAGCCCGTAATAACCACCAATTTATTACGCGGAATCCCGACTGTGATGTCTTTTAAGTTGTGGAGCTTCGCTCCTTTTATAAGTATTTCTTTGGTTTTCATTTTTTATGAAAGGAAGTTCTAAAATGTTCAAAAGGTGTAAAACAGCAATTTAAAACGGGTGTTTTTGAAAAATCTTTGTGAGATTTGCTGTTTTTCAACTTATCTGCTTGCAAAGATAGCAAAAAGTAACAGAAATAGAGTGGCTTTATTTTTTTTCTTGTAAAACTTATAAAGAGGAAAATCCCATATTTTTACGGATTTTTTCTGTTTGTTATTTGTAAAAATGTGTAGTATCTGTGAGAAATTTAAAACTGTATGGAAATATTGCTCGATACGTGTGTGTTTTTTAAATAGAAAGAATTTCTGTTTTTTAAAAGATATTTGGATAAAAAAACTATGTTTTTTTCTGGAATTTTTCTCACGTTAGTTTAAAAATTTTTTGACGGTAAAATAAAAAAGATTTGCCTTATAGAAATTTTGCTTTGTTGTAATAGAAAAATTTTCCAAAGCGTGTCCAAAGAAAAACCACACTTTAAAGATGTGTGTAAAGTGTGGTTTGTTTGTATTAAAAGTAACTTATTTGCACAAAAATATAGCCTATAAAAATTGATATGCCAGCATCGCACTAATGTAAGCAATGCCTGTCATAAAGCACCATTGTACGGCAGTCCATTTCCAGCTATTGGTTTCGCGACGCACTACTGCCATTGTGCTTAGACATTGCATAGCGAAGGCGTAGAACAGAAGTAGCGAGATGCCTGTCGCAAAGGTATATACGGACGTTCCGTCAGGGCGTGTTTCGCTTCGTAATTTGCTTAGAATGGTGCGTTCACCCTCCTCTTCTTCTGTGTCCAAATCGCCACCTAAACTATAAATTGAAGCCAATGTAGCGATGAAAACTTCACGTGCGGCAAAGGAAGAAAGTACGCCGATGCTAATCTTCCAGTCGTAGCCCAGAGGTCTGAAAATAGGTTCAATTGTCTTTCCGATGTAGCCTAAGTAGGAATATTCCAGCTGTGCCGATTCAATGAAATGAGCAGTTTGGGTTTCGTCCCATTGCTGTTGCTGAGCCAAAGTAGTTGCTTCGTTTTCGATATTGTTGTACTTCTCTCCCATTCCGTGCGACCCTAAAAACCACAGAATCACAGAGATTGCTAAGATGATTTTCCCAGCTCCCAATACAAAGCTTTTCGTCTTTTCATACACAGTGATAGCTACGTTTTGCCATAGAGGTACTTTATAATTGGGCATTTCGGCAATGAAAAAACTTTTTCCTTTCTTGATTTTCAGAAGTTTGTCCAGCACAAAAGCAGAAAGCAACGCCACAACAAAACCTAAAACATACAGTGCAAATAGCGTAAACGCCTTGTAACTTATGAACAGAAACTCGCCATCAGGGATTACCAAAGCAATGATAATCAGATAAACGGGCAGTCGGGCAGAACACGTCATAAACGGAGTTACTAAAATTGTGATAAGGCGTTCTTTCCAACTTTCGATGTTTCGTGCAATCATCACGGCAGGAATTGCACACGCCGCACCCGATATCAGCGGAACAACACTCTTACCGTTAAGCCCGAAACGCCTCATAATGTTATCCATCAAGAATACCACTCGGCTCATATATCCACTTTCTTCGAGCAAAGAAATGAAGAAGAAAAGGATAGCGATTTGGGGAATAAAAATCAAAATTCCCGTGATTCCCGGCAGGATTCCTTCGGTTAGTAATTCCGTTAATGCTCCTTTAGGAAGTTTTTCGGACGCCCAGTTTGTAAATTTCTCCAAGTTCCCTTCTATCCAATCCATCGGATAACTGCTCCAATCGTACACAGCTTGGAACACGAGCAACAGCACCATTGCAAAGATTACGTATCCGAAAATTTTATGAATAAGAATCTTATCTAATTTTGCTCGCAGTGTTTTGGCTTCGGAAAGGCTTACCGAATATGTTTTCTTTAGTATATCGTTTATCTGCTGATACCTCAAGATGGTTTCTCGCTGCTTCATCCGTTTGATTTCGCTCTCGCTTTTGGTATTTCGTACGCCGGCAAGGTCGATTTCTTTGTGACTCTCAATAAAGTCCGTATTGTGTGATATTATCAGCCAGAGTTTATACGGGTTTTCTTTAGGAAACAGCGTAGTTAAATTATGGAAGTACGGAGCATCCAACCGATTGATATCCAAGAAAGAATGTACGGGAAGCTCGCTGTAATTGGCAAGAACGATTTTGAGTTCGTCCAAGCCCGTACGAGTGCGTGTACTGGTTAGTATAACCTTGGTTTTCAGTTCTCTTTCAAGTGCAGGAATATCAATCTTGATGCCTTTTCGCTTCATTTGGTCTGCCATATTCACAACCAGAACCGTAGGCAGGTTAAGGTCTTTTATCTGCGTAAATATGAGCAAGTTTTGTTTTAAATTTTCGACATCTGCAGTAACGACAACCACATCGGGATAAAGTTCTTCGTTCTTGTTTAGAAGAATATTCACGGCAACACGCTCATCCATTGAGTTAGCGTTGAGGCTGTACGTGCCCGGCAAGTCGATGATTTCAACTTTAACATCATCGGTAAGCTTGCAGTGCCCGATTTTTTTTTCGACCGTAATTCCGGGATAGTTTCCTACCTTTTGGTTTAATCCCGTAAGTGCATTAAAAATAGAAGTCTTTCCCGTATTCGGATTTCCTATAAGGGCTACTTTTATATCTCTCCTCATTATATTTTTTCAATTTCAATTAGTGAAGCCATTTCCTTGCGGATGGAAAGGTATGAATTGTTCATATTAACATAAATTGGGTCACCGAAAACAGATTTTTCAATGACTTCAACCTCGCTCCCCACAAAGCATCCTAATTCAATTAGTTTTAGCGGAACATTCTCAATGTCAATATGTTTTATGATTCCCTTTTCGCCTTTTTTAAGATGAGAAACAGTAAGTTTTCCTTTAGCAGAAGTCTTCTCCATAAGAGTGTTTAATTTAGACTTAATTTAAGGGCAAAGATACTCTTTTTTAAGAAAAAGCGAAATCAGCAGTAAGAAAAGTTTTCTTTCAAACAAGGCAAAAGCACAAAAATGAAAATAATGTGGAATCAAACAGCATTGATAAGCCGTAATAGTGATTATTTGTGAAGAAGTAAAACGCTTTAAATCAGTAAATTGCTATTTTTGTTGCTGTCAGAATTTTCAATTTTGAAATCTAATTTGAGAAAATATTTGCTACAAAGATGTTTTTCAATTGCAAAATTTTGTACTTTTGCTCGAATATAAGTCAAAACAAAACGACCTTATGGAATATTTAGATTTTGAATTACCAATCAAAGAATTGGAGGAGCAAATGCAGAAGTGTGCTCTTATCGGTGATGAGAGTAATGTTGATATGACCGACGCCTGCAAGAAGATTGAAAAAAAGCTCAACCAAACAAAGAAAGAAATTTACAGTAATTTGACACCTTGGCAACGTGTTCAAATTTCACGCCACTTGGACAGACCCTACACACTTGATTATATCAGAGCCCTTTGCGGAGATACATTTTTGGAACTTCACGGCGACAGAACCGTAAAGGACGATAAGGCAATGATAGCAGGTTTTGGAAAAATCGATGACCAAAGTTTCTTGTTCGTGGGGCAACAAAAGGGAGTAAATACCAAGATGCGTCAGTACCGCAATTTCGGGATGGCAAACCCTGAGGGATACCGTAAAGCGTTACGTTTGATGAAATCTGCCGAGAAGTTCGGGATTCCTATCGTTTGTTTGGTGGATACACCGGGTGCTTTCCCGGGAATTGAAGCCGAAGAACGAGGACAAGGAGAAGCAATTGCCCGTAACATATTGGAAATGTCACGATTGAAAGTTCCGGTAATTGTATTTATCATCGGAGAAGGAGCATCAGGAGGAGCTTTGGGAATTGGAATAGGAGACCGCGTTTATATGCTTGAAAATACTTGGTATTCAGTTATTTCTCCCGAGTCTTGTTCGTCCATCCTTTGGAGAAGTTGGGAATACAAAAAAGAAGCCGCTGAAGCACTCAAACTTACGGCTCCTGATATGAAAAAACTTAAACTGATTGATGAAATTATCAAAGAACCTCTTGGAGGAGCTCATCGTGATAGAGAAACTACTTTCCTCACTGTCAGAAAGGTAATTTTAGAAACATACGAAGAACTGAAGAAACTTCCGCCGGAAAAACTCGTTGAAAAACGGATGGATAAATATCTGAATATGGGAGTTTATAAACAATAAAATTGCAAAATGGTTGTCTTACTAAGGCAACCATTTTTGTAAGAATAAAAATTGAAAAGAGCGCGAATCATAAATGAAAAACAAAATGAATATAACTTCGGATGTTTTAAACAGAAAAGGAGCAACGAAAATTGAAAATATCCCTACAGAAGTTTTGCAATTGCTTAATTTAGGGCGTATTGAAACGGTTAACCTAACGGAATGGCTGGCTGTCAATCACGCTGTTTTGGTGACCTCTGTTTTTCCTGAAATGAGTGTTTCTGAGGAGGTTATAAATAAAATTGTTTTGGAACTGAAGCAACAGAAAAAAGCTTCGGCAATGAATAGTGTAAAAATCGTAGGTGGAATACTTTACAAAGAGTACGTAAATTCTGATGCTTACGAGAAATTATTTCAAAAATTGAATTCGCATATTTCGGATTCTGTACGTTGTTATGCAACTTACTTTTTAGCTTTGAATAAAAATATTTCTGTAGAAGATAAGTTTTTGAATTTGAAGTCTTTAATTTCCGATGCACATTTTGGAGTTCGTGAAGTTGTGTGGATGGCTTTACGCAAAGATATTAGCGAAAATCTTGATTTTTCTTTAAAATTTTTATCAAATTGGGCAGAAAGTGAGAATGAGAATGTTCGTCGCTTTTGCACAGAATCTACCCGACCACGAGGGGTTTGGTGTTCGCACATTGACCAGTTAAAGGAAAAACCTGAACTGGCTCTGCCTATTTTAGAAAAGCTCAAATCCGATTCATCTAAGTACGTGCAGGATAGTGTGGGAAATTGGCTGAATGATGCTTCCAAAACCCGACCTGATTTTGTTACACAACTTTGTGAACGTTGGAAAAAAGAAAGTCCGACAAAAAGCACACAATACATCGTAAAGAAAGCTCTTCGCACAATTTTGAAAAAGTAATTTCTTTTGTAGCAACAGAAAATTTCTGCACGTAAAAATAGTTATCAAAAATACTTTACTTGAATTGCTGTTTTTCCTGCCTCTTGATATTCAGGATTTGGATTGTTTTTGTGCTACTTGTAAACAATTTATCAACAGCTTATTAACAATTGATGTTCACATATCTTTTTCAAAGAATCGTTTTTTTTCCTAATTTCGCACTATGAAAGAAGCACAAACATATCCATCTTTACAAATAGAAGCTACAACAAGTCCTGCTATGATTAATTTGGAGCGAGGGAAAATACCTCCGCAAGATGTTAATATAGAGCAAGTTGTGCTTGGAGCGATGATGATTGACAAAAAAGGAGTTGATGATGTTATCGACGTACTCAGTCCTGAGGTTTTTTATCGAAAGCAGCATCAGCTTATTTATCAAGCCATTTTTGAACTTTTTCAACAATCGCAACCCATTGACTTATTAACAGTTATGGAGCAGCTTCGCAAAAATGGAAATTTGGAAGCTGTTGGCGGCGAATTTTACCTAATTCAGCTTACGCAACGAGTGTCATCATCGGCACACATTGAGTTTCACGCACGTATTATTATGCAGAAATTCATTCAACGCCGATTGATTCAAATTTCATCGGAAGTAATTGAAGATGCGTATGATGAAACCAAAGATGTTTTTGATTTGTTAGATTCTGCGGAATCGAAGCTTTACGAAGTTACACAAGGAAATCTGAAACGCTCAAGTGAATCAGCTGGTGATTTGGTTATCAAGGCTTTAAAGAAAATTCAAGACCTTTCCAACAAAACGGATGGCTTCAGTGGCGTTCCTTCCGGATTTACAAAGTTAGACCAACTTACATCGGGCTGGCAGGCGAGTGACCTCATTATTATTGCGGCACGTCCGGGTATGGGAAAAACGGCTTTGACGCTTTCTATGGCACGAAATATCGCTGTGGGACA
Source organism: Capnocytophaga stomatis (assembly GCF_002302635.1). Classification (NCBI taxonomy): domain Bacteria; kingdom Pseudomonadati; phylum Bacteroidota; class Flavobacteriia; order Flavobacteriales; family Flavobacteriaceae; genus Capnocytophaga; species Capnocytophaga stomatis. The sequence continues at coordinate 1,765,580 of NZ_CP022387.1, forward strand.
AGGAATTCCGGTTGCTTTCTTTTCGTTGGAGATGTCTTCAGTTCAGTTGATTACGCGTTTAATTTCTTCCGAAACGGGACTTTCTTCCGAAAAATTGCGTACGGGGAAATTGGAACCTCACGAATGGCACGTACTGAGTACTAGAGTAAAAGACCTTGAAAAAGCACCATTATACATTGATGATACGCCTTCAATTTCAATATTCGATTTGAGGGCAAAAGCACGCCGACTTTCTTCTCAATATGGTATAAAGTTGATAATTATTGATTATCTGCAACTTATGACAGCAGGCGGAACAAAAGGTGTAGGAAATCGGGAGCAAGAAATTTCAACAATTTCCCGAAACCTGAAAGCTTTGGCAAAAGAGTTGGATATTCCTGTGATTGCTCTTTCACAATTGTCGCGTAATGTGGAGTCACGTCCCGGGCATAAGCGTCCTCAATTGTCGGACTTGCGTGAATCGGGAGCTATTGAGCAAGATGCTGATATTGTGTCATTTATATATCGTCCTGAGTATTATAAAATTATGGAATGGGATGACGAAGCTCAATCCCCAACTGAAAATCAAGGAGAATTTATTGTTGCTAAACACCGAAATGGCGGATTGGATAACATTCGTTTGAAATTCTTGGGTCAGTTTGGTAAATTTGATAACTTGGATGAATTTGATAGTTCTGGATTCCAGTCTTTTACGCAAGAAATCGGCTCGAAAATGAATGATGATTTTGATGTCTCCAGATTACCATTAGCACAGGAAGCCTTTGGAGATACTCCTCCTAATTTTTCAAATCAAAACATAGATGATATTCCTTTTTAATAAGTAAAAAAGAAAATAAAAATAAAAAACATCTGAGAACCAATTCCCAGATGTTTTTATTTTTAAGAGATATTTCTATTTTTCTATTTCTCGTAAATTTTCCATTTTTTTCTTCTGTAAGAAACCATAAATATCTTCCAAGTGTTCGGTAACTTTCCCGCCTCCAAATTCATACACTTTGGTTACAAGTCCGTCCAGAAAATCGCGATCGTGTGAAACTACAATGAGCGTTCCGTCAAAATCCAGAAGTGCCTGTTTTAGAATATCTTTGGTACGCATATCAAGGTGATTTGTAGGCTCGTCCAAAATGAGCAAGTTCACAGGTTCAAGCAGGAGTTTTATCATCGCAAGCCGAGTTCGTTCGCCACCGGAAAGCACTTTTACTTTCTTTTCGCTTTCTTCCTTGTTAAACATAAAAGCTCCTAAAATATCACGTATTTTGGTGCGTATGTCTCCAACAGCAATATCATCAATTGTTTGAAAGACAGAAAGTTCTCCGTTTAGCAAAGAAGCCTGATTTTGAGCGAAATAACCAATTTGAACATTGTGACCTAATGAGAGCGTTCCACCGTGGTCAATTTCTTGCATAATACATTTTACAAGAGTTGATTTTCCCTCGCCATTTCGCCCTACAAAAGCTACTTTTTCCCCTCGCTTGATGGTGAAATTTACATTTGAAAAAATTTGTTTTTCGCCGTAGGTTTTTTCCAAATCTTCGGCTATGACAGGATAATTTCCCGAACGAGGCGAAGGAGGAAATTTTAGTTTTAGGGCTGAGGTGTCCTCTTGGTCAACTTCTATAATTTGCAGTTTTTCAAGCATTTTAACTCTTGATTGCACTTGTAATGTTTTGGAATAAGTACCTTTGAAACGCTCGATAAATTCCTTTGTTTCGGCAATCATTTTTTGTTGCTCATCGTACTGTTTTTGTTGTTGAGCACGTCGTTCTTTCCTAAGTTCAAGATAATGAGAGTATTTTGCTTTATAGTCATAGATGCGTCCCATTGTAACTTCAATCGTGCGATTAGTTACATTGTTTACAAAGGCTCTGTCGTGTGAGATAAGCACCACGGCTTTGGCAGAGTTAATCAAAAAATCCTCAAACCATTCAATGGAGTTGATATCGAGGTGATTTGTAGGCTCATCAAGAAGCAGTAAATCAGGGTTTTGAAGCAATAATTTTCCTAACTCGATACGCATTCGCCATCCGCCGCTAAATTCATTCGTTTGTCGGTGAAAATCTTCACGGGTGAAACCTAAACCGAGTAGCGTTTTTTCGATTTTTTCTTCAAAATTGGTATCTTCTATTCCGTAAAATTTTTCACTTAAAGAGGAAACTTCCTCAATGAGTTTCATATATTCATCGGATTCATAATCAGTACGAATGGTAAGTTCCTGATTGATTTCTTCAATGCGTTTTTCCATCGATTGAATGGAAGCAAAAGCCTTAGCAACTTGTTCAAAAACAGTGCAATTATCATCCATAATGAGATGCTGTGGCAAATATGCGATTGTAAAATCTTTAGGCATACTAACGTTACCTCTTGTGGCTTCACGTTCTCCGGCTAAGATTTTGAGTAAAGTGGATTTTCCTGCTCCGTTCTTCCCCATTAAAGCAATGCGGTCATTCGGGTTGATGGCAAAAGAAACGTCAGAGAAAAGCGTAGTACCTCCAAATTCAACACATAAGCTATTTGCTGTAATCATTTTTTCTTGTTTTTAAATTTTTAAAATATTGTTATTTAGTTACTTATGAAGTAGAAAGGTTTTTGTAAACCAGCGGGCAAAGATAGTTTTATTATTCGGAATTAAAAATCAATAAGTAACATCAATTTAGGTATAACTTTTTTCTGTATTTGAAGATGGAAAGTTATTAAAATTTATTTACATTTGCACCTTGTATTTGTAAGCAAGGTAATTATATGTCAAAAGGAGTTTTGTTGGTTAATTTAGGTTCTCCTGATTCAACTAAAGTATCTGATGTAAGGCGATATTTAGATGAGTTTTTGATGGATAGCAGGGTCATTGATGTTCCGTATCTGTTGAGGGCTTTTATCGTTCGTGGAATTATTTTGAGGTCAAGACCTAAAAAAACAGCGAAAGCCTACAAGAAAATATGGTGGGAAGAAGGCTCGCCGCTAATCGTTATTACAAAACGATTAATAGCTAAGTTACAGAAGCAGGTTTCAGTACCTGTGGAAATGGCGATGCGTTATGGAAATCCAAGTATTGAATTTGGCTTGCAACAGCTTAGGATTAAAGGAGTTACTGAAGTGCTTTTGTTGCCGTTATACCCGCAATATGCGATGGCAACTACCGAAACTGTGGAAGTGCTAACGGAAAAACTCATCAGAACGAAGTTTAAAGAGATGACCTTGACAAAATTTCCGGCTTTTTACAATCGTTCTGAGTATGTAGATGCATTGGCAAAAGTGACTAAAACTCACTTGAACGGCTATAATTTTGACCATTTGCTCTTTTCGTATCACGGTGTTCCCGAACGACATCTGTGGAAAACGGTGAAGACGGAAAATCACAAAAAAATCACCGAGGGAAGATACTGTTGCGACCCAAAATCGGATGAGGCAGAACGTTGTTACAGAACGCATTGCTTTGAAACTACACGTCAGTTAGTTGAACGCTTACAATTAACCAGAAGCCAATATTCGCAGGCTTTTCAGTCGCGTTTGGGGGTGGATAAATGGTTAGAACCTTTTACATCGGACAAAGTTGTGGGGCTAGCCCGAAGTGGAGTGAGAAAGCTGGCTGTGATAACTCCGGCTTTTGTGGCGGATTGTATTGAAACTCTTGAAGAAATAGAAATGGAAGCCGGAAAGGAATTTTTGGAAAATGGAGGAGAAGAGTTTAAAATGATTCCGTGCTTGAATGATGATGATGCGTGGGTTTATGCACTCGCAACGTGGATTCATCGATGGGAAAAACGATAAAAATAAGATTATAATATGGAAAAATCAGTAATTATATACGCTTCTGTAGATGGACAAACGAAAAAGATATGTGAACGTATCAAGGAAGTTTTGTTGTCAAAAAATCAAAATGCAGAAATGATTTCTATTACTGATTTCCGTAGAAATCTGGATGACTTTGATAAAATAATTTTGGCTTCAAGTATTCGGTATGGTAAACATAATCAGGATATTGTAAAATTAATTGATGAAAATCACGAACTTCTGAATACTAAAAAATCCGTTTTTATTTCGGTAAATTTAGTAGCCCGAAAAGCTGAAAAAAGGCAAGCAGATACAAATCCGTATGTAGTTAAATTTTTAAATAAAATAAAGTGGAAACCCACTGTTGTTGAGGTTTTTGCAGGTAAAATTAATTACAAAATTTATGGTTTTTTTGATAAGTTAATCATTAAGTTGATTATGACTATGACCAAAGGACCTACAAATTCTGACGCAGAAATAGAATATACCAATTGGGATAATGTAAACGCCTTTGCAGAAAGATTTTCCAAAATGTAATGCCTTAATTTTCTTACGATATAAATAAAAATAAAATTTATATTTAAATTAAATCTAAATAACTATATTTGCACCGTTAATTTTAAATTGAATGGTGATGAAAAAAGTTATCTTCTCCTTATGTTTTTTTGTATCTGGCTTATTATTAGCACAAAAAAACATTTTTCTTAGTAGCGACTACTGGAAAACCAAGCCTACTGTTGAACAAGTAAAGCAAAAAATAATAGAAGGAAATAATCCTATTGAGTTGAATGAGAGGGCTTATGATGCTGTTTCGTTGGCAATTAATAACGGAGCTCCTTATGAAACCATACTTTTTTTACTTTCTTTGGAAGGAAATGAAGTTAATAAGCTTACGCACGACAAACGTACTTATTTATTCTGGGCGGCATTTCAGAATAACTTACCGTTAATCAATTACTTACTTCGAAAAGGTGCCGATGTGAATGTAAAAGATTCTCATATGTACACGCCTCTTCTTTTTGCTGCTGTACGCGGAAATATAAATCCTGAACTTTATGATGTTTTGATAAAAAAAGGTGCAAACATCAAGGAAAAAAATGAAAACGGAGCTAATGCATTGCTTTTGGCAATTCCGCATATGAAGGATTTAAAAGAAACCCAATATTTTACAAAAAAAGGATTGTCGCTTAAAAGTGTTGATAATAAAGGAGATAATGCTCTTTTCTACGCTGCAAGAAGCGGAAATAAAAAAATAATCAGTCAGTTGATTGAAAAGGGATTAAACCCCAAAACACTAAACAATAAAGGGCAGAATTTGATGTTTGCAGCAGCTGAAGGTTCACGAATGAAATCCAATGATTTAGAATTTTTTGAATATATTGAAAGCTTGGGAGTTAGTCCTAATCAAAAAGACAAGGAAGGGTTAACACCTCTTTTCATACTTTCGGGGCGTCATAAGCAGCTTGCCGTTATAAATCATTTTATTGGCAAAGGAAATTCTGTAAATCAATCAGATAAGGACGGAAATACACCTTTAATGAATGCTTCTTCCAGAAATACTCTTGAGGTTGTTTCTCTTTTGACAGATAAATCATCTAATGTGAATGGAGTTGATAATCAAGGGCATTCAGCTTTAACTTGGGCTGTTAGCAGAAACACTCCTGACGTGGTTTCTTATCTAATCAAAAAGGGAGCAGATGTAAATATTAAAGATTCCCAAGGAAATTCGTTAGTATATTATTTATTAGAGAGTTATACGCCAAGAGAAGCTGAAAATTTTGATGAAAAATGGAATATTTTAGCTGAAAAAGGATTGAATTTTGCACAAAATCAGGAAAAAGGAAATAACTTGTATCATTTGGCAGTAGATAAAGGTGACCTGAAATTATTACAAAAAGTAGCTTCGTTAAATATTGACATCAATGCAAAAAATAAAGACGGACTTACACCACTGCACAAAGCTGCGATGATAGCTAAGGATTTGGATATGATAAAATTTCTGTTAGAAAAAGGTGCAAACAAAACTGTCACGACAGATTTTGAAGAAAGTGTGTATGACTTAGCCAAAGAGAATGAGGCTTTAAAAGGAAAGGATATTAATTTTTTAAAATAGAAATATATGAAAATCAGATACTTTTTATGGATTTTAGCAGTTATTTTTGTTGGTTTTTCTTTTACAAAACAACAACCTTCTACCAAGTATAAATGTATGATTCAGCTTACGAATTATGATGGAGAAGGAGCTTACATTGTAGTTTCGTTAATCAATCCGCAAGGAAAATATGAAAAAACATTGCAAGTTTTGGGCGACGACCCCGAATGGTACAGCGATTTGATTGAATGGTGGAAGTTCTATGGCAAACGCGAAACCATTGATGCTATCACAGGGGCTACAATTAGCGGAGGAGAAAGAGCAGTTAAAGTCATTGAAATTGAGAATGATAAAATTGATAAAGGATATAAAATACGTTTTGAAACTGCGGTGGAAGATCAAAAATATTACGCAACAGATGTAGAGTTTGAACTCACTTCTGAAAGTGTAAAAAGCAAGGTTGACGGAAAAGGTTATATCCGTTATGTGCGAATGATGCCGAACTAAAAATTGAATAAAAAAATGGGAGCCAAAAATTATGACTCCCATTTCTTATTTAACCACCAATAATTATTTTACAAATGTAATAGATTTTATAATAGATTCTAATTCAAATAGATGATCTCTCTTTTCGGTCATAGGAGCTGACACAAAGCCTTCAACAACCACTAAGCGATTATTAGGTTTATCTTCGATAATGTAATTTATGTAAGGACCTCCCAGTAGGAAATTTTTAACTTCCCATAGGCCCTTGCTTTCAATGGCTTTTCGGTCTTTAATTGTGGTGTTGTAAATACTTGGAGCAAAGGCAGATTCCGAAACCATATACATTCCTTCCTCTCTCCCAGGTATATAGCGTTTCCCGATAGAATCCCGCATTTTAACAATAGCTTCAGGACGAGCATCGCCCTCAGGAATGCTGTTAGGAGGCATTTCGTAAATAATGATGTTTGCCGTTCCACCTTTGATTTGCCGCTCTATCCAGAAGAAATTATTTTCCTTTTTCACAATTTTATAAACAGAAGGCATCGTTAGTTTGAAGCCTAATTTTTCTTCAATATCCTTTTCTTTGTTTAAAGATTTTCGGAAACGAAGCTGGTTTTCTGCGATATCATTTTCTTTGAATTCTCTGACGATTTTTGCAAAATGTTCCTGTATTTCGCAGGTAATATCACGGTTTGTTCTTCCTCGAATTACGCCAATTCGTTGAGGTTTAGCAAAAAGATTTTCTTTTATAACCACATTATTGATAGAATCTTTTTCTATGATTAAGATATTTCTGCTATTTCGGGTATTGTCAGTAAAAATTTGTGGTGGAATTTGATGTAACGAGAAAATTGGTTCTTCGGTAGAAAGCCCATCCACCGGCGAGGCGAAGTATTTACGAATGGTATCTCCCACCGAGCCTTTCCATAAAGTGTTGTCTATCACCACGGCAAGCGAATTTATTTGTCCGTTGGATTGAGGCAAATAAATTTCTCCATTGTTCTTATTTTTGTTTGATGTATTTTGGCAGGAAATCAGCAAAAATGCCCCGATGATAAAAAGTACTAATCGTTTCATAAGAGGTAGTTAATTTTACACAATTTTCATAGCTAAAATCGTTCCAAAGTTGATTTTTTTGAGCACAAATTCTCAGAAAAAAAGCATAAAATATTTTTTTTTAATGTTAATTGCTGATTGTTAATTATTTCCTATCTTTGCAGAGTTTGAAAAATAATATAATTTTAGCTGTTTACTGATGAAGATATTACATTCACAGGTTATTGGCGAGGGCAAACCTCTTTTCATTTTGCACGGCTTCTTAGGAATGTCCGACAATTGGAAAACTTTGGGAATCAAGTATGCCGAAGAAGGGTTTCAAGTACACTTGATTGACCAACGAAATCACGGACATAGTTTTCATTCAGAGGAGTTTAACTACGCCGTTTTGGTTCAGGATTTGAAGGCTTATGCACAATCGAAATCCATTTCTGAATTTGATTTGATAGGGCATTCGATGGGAGGAAAAACGGCAATGCTTTTCGCTACGGAAAATCCGCAAATGGTCAAATCGTTGGTTGTAGCCGATATCGCCCCAAAATATTATCCGCCACATCATAAAGGAATTTTAGAAGGATTGGCTTCTATTGATTTTGAAGTGGTTAAATCACGTTCTGAGGCTGATAATCAATTGGCTTTGTACGTTAGTGATGCTTCGGTTCGTCAGTTTTTGTTAAAAAATTTGTACTGGAAAACTCGCGAGAAGTTAGGATTGCGAATGAATTTGGAAGCTTTGATGGAAAACGAATCCGAAATTGGTGTGGAATTGCCTAAAAATAATACCTTTGCCGGACGAACGTTATTCTTAAAAGGAGAATTTTCAGAATATGTAATGCCTGAAGATGAATCACTTATAAAAGCTCATTTCCCAAATGCAGAAATTGATATGATTTCAAAATCAGGACATTGGCTTCACGCTCAAAACCCAACCGAATTTTTGGCAAGGACTTTGAGGTTTTTCAATTCTTAAACTAAAAAATATTTGATTATGAAGTATATTGTAAGTTTGCTTATCACGGCTGTTATTGTATTTTTGTTGGGAAATATTCTTCCCGTCGCACAAATTTCGGACTATTTTTCAGCTATTTTGGTCGCTTTTGTGCTATCCATTTTGAATGTTTTGGTAAAGCCTGTTTTGCAGATAATCTCTATTCCTATCACAATCATTACGTTAGGGCTTTTTCTGTTTGTTATCAACGCAGTGATTATTTTGTTAGCCGCAGAATTGGTAAATGGTTTTGAGGTAAGTGGCTTTTTCGGTGCTTTGCTCTTCAGCCTTTGTTTGTCATTGGTGCAATCGGTTGCATTCAAGTTGATGGATGATGGCAAATAATGCAGATAAAAATAATTTTCTGCCTAAAAATTAAATTATATGCTAAAAAATATTGTAAAAAATCCAAAGGTAAAAAATGTATTTTTCCATTTGGCTTTGGCTGTTTTGGCTCTTGTAGTTTTAGGATTTCTGATGTTGAAATTCTTGAAAGTGTGGACAAATCACGGAGAATACGTTGTAGTTCCTGATTTAACAAAGAAAACACTAACCGAAGTTGAATTTATTCTGAAAGAAAACAACTTGCGTTATGAGGTTCTTGATTCAACGAATTATGACCCGAAATTTCCAGCCTTTTCAGTGATTAGCCAAAGTCCTGAAGCTACCGAGCACGTGAAGGAAAACAGAAAAATTTATCTGACAATTAATCCTTCGGGCTACCGAAAAGTAACTGTTCCTAAAGTAATCCAGATTACGCGTCGCAGTGCTGAGGCTACTTTGAAATCTGTTGGGCTTGATGTAGGTAAAGTCACGTATGTTGATGATATAGGGAAAGATATGGTTCTTGAACTTTCATACAAAGGCAAAAAAATTGAGCCGGGTGAGCAACTGATGAAAACCTCAAAAATTGATTTGGTTTGCGGAAACGGGTTGGAAAATATGGGAGTTTCGGATTCGATTCCTACAACAAAAGAAATTGTTATTCCTGTTGAAGAATTAGAGTAATGCAAGCATTTGAAGGAGAGTTAGAAAAAGAAGACGAGCTTTACGAACATTACAGCTTTAAGGCAGGAAAGGGGCAAGAACCATTACGAGTAGATAAGTTTCTGATGAATTTTGTAGAAAACGCTACTCGTAATAAGGTGCAACAAGCTGCAAAACAAGGAAATATATTTGTCAATGGAGTGGCAGTGAAGTCAAATCATCGGGTGAAAGCCAACGATGAGGTGAAAGTTATGTTTGCTCATCCGCCACACGAATATTTATTGACTCCTGAAAATATCCCTATTGATATTGTTTATGAAGATGACCAGTTGTTGGTTGTGAACAAACCGGCGGGAATGGTGGTACATCCCGGACACGGAAATTACAGCGGAACGCTCATCAATGCATTGATATATCACTTTGAAAATCTGCCTAATAACAGCAGTAACCGCCCTGGTTTGGTACATCGTATTGATAAAGATACCAGCGGTTTGTTGGTAATTGCCAAAACAGAAGAGGCAATGCTTCATTTGGCTCAACAATTCTTTTTGAAAACGTCTGAACGTGAATATGTTGCATTAGTTTGGGGAGATGTACAACAGGACGAAGGAACTGTAGAAGGACACATAGGAAGGCATTTGAAAGACCGTCTTCAAATGGATGTTTTTCCCGATGGTAACCACGGAAAAGAAGCCGTTACACACTACAAAGTATTAGAAAGATTTGGGTATGTAACATTGATTTCGTGTAAGTTAGAAACGGGTAGGACACATCAGATACGTGTGCATATGAAGCACATTGGGCATACACTTTTTAACGACGAACGCTACGGAGGTAACAAAATACTAAAAGGAACAACTTTTGCAAAGTACAAACAATTCGTTGAAAATTGCTTTGAAGTGTTGCCACGACAAGCCCTTCACGCTAAAACATTGGGCTTTGAACATCCTGTAACAGGTCAGTTTTTACGTTTTGATTCTGAACTACCTGAAGATATGGTTCTCTGCATCGAAAAATGGAGAAAATACAAGGCAGGAAGTGAATTTGTGAAATAAAAAATGTTAAAAAAAACCGACAGTTCGTGTTTTTATCTATCTTTGGAAAAAAATTAAGTAATATGAAACTAAGAAACTTTGTTCCTATGGCAGCACTATTTCTTTCAGGTGCTGTATTTTCATCGGGAGAGCTTTATGCTCAGGTAAAAAAGAAAGAAAAGACTTGTTCAAAAAAAGAAACTTGTGCCAAATCTTGCTCAAAAACAGCAGATTACGGCAAGCCAAGCGACGTTAAAGCCAATGAAGGCACTTTTAAAATCGTTCCGTTAAAGTACGATTATAATGCGGTAGATTCTTACATTGATGCACAAACAATGTTCATTCATTTTTCAAAGCATTACGTAGGATATTTGAACAATTTAAACAAAGCTGTTGAAGGAAAACCTCAAGCAGGGCAATCTATTGAGCAAGTACTTAAAGGCTTGGATATGAGTAACGCTACGCTAAGAAATAACGCGGGAGGATATTACAATCACAATATGTATTTCGATGTTATTTCACCAAAAGGAGGCGGACAACCAACAGGAGTTTTAGCAGAGGCTATCAATCTTGATTTTGGAAGTTTTGAAAACTTTAAAAAGTTATTTTCAGAAGCAGGAGCAAAACGCTTTGGTTCGGGATGGGCTTGGTTAGTGGTAAAAGATGGTAAATTGCAAATCGGAAGCACTGCTAATCAGGATAATCCGTTGATGCCAGGTTTGGAAATTTCAGGACAACCAATCTTAGGGATGGACGTTTGGGAGCACGCCTACTATCTGAAATATCAAAACAAACGAGGAGATTATGTTACTAACTTCTTTAATGTAATCGACTGGGAAAGAGTAGCAGAGCTTTACAAAGCAGCTATAAAATAGCATTTGAATAATAGGATACTACTTGCCATAGTTCCGCATTAAAGATATCGGAGCAATTTAGATTTTTGGATTAAAAAAGTTTAGATTGCTCCGTTTTTTAGATTTGAAATTTTAACAAGATTTAAAAACCAATAAAACAAATTATGAAAAATAAAATTGTCTTTCCTTTTTACGCACGTTTGGCACTTATTTTGCTCGGAACGGTGCTTACATTTCTTATCTTTTACTTAGGTAGAGAGATTATTGTGCCCGTAGTTATGGCGATGCTTTTTGCCATTTTACTGCGTCCTATCAATCGGTTTTTTAATAGGAAATGTCGCTTTCCTAACACTATTTCTTCGCTGGTTACTATTTTCCTTTTCGTGGTGCTGATATTAGGCATAGCAACGTTTATTTCTGTAGAAATTGGAGGTATTGCCAGCGATACGGAAGCCATAGTCAAGAATATTGAAACGCATTGGGCTCGATTACAGCTTTTTATAACTGATTTTTTCGGAATCAGTAAGGTTGATCAATCACAGCATATTAATATGGTTCGGGAAGAAACCAAATCTGCTTTAACGAATTCTGCGGCGATGCTCGTTACCTCATTTTCCGATGTGGTTTTCAGTATGGCGATGATTCCAATTTACGCATTTTTGTTTTTGCTTTACCAAAACCATTTGATTACGTTCCTTTCAAAGTTAGTGGGCGAGGGCGACCAAGAACGCCTGAAAAATATACTCTTCAGCATCAAAACAGCTGTTCAAAGTTATCTGATAGGAATATGCTTACAAGTGCTAAGTATTGCTGCTCTGACGGCGATTGGGCTTTCTATTGTTGGGGTGCAAAACGCAATTCTTTTGGGGGTAATTACCGGAATTTTGGGGCTTATCCCATATCTGGGAAACCTTTTAGCTTGCGTAATTACTATTTTGGCAACGCTTTCAGGCTCGCCCGACTTAAGCCTAATCCTTGGGGTGGTTATAGTTTCGGTGGTGGTGCAGATTATCGACAATAACATCTTGGTGCCTTTGGTGGTGAGTTCAAAAGTGGAGATTAACGCCTTTGCTTCCATCATCGGGATTTTGGTAGGAGGAAGCCTTGCCGGAATAGGAGGGATGTTTTTGGCAATTCCTGTTATTGCCATCCTTAAAGTGATATTTGACAACGTTCCGTCGCTGAATCCTTGGGGGTATTTATTGGGCGATGATTTGCCCAAAATCCCTCAGTGGTACAATAAAGTAAAGCAATTGAAAACGCTTGCAGCGGACAAGAAAGCAACCAAAAAAGAAGAACCACCGCAAGAGAATCCCGCACCATAGGGCTTTCCTTTGCTTGCAAAAAATAACGATAAGGGCGAACCATTTGGTTCGCCCTTATTGCTGTTATAATTCTTGCTAAGGAATCCATTTCTTTTCAAAGTTCGGTTTGCGTTTTTCGAGGAAAGCATCACGCCCTTCTTTGGCTTCTTCTGTCATATAGGCAAGGCGGGTAGCTTCTCCGGCGAAAACTTGTTGCCCTACCATTCCGTCGTCGGTAAGGTTCATTGCAAATTTCAGCATTTTGATAGAAGTAGGCGACTTCGCCAAGATTTCTTGAGCCCATTCGTAAGCTGTTTGCTCCAATTCATCGTGCGGAATTACGGCATTGACCATTCCCATTTCGTACGCTTCTTGAGCAGAGTAATTTCTGCCTAAAAAGAAGATTTCACGTGCCTTCTTTTGTCCTACCATCTTTGCCAGATATGCCGAACCATACCCCGCATCAAAGCTGGTTACGTCCGCATCGGTTTGTTTGAAGATGGCGTACTCCTTACTTGCCAGCGTGAGGTCACAAACCACGTGAAGCGAATGTCCGCCACCTACAGCCCAGCCGTTTACCACGCAAATTACAGCCTTAGGCATAAAGCGAATAAGTCTTTGTACTTCCAAAATATTCAATCGATGATATCCATCTTCGCCCACGTAGCCCTGATGTCCGCGAGCCTTTTGGTCGCCACCGCTACAAAAGCTCCATACACCATCTTTTGGCGAAGGACCTTCGGAAGATAGAAGAACAACACCAATGGAAGTATCCTCGTGAGCATCTTTAAAAGCATCAAGTAGTTCAGAGGTAGTTTTAGGGCGGAACGCGTTACGAACTTCAGGTCGGTTAAAGGCGATTCTGGCTACGCCGTTACATTTTTTATAGGTAATATCTTCGTATTCTTTTACTGTTTCCCAATTCATATTTCTCAATTAACAATGAATAAATTTTTAACGAACAATTAATAGATTAATTAATTTCCTTTTTTGTAATCTGCTAAAAATTGTGCTAAACCACTGTCAGTTAGTGGATGTTTTAGTAAGCCCAAAATAGCTGAAAGAGGTGCGGTAACCACGTCTGCCCCAATTTTGGCACAGTGCATAATGTGCATCGTGTGGCGAACGGAGGCAGCTAAGATTTCTGTTTCAAAATCATAATTGTCATAAATCAATCGGATATCCTCAATGAGGTTTAGCCCATCGGTTGAAACGTCGTCCAGTCTTCCGATGAAAGGCGAAACGTACGTAGCTCCAGCTTTAGCTGCCAATAATGCCTGACCTGCAGAGAATACAAGCGTACAGTTAGTTCGTATGCCTTTATCCGAAAAATACTTAATGGCCTTTATTCCTTCTTTTATCATCGGAACTTTTACCACAATTTGTTCGTGTAACGAAGCCAGCATTTCTCCTTCTTTTATAATGCCTTCAAAATCTGTGGCAATTACTTCCGCAGATACATCTCCGTCCACAATGTTACAGATATCAACATAATGTTTCAAGATGTTGTTCGTGCCGGTGATTCCCTCTTTTGCCATAAGCGACGGATTCGTAGTAACGCCGTCCAAAATGCCCAAATCTTGTGCTTCACGGATTTGGTTTAAATTAGCTGTGTCAATAAAAAATTTCATAATAAATTAGTGTATTAGGTGATGTTACTTCGAGTGCATTGCTAAGCGAAGTTAGCATCTCTTTTCAGGGAGATATAACTTCACTCAGCCAATGTACTTACTTGTATGGATACTTAAATTTTTTTAAAATTTCTATTCAAACGATGAATAGTTCTGCAAATATATTCCTTTTGCTGAGAAAAAAGCAAATCGGTTTTGAAATATTCGTTTGCAAATTTCTGAAATCCGCTTTCGGAAATCTCAAAGCAGTGCTTACCTTACTTGTTCAATTTCTTTGTTAATGTTGTCGATTAAGTTTTTGTATTTTTCCATACCGTTGATAGTCGCCAAAGCGTTGATGTACTGCACTAACTTCTTAAAGCTATCGTATGTTTTTATACGTAATTTCTTGCTCAGCCCTGGTTCATTGCCCGAAGTTTCATACGTACGTTCATTATAGAGCTTTTCAAACTCAGTGTTTGTTTGGGCAAGATATTTCACCCATTCGGTAGCCCAAATGTTGCTCAAATTTTGCTTGTGCGTAGGTGTATCAAGGTCTTTGAGTAGAGAATTGATAATGGCAGTTTGCTCGGCACGGGGTTTGTCTTGCGGAGCTTTGCCAAACTTATCAATTTCAGCCAATAATTCCTTTGCAGAATTTGATTTTTCAGCTTCGGGGAAGAAAACAAACGTGCGGCAATGTTGTGTAAAGTTCACTAAAATCTTGTCGCGTTGATTGTCGGCTTCTTCAATTTTTTCAGTAAGCAAACTTTTTTGCAAAGGTTTGAGAGCTTCTTCAAAAGCTTCTAAATCGGTAACAAATTCAGCTTGAACTGCTTCTAAGCCTAATGAAGTTGCATCTTCTTTCGCTAAATGATTCTTGACATTAGTCATATGTGCCAAGAAAGCCATCTGTGGGATTCTTCCCAAATTAAAATTTCTAATCATAGTAATTTCTGTTTTAAAATTTATATTCTTTTTTAAGATGTTTTCCTATATACGATGCCGGAAACTAACAAAATTTGCAAAGTTTGGTGATGTTGTGTGCCTGTTTTTCGTTGTTTTCTGACCGATTCTTTCAATTTTAGCTGAAAATAGCCCGTTTTTTCCGAACAACAGCCTTACCGACCATCGGTTCTTGCTGTTGATTGCGAAAAATAGCTTACTCGGGTGCGGTTTTTGCCTGTTGTTTGCGAACAACAGCTCCAACCTCCATCGGTTTGGACTGTTTTTCGCGAACAACGGCTTCAACCTCCATCGGTTGGAGCTATTGTCTGAAATATTTGCTTCTTTTTACTAAAGAAAGGAACTAATTTGGGGTAAATATACAAAAAAAGTCGATAAGTTCATACTATTTTGAATGAATTATCGACCTTTAGGGAAGTAATTATTGATAATTTTTGTTGAAATTCTTTAAGAAAGAGTTTACATTTTGTAATGATTCATCAGCATTTTCTCGTATGTTTTGCTCGGCAAGATACGCTTTAAAACGATTGAGAATTTCTGCAAGAAACTTCCCTGTTTGTAATGAACGTTGGGATGTTTTGTGCATATGATTTGAAAGATTTTTTCAGCCATTTCTATCGGATTGCCTCCTGAATCCACGTGCTGATTCATCAAATCCAATGACTTTTGGTAGATTTCCGCATACGCCGAATTTTCTTTCACAGGAGCGTGGTATCTGCGTGAAGCGATATCGGTGGCGTAATCACCCGGAGCTACTGTGGCTATTTCAATCCCAAAGTTTTTGACTTCCATCCGCAGGGCTTCGGACATTAGCATTAAGGCACCTTTACTGGCGGAGTATGCTCCCCGAAACGGAAGCCCCATATAGCCTGCAATGGAAGTGACATTGATGATGAGTCCGCTTTTTTGTTCTCGCATCGACGGTAAAACGGCTTGCATTAGGGAGATAGCTCCGTAAAAATTCGTGGCGAATACATTTTGAAGTTCTTCCATAGGGATTTCCTCCACGGCTCCGGTAATGCCCACGCCGGCGTTATTAATAAGGATGTCTATCTTTCCGGTTTCTGCGAGAATGGTTTTCACTGCTTGAGAGATGCTTTCTTGGTTGCGTACGTCCATCGGGAGTAGCTTAAAGGGCAGGTTTTTGCCTTCAACATTTCGGGCTGTACCATAAACGGTGAAACCTTTTTTTGTGAGCAATAGGGCTGTTTCCTTCCCAATCCCCGAAGTAGCTCCCGTAATTAGAACAATTTTTGAACGATTCATCGAATTTCTTTTTGGGGCAAAGATAAAAATATTAAAGGAGAGAATGAAAAGTATTTATTTCAGTTCAAACGTCAGCTCGTTAGTATCGTCAGCTGAGTGTTGGGCTATTTTACAATTTCTGACGAAACAATTTTTACAGAAGTTCTCTATTTTTCAGGTTTTAAAAATGTTATTATTTAATCAGCAGTAGATAAACTTCCAAACGGAACTATTTTTGATTCTGGTAGAGCCAAGACAGAAAATCGGGCATATTGAAGGCGGGATGCCAACTATTATGACCCACGCCATAAAATTCGATGTATTCGACATTTTTGCCTGTTTTCTTCAAAGCTTTGTAGGCATTTCTGGAGAAATTAACAGGAACGACCTGGTCACTATCTCCGTGATAAATACGGAATTGGGTATTGGTTTTTAGATGCTTCAGTCGTTCGGGGTTTACAGCTCCGCAGATGGGGATAGCAGCTGCAAATTTGTCAGGCAAACGACAAACCAAATCAAAAGTAGCCATCGCTCCCATTGATAACCCAACTACGTAAATGCGTTTTTCGTCCACAGGGTTCTTTTCGGTGAAGTCATTTAAAAGTTCTATGACAAGTTTCATCTGTGAAGTAATGGGAGGATTTTCAGAAAACAGAGCGGAGCTGTCAAATCCTTGTTCCGGTCGCTTTTCAATTGACCAGTAAAAATTATTCGGGCATTGGGGGAACAAAACAAATGATGGATATTTGTCTCGGTTTAACGGATTGGAGAACATCGTTCCGCCGTGAAGAAGCTGGCTTTCATTGTCTTTGCCTCTTTCGCCCGCACCGTGCAAGAATAACACCAACGGATATTTTCTGTTTTTTTCCAAATTTTCAGGAATTAACCGCCTGTACTTTAACGAGTCTTTAGTGCTGCCGATGAATATCTCTTTTGAAAAGGCTTCATTTTGAGCAAAAAATGATGTAGGCATAATTAAAAGTAATATTAATACGTGAAGTTTCATACGAATTGTTTTTAGTAATTATCTCTTGTTTTACACGTTCTCACGCCCCACAAAAATAAAAAATATTTCATAATAATTAATATGAGAAACATAAATAAATTAGTAGATTTTTAGGTCAAACGCATGAAAAATTTTGGATAATATCTTTTAAGTAATCTGTATTGTAGGCGGCTTTGAGTCTTCGTTTCTTTAAGCTTAATTTATCTTTTTGATTTTTAATCATTTGTAAGGCTAATTTCCGCAGAGCAGATAGGTTTTCAGCCGAAAATCCTGCTCTGGCTCGGCACGAATCCTCCCGAAATGTTACATCCAAATGCCAATGCAATTTATTCTCAATCCCCCAATGCCCACGAACTAATTCATTGAAATAATCCGCAGATAAGCCCTCTTCACTGCTGATGTAATACCTCGTTTCTTTCTGAATATCAGCACCTAAATGCCTTTCAGATTCAATTTGAATCAGGGTTTTCAACCCCGCCCAAACCGATAAATTTTCATCAAGCAACACATCTTTCGCTTGTAAAATACGGCATTTACGAGTTTCAAATCGAGACGAAGAATATTCCCATTCTTCTGAAAAACAATCACTTGACCTGGCTTTAAATCCGCAGACCACATCCTCAAATAATTCTGATTGATTCGATTTTAAAGACAGTAAATAATGCCCTTTTTTCGCCATAATTACAGATGCTATTTCTTTCTGACAGCCCATCGCATCAATGCTAACTACCGCATTTTCAATATCTAAACTATTGATGATTTCAGGAATAGCCGTTATTTCATTGGATTTGTCTGCTACTTTTTTCTGTCCGATGCAAAGTTCGTTTTCGCTCACCCAAGCATTTACAATGTAAAGCCCTGTATTTCCACGACTTCTAGGATTTACACCTTTAATCTTTTTACCATCAATGCAAATTTGTTTTTCGCCAAGCGTGTCCAAAATGGCTTTACCACAATCCATTAAGCATTTGTTTAAAACGCTAGTATCCAGCGAACTAAAAACTCGATTAAAGGTATCGTGGGAGGGTACTCCGTTGGGAAGCTTACAATATTCACGCACAAAATCAGGGTGATTTTCAGCAAATAATACCATATCTTCGTAGTCTTCGCCGTTGCTCAAATAGGTGAAAAGCCCAATGAGAAGTATGTCAGAAAGAAGATGATTGCATTTGTTCACCATACGAAAATCCTCAATGTCAGAAAAATAACTCACTAAATCCATAAAAACAAAAATATTAAATTTCGTGCGTTTGACCTAGTAGATTTTCGCAAGGTAACAGATGAAAAAAAATAACCATATGGCGTAATTTTTTCAAAAAAGTTTTGGTTTTTTCAAAAAAATGTGTATCTTTGCCTTCGTAAACGATAAAATTATTAACATAATGAAGAAATTTATTTTAGGAGTTGCTCTAGTTTTAGGAGCGGTTGTTTTTAACAATGCAAATGCACAAATCCAAAAAGGAAACTGGATGGTAGGTGGTCAGGTAGCGGATATGCAATTCACTAACGGATTGAATATTCTTTTGACTCCTCAGGCTGGTTATTTTGTGGCAGATAACTTCGTAGTAGGTGGGCTTGTAGGTTTAGGAGTTTCTAAAACAAAAGGTTCAAGCGATACGCAAACTAACTGGAATGTAGGTGCTTTCGGTCGTTACTACGTAGGTAAAGATTATGTAAATCTTTTGAAAAACGGACGTTTCTTCGGAGAGGGAAGTTTTGGATTTGGAGGGAGAAACTCTAGTTCAGGAAGTACAACAAATGGAATGGATTTGGGAGTAGGAGCTGGTTATGCTTATTTCATCACTCGTAACGTGAGTTTGGATGCAATGCTTAAATTCAATGCTGTTGTAGGTGGAGGAAACACAAGCGGACAAGGAGATTTAGGACTAAGAATTGGTTTCCAAATATTCCTTCCAACTTCAAAAGTAAAAGCTGCTTTGAACGATAAGTAGTAGTTGATTTTCAGTCTGAAAAGAATAACTGAAAGTATAAAAAAATCGCTCGATTAATCATTTAATCAAGCGATTTTTATTTTGTAGTCAATTTACGACAGAATCATTTCGCTGTACGGAATAATCGTTGAAAAACCTTTAGCTGAAAAATAATTTTTCACATACGATGGCTCACCCACTGCAAGCACGAAATCTCCGCCCCAAGCTCCCAAGCTTTTTATTGTGCCTTCAAAATAAGGAAATTCCAAACTTTTAACAGTAGGAATGTCGAGAAACTCAGCTAAGATTTCTTCGTGTTGTTCCAATAAATAACAAAATTCTTTTTCGGAAGGAAATCGTAAAAGCTCTTCGGTAATTTCCGTAAGTTGAGAGCAGAGTTTTGCTTTACCTTTCTTGATGATTCTGTAATGAGCAATACCTTCTTTACTATTTTGTTTTTTATTTAAATGTATGAAAAATAGTTTGTTACTAAAAGGAAGGTTGAAATTTACAGGATAAGTTTTTGGTTTTCCTTCGTCTAACTTGTACAAAATGGGAGTGTTGTGTTTTGCACAGGCGATATCGTATCCGCTTCCTCCAAAACTTCTGAATAACAACTCAAACGGACAAACTCCCGCCCATTGTGCGATGTTGTTAATCAGCGTGGAAGAAGAGCCCAATCCCCAATTCCGTTCAAATTCCAAATGCGTTTCAACCAAACAATTATTCATTTTTTCTGAAAACGAAGGATTCATTTCGCTCGCTACATTCAAAATTTTCTTTAAAGTATCAACAATTGGAATAAATTTGTCATTATTCGTTTTCAAGTTTTGGGTTTCGAACCAAATTTTATTGTGAACGTCGTAGCTTTTCCAAGTAAAATCGTCTTTTTGCGGGATGATGTTTAATGTTTGTCCTTGTTTTGTGGGCAAGGCGAGGCTCAAAGCTCCGTCCAAAACGGCATATTCACCTGTAATTAAAAGCTTTCCGTTACTGCGATATGTTTCCATTTTTTAGAGAATTTTGTTGATTTGAAGTTCTCAAACTTTTTAAAATTGCGATTTTTTTGTACTTTTGTTGCCTTGTATTCCACAAATATATAAAATACACGGAATATAATACTTTTTAAAGCTATGTATTGTGCTTCTTTTTATTTAATAAATTGATTATTAATTAGGAAGAAAGTAGTGAAAAATGCGTTTTTATGAAAGATAATTTGATAAAAGTAGGAATCTCCATTGGTGATATGAATGGAGTGGGATTGGAAATAATTCTCAAAACATTTGAAGATTCAAAAATGTTGGAGTTGTGCACGCCAATTATTTTTGCGTCGAACAAAACGGTTTCTTTTCAGCGTAAACATTTCGATATAAATACGAATTTTCAAGGGATTGACAAAATTGAAAGTACAATTCCTGGGAAACTTAATGTGCTGAATTGCTGGAAAGAATCACCAAATGTAACCTTTGGGCAAGTCACAGAAGATGGAGGAAAATATGCTTTTATTTCTTTGAAAAAATCCGTTGAAGCCTTAAAAGAAGGCTTGATAGATGTGTTGGTGACAGCTCCAATCAACAAAAATAATATTCAGTCAGAGGAATTTAGCTTCCCCGGGCATACGGATTATTTGGCTAAAGAATTGGAGGGACAAAGTTTGATGTTTATGGTAAGCGAGGGGCTTAGAGTAGGGCTTTTTACCGACCACGTTCCGCTTAAAGATGTTAGTTCGCATATTACAGAAAATTTGATTTTCAGTAAAATACGCTTGATGAATGAATCACTCCGAAAAGATTTCTGTTTGCAACGTCCTAAAATTGCCGTATTGGGGCTTAATCCTCATTGTGGCGATGGGGGGGTGATTGGCTCGGAAGACGATGAGATTATTCGTCCTGCGTTGAGAAAATTATTTGATGAAGGTGTTTTGGTTTTTGGACCATTTTCTGCTGATAGTTTTTTTGCTACAAAAAATTATTGTAATTACGATGCGGTAATAGCGCCTTATCACGACCAAGGACTGATTCCTTTTAAAACGCTATCTTTCGGGAATGGAGTGAATTACACGGCAGGACTTAGCAAAGTACGTACCTCGCCCGACCACGGAACAGCATACGAGATTGCCGGTAAAGGAATTGCCGATGCCGATTCGTTCCGACACGCAGTTTTTATGGCAATAGACGTTTTTAAAAACAGACTTGAATATGATTCATTGACCGAAAATCCTCTAAAAACAAAAGTTTTAGAAGCAGAAAAATAATATATTGATTTTTTTGTTCATAAAACTGAAAAACACGACTCAACTGTCGTGTTTTTCAGTTTTGATGTCAATTGTATTGGAAAATAGGCTCGAAATAACGTCTTTTCTTACTTTACCAAGAAATAATTTTCAATTTTTACTCCATCTACTTTTATTTCTTTTAATTCAGCAACAGGACAACAACCGTTGCGACTAACCATTTCTCCTTCCACTTCTATTTTATACGTTTTTGAAGCGTTTTTAAGATAAAGAGTTTCTTTCTTACCTGTATAAATGTCATTTTTATAATCAAGATGAGTTCCCACAGAAAGGTATTTTTCCTGTAAGAGTAAATAAATCTGTTCTACTGTGTATTCTTTCTTTACATTACCATTCAAGCGGTATAAAGAAACGTTTTTTGTGTCAAACTTACCTTCTGAATTCAAAAATTCTTTGTAGGATTCGGAATTTTTGTTTATGTATAAGTTAAAAACGGGAGGGGGAGAACAACATTCATTGCTTTCTTCGCGACAGGCTAACGCTATCAGAGATAAACCTAAAAATAAAACTTTTTTCATAACGATGTTCTTTTAGTGAATATTTTTATTGTACAGTTTTCGAATAAAAATTAGTTAGATATAAATTTTTATGAATTATTTCACTTTCCATCTTTTCCTGAATTCTATAAACTTATTTGCGTTTCAAAATGAAAAACAAAAAGTTGGACATTTTATTGTTCTTGAAATGTGAAATAGCTATAAATGATTTGATTACAAAGGTGTGAAAAGAAAATGAAGAAATCAAGAAAAATAAAAAAATTAACATTTCTGAATTAAGTAAGTTTTTAGCTTGTGGATGTGGGTTTTAAGAATTTAGATACAATGATGGCTTTATTTTTATATTGTTATTAAAAGATTGATTATGTGTGTTTTATGAAAAATAATAAATTAGACTTAAAAAAAACGTTGTAAAAATTTTCTTAATTACAATTGAAAATGTAAATTTGCCGAATTAAGAAAAATATTGTATTGTACTTTTATTAAAACATAATGATAACAAGGAACATAATTCAACATTTCGTTTTATCTTTATTATTTTTTCTGCCTTTTCAAGGATTTTCTGCTGAAACTAAGGAAGGGGAAGCTTTCGATCCTGTAGGGATGATTATGCATCACATTGGTGATTCGCACGAATTTCATATCTATGGTGCGGGAGAGTCTTCGGTTTCATTGCCACTTCCGGTTATTCTTTGGACGGAAAACGGGTTAGTAACGTTTATGTCAAGTGAGTTTCATCACGATAATGAAGGTAAAGTGGTGGTTGAGCGTGACGGAATGAAATTCGCTCGTTTTCACGAAGAAATTTTCTATACAGATGCTGACGGGACGCTTAGTTTTGATGAAAGTGGTCACGTGACTAACAATCGTCCGTGGAATTTTTCAATTACAAAGAACGTACTTTCACTAATTATTGTTTCGCTGTTATTGTTGGCGGTTTTTATCCCAATGGCAAATTCTTACAAAAAGAATCAAAGAGCTCCAAAAGGCGTTGCTGCTTTTTTAGAGCCGATAGTTCTTTTTGTGCGTGACGATATTGCTATTCCTCAAATAGGAGAGAAGAAACACACTCGTTATATGCCGTATTTATTGACGATTTTCTTCTTGATTTGGTTCGGAAATCTTTTTGGATTGATTCCTTTCTTCCCATTTGCAAGTACTTTAACTAATGACATATTGTTTACCGGTTTCTTGGCGGTAGTAACGTTTTTAATAACATTGTTCAGCAGTAATAAGAATTATTGGAAACATATTTTTGCTACTCCCGGCGTTCCGGTTTGGTTATCGCCAATTATGATTCCTGTTGAGATTTTGGGAATGTTCACAAAGCCATTTGCGTTGATGGTGCGTTTGTTTGCTAATATTACAGCGGGTCACATCATTATTTTGAGTTTGGTGTCTTTGATTTTTATATTCAAAACTCTTGCGGTGTCGCCAGTTTCTATTGCTTTTGCTTTATTTATCAATGTATTGGAATTGTTGGTGGCAGTTTTACAAGCTTATGTGTTTACCTTGTTGTCGGCTTTGTTTATAGGTCAGGCAGTTGAAGAGGAGCATCATTAATAGTTACACAATTTGAAGATTTTTTATAATTATATTTTTTATTAACACTTAATTTTTTTATTATGACTTTAGCTTTAGGAGGAATTGGGGCTGCTATTGCAGCTTTAGCAGCAGGTTTCGGTATTGGTAAAATTGGAGCAGCCGCAATGGAAGGTATTGCTCGTCAGCCAGAAGCAGCTTCAAAAATTCAAACAGCTATGATTATCGCTGCCGCTCTTATCGAGGGTGTTGCCCTTTTTGCTGTGGTAGTTGCGTTAATCGCGAAGTAATTAAAATCAAAAATCATCTTGCAACGGTTGGTTGCAAGGTGGTTTTTATGTAAAAAAAGAAATCTAATCACTAAATAAATATTTTTTAAATAATGAACTTTACACATCCTGAAAGTCTCTTGTTTTGGGCAACTTTGATTTTTATCGTTTTGCTCTTTTTGTTGTCAAAATTCGCTTGGAAACCAATTCTTTCAGCAGTTAAACAACGTGAGGATTCTATCAACAATGCGTTGGAAGCTGCGGAAGAGGCTCGTAAGCAAATGGCTAACTTGAAAGCCGATAACGAGCGTTTGCTTGCGGAGGCACGTGCAGAGAGAGATGCTATGCTAAAAGAAGCAAAGGAATTGAAAGACAAAATCGTTGCTGAAGCAAAAGATGAGGCTCAAAAAGAAGGTCAAAAGTTAATCGAACAAGCCAGACAAGCTATTGATTCTGAGAAGAAAGTAGCTGTAGCTCAGTTGAAAGACCAAGTAGCTTCTCTGTCTATTGAAATTGCTGAAAAAGTAATGAAAAGTGAGCTTTCTGACCAGAAAAAGCAAACTGCCCTGATTGATGAGTATTTAAAAGGAGCTACTTTAAATTAAGAAACTATGTACGGATTTAGAGCAGCTAACAGATACGCGAAAGCACTTCTGGAATATTCTTTACAGCAAAATTCTGTTGAAAGAGTATTTCAGGATATGACATTGATTCACAAAACGATAAATGCAAATAAGGAGTTGAGCCATCTTTTGGATTCTCCTATTGTGAAAACCATTGTGAAGAAAAATGTTTTGGAAAAAATCTTTGTGGATATATCTCCTGAAGTACGCAGATTGTTCAAATTATTGATTGAAAACAGACGTTTGCCTATTCTAAACCAAATTGCTCAAAAGTTTATAATTCAGTACAATGAGCATAAAAATAACAAAACGGCAATCGTGACAACCGCAGTTCCTCTTACTGAAAGTATGAGAAACGAGGTGCTTCGTAAGATTGAGAGTTTGACACAAAATAGAAATATTACTCTTGAAAATAAGGTAGATGAAAGCATTATTGGGGGATTTATTCTTCGTATAGGAGATATTCAATACAATGCGAGCGTTTCCTACAAATTGAACAAACTAAAACAAGATTTTCAGGAGAAACTTTTTGTTTAATTGCAGTATTTCGCAATTAACATTACTAAAAAAATGATTTTTTATTATTAAAAGATATAACTTTAAGAAATGGCAGAAATTAAAGCCGCTGAAATTTCAGCAATTTTAAAAGAACAATTAGCTAATTTTGATGCAACTGCTTCTTTAGAGGAAGTGGGAACCGTGTTGCAAGTAGGAGATGGTATTGCCCGTATCTTCGGATTGTCAAATGCACAGTACGGAGAGTTGGTGAAATTTGATAACGGACTGAAAGGTATTGTGTTGAACCTTGAAGAAGACAACGTAGGTATCACCTTGTTAGGACCTTCAACAGATATCAAAGAAGGAGATACAGTTAAAAGAACAGGATTAATCGCTTCAATTAATGTAGGAGATGGCATTGTTGGGCGTGTTGTAAATACATTGGGGCAACCTATTGACGGTAAAGGACCTATCACAGGGCAATTGTACGAAATGCCTTTAGAGCGTAAAGCACCTGGGGTTATCTTCCGCCAGCCGGTAAATGAGCCATTGCAAACAGGTATCAAATCGGTGGATGCAATGATTCCTATCGGACGCGGACAACGTGAGTTGGTTATCGGTGACCGTCAAACTGGAAAAACTACAGTTTGTATCGATACCATTTTGAATCAAAAAGAATTCTATGATGCAGGGAAACCTGTGTACTGTATATATGTTGCTATCGGGCAGAAAGCTTCAACGGTAGCTGCGATTACCAAAACTTTGGAAGATCACGGAGCGTTGGCTTACACTACCATCGTAGCGGCAAATGCTTCTGACCCGGCACCAATGCAGGTGTATGCACCTTTTGCGGGAGCAGCCATCGGGGAGTATTTCCGAGATACGGGTCGTCCGGCTTTGATTATTTATGATGACTTGTCAAAACAAGCGGTAGCTTATCGTGAGGTGTCTTTGTTACTTAGAAGGCCACCAGGGCGTGAGGCTTATCCTGGGGACGTATTCTACTTGCATTCTCGTTTGCTTGAAAGAGCTGCTAAAGTAATCGCTGACGATAAAATTGCACAAGGAATGAACGACTTGCCAGACAGTATCAAACATTTGGTAAAAGGAGGAGGATCACTTACAGCCTTGCCAATCATTGAAACTCAAGCAGGTGACGTTTCGGCGTATATCCCAACAAACGTAATTTCAATTACTGACGGACAGATTTTCTTGGAGTCAGATTTGTTTAACTCAGGGGTACGTCCGGCGATTAACGTAGGTATTTCGGTATCACGTGTGGGAGGTTCAGCTCAGATTAAATCAATGAAAAAAGTTGCGGGAACGTTAAAACTTGACCAAGCACAATATCGTGAGTTGGAGGCTTTTGCTAAATTCGGTTCAGATTTGGACGCGGCTACGATGAACGTTATCGAAAAAGGGAAGCGTAACGTAGAGATTTTGAAACAATCACAAAACGACCCATATACTGTTGAAAACCAAATTGCAATTATTTACGTAGGTTCTAAAAACTTGCTTCGTCAAGTGCCTGTAAATAAGGTAAAAGAATTTGAAAAAGAGTATTTGGAATTCTTGAACTTGCAACATCGTGATGTTTTGGATGAGTTGAAAGCAGGTCAGTTTAACGATAAAATAACAGGTACTTTAGAGAAAGTAGCTAAAGAAATTGCTGAGAGATTCTCAAAATAATTAGAAAACAAATTTTGCATTATTAAAAAATGGCAAATTTAAAAGAAATACGAAGCAGGATTTCATCGGTAAGTTCTACGATGCAAATTACGGGAGCGATGAAAATGGTATCGGCGGCAAAACTTAAAAAAGCCCAAGATGCTATTTTGGCGATGAAACCTTATGCTTACAAATTAAAACAATTGTTGGAACAACTTAGCTCAGCCTTAGGAAATGACAGCGTGTATAATGAACGTCCTGAGGAAGTTAAGAATATTTTGATTGTTCCAATTACTTCAAACAGAGGTTTGTGCGGTGCGTTCAATGCAAATATTGTAAAAAAGGCAATGGAGCTTGAATCAGGAGTGTACAGAAATATGAATGTCAAATTTTATACCGTGGGTAAAAAAGGAAATGATATACTTAAAAAAACGGATAAAATATACAGACACGAAACGCATATTTTTGATAGTCTGACTTTTACAGCTGCTTCTGAGTTGGCTTCCGAGTTAATGGAATTGTACACTTCCAAGCAGTTTGACAAAATTGTATTGGTTTACAACAGTTTCAAAAATGCAGCCACACAGATTATTACAGAAGAAACATTCTTGCCAATTCAATCAGTTGCCGAGGCAGAAGAAAGTGCAATGATTGATTATATTTACGAACCTTCAAAAGAGGAAATTGTAAAAGAATTGATTCCGAGGTCATTGAAAATGCAGATTTTTAAAGCGTTGCGTGATTCAGTGGCATCTGAACACGGAGCACGAATGACGGCTATGCACAAAGCAACTGACAATGCCAATGAACTTAAAAATCAACTCAAATTGACTTATAACAAGGCTCGTCAGGCGGCTATCACGGGCGAAATTTTAGAAATTGTGGGTGGTGCCGAAGCTTTGAGCTGATTTTAAGTAAATGGCTGAAAATAGTTTATTTGTTTAAAATTTATATTAAGAAAAGGGAATGTTTTTCAAAAATGTTCCCTTTTTTTATGAAGTAAATTTTTTGGAAAAACTAAAGTTTTTATGAGTTAAATCGTTTTGGACTCGAGTAATTTTGAAAACATTGCCAAAGCTTTGATTTTCTCTTTCCTTTTTTCACTTTTTTTGTCTAACTTTGTCGCTTAAATTCATAAATCAATGATACATTTCTTTAAAAATCCGAAACAGAATTTATATGCGGTGCAAACCACCGAAAACTTGTCTGAGCAAACAATTTCTAAACTAAATTGGCTTTTTGGTGGAGCTGAAAAAATTGACCAACAGGCACTTAACGGATTCTTTGTGGGGCCTCGTGCAGCGATGATTACTCCGTGGAGTACTAACGCGGTGGAAATTACGCAAAATATGGATATTCAAGGAATTATCCGAATAGAAGAGTTTTCCGAAGTGGCAGAAGAATTCACTGATTTTGACCCAATGCTCTTCCAAAAATATAACGAACTTAATCAGAATATTTTTACTATAAATATCACTCCGGAGCCTGTTCTGGAAATTGATGATATAGAAGGCTATAACCAAAAAGAAGGTTTGGCTTTGAGTGCGGAAGAAGTGACTTATTTAGAGAATCTTTCTAAAAAATCAGGAAGAAAACTTACTGATTCTGAGGTTTTTGGGTTTTCTCAAATAAATTCGGAACACTGTCGCCATAAGATTTTTAACGGAACTTTTATCATTGATGGAGAAGAGAAACCAAGCTCACTCTTTAAACTTATCAAGAAAACTTCTGAAACAAATCCCAACGAAATTGTATCTGCTTACAAAGATAATGTTGCTTTTATTCAAGGTCCTGTGGTAGAGCAATTTGCTCCAAAAACTTCGGACAAGCCTGACTTTTTTGAAACTAAGAAATTTGAATCTGTTATTTCGCTCAAAGCAGAAACACATAATTTTCCGACAACGGTTGAGCCTTTCAACGGAGCTGCTACGGGTTCGGGAGGTGAAATTCGCGACCGATTGGCAGGCGGACAAGGTTCGTTACCGCTCGCAGGAACAGCCGTTTATATGACGTCTTATTCTCGTTTGGAAGAAAATCGCCCTTGGGAAAAAGCAATGGACGAACGCAAGTGGCTGTATCAAACCCCGATGGATATTCTCATCAAAGCTTCAAACGGAGCTTCTGATTTTGGGAATAAATTCGGACAACCACTCATCGCGGGTTCTCTCTTAACCTTTGAACACGAGGAAGATGCGAAAAAGTTAGGCTTCGATAAGGTAATTATGTTGGCTGGTGGTATAGGTTATGGAAAGAAATCGCAGGCTCTAAAACATAAACCAAAAGAAG
The DNA here is from genome assembly GCF_002302635.1 of Capnocytophaga stomatis. Lineage (NCBI taxonomy): Bacteria > Pseudomonadati > Bacteroidota > Flavobacteriia > Flavobacteriales > Flavobacteriaceae > Capnocytophaga > Capnocytophaga stomatis. Next base: position 1,794,583 of record NZ_CP022387.1, read on the forward strand.
GGGATAAAATCGTAATTTTAGGTGGAGAAAATTATCGTATTGGTATGGGTGGAGCCGCTGTTTCAAGTGCCGATACGGGAGCGTTTGGTTCTGGAATTGAGCTAAACGCGATTCAGCGTTCCAATCCTGAAATGCAAAAACGAGCTGCCAACGCCATCAGAGCGATGGTGGAAGCCGATGAAAATCCGATTGTTTCCATTCACGACCACGGAGCCGGAGGGCATTTGAACTGTCTGTCCGAGCTAATCGAAGAAACGGGCGGAAAAATCGATTTGGATAAACTTCCTGTGGGCGACCCAACGCTTTCCGACAAGGAAATCATCGGAAATGAATCGCAAGAGCGAATGGGATTAGTTATTGGAAAACAACATATTGAAAAATTGCAAACCATAGCCGAACGTGAACGAAGCCCGATGTATGAGGTGGGGGAAGTAACTTCGGACAAGCGTTTTTCAATTATTTCTGAGAAGAAAAACACCAAACCATTGGATTTGAACCTTTCAGATATGTTTGGAAGTTCTCCAAAAACAATTATGGAAGATGCTTCTGTATCAAATACTTATGAAGATTTAACGTATTATCAAAGCAACATAAAGTCATATTTGGAGCAGGTGCTTCAATTGGAGGCTGTGGCTTGTAAAGACTGGCTTACTAACAAAGTTGACCGATGCGTGGGCGGACGCGTAGCAAAACAACAATGTGCAGGAGCTTTACAGTTACCGCTTAATAATGTGGGAGTTATGGCATTGGACTACCAAGGCAAAGAGGGAATTGCAACAACCATTGGGCATTCACCACTTACGGCACTTATTGACCCTGTGGCAGGAAGCCGAAACGCCATTGCAGAGGCTTTGTCCAACATCGTGTGGGCACCGCTGAAAAACGGAATTAAAGGCGTTTCATTATCAGCCAATTGGATGTGGGCTTGTAAGAATAAAGGAGAAGACGCTCGTTTGTATGAGGCTGTGAAAGGTTGTTCGGATTTCGCTATTGAACTGGGAATCAATATCCCAACAGGAAAAGATTCACTTTCAATGAAGCAGAAGTATCCTAATGGAGATGTAATCGCTCCCGGAACTGTAATCATTTCATCTGTTGCGAATTGCACCGACATCACCAAAGTAGTAGAACCCGTTTTGAAACGAAACGGTGGTGCGATTTACTACATCAATCTGTCGCAAGATGAATTCAAATTGGGAGGTTCTTCTTTTGCTCAAATTTTAAACAAAATCGGAAAAGAAGCTCCGACTATCAAAGATGCTGAATACTTCAAAAAGGCATTTAATGCGATTCAACATCTTGTAAATCAAGGACAAATACAAGCAGGGCACGATATCGGAAGTGGAGGATTGATTACTACTTTGTTGGAGATGTGTTTTGCTGAAAATGATTTGGGAGCTGATTTTGATTTTTCAGCTTTAAAAGAGGAAGACACAGCAAAATTATTATTTAACGAAAATATTGGTGTTGTTTTTCAGGCAAATACAGAAGCGGAAAACTATCTGAAATCAGAAGGAATTGAGGTTTTCAAAATTGGAGCGGTAACAAATTCTGATATTCTGAATGTTAAGAATTTTGACACAGAATTGTCGTTTAATATTTCGGAATTGCGTGATATTTGGTATTTAACGTCTTATTTGTTGGATAAAAAGCAAACCAAAAACGATAAAGCAACGGAAAGATATCAAAATTACTCCGAACAACCGCTTGAGTTTGTGTTTCCGAAGCATTTTACAGGTGAAAAACCGACTTTTTCAACCGAAAATCGACCAAAAGCAGCCGTAATTCGCGAAAAAGGAAGTAATTCGGAGCGAGAAATGGCAAATGCGATGTATTTGGCAGGTTTTGACGTGAAAGATGTGCATATGACCGACCTTATTTCGGGAAGAGAAACGTTGGAAGATGTACAGTTCATCGGAGCAGTGGGAGGATTTTCAAATTCGGACGTGTTGGGAAGTGCCAAAGGCTGGGCGGGAGCTTTCCTTTATAACGAAAAAGCAAAAACGGCTTTGGAGAATTTCTTCAAAAGAGAAGATACGCTTTCGGTAGGGATATGTAATGGTTGTCAGTTATTTATGGAGTTGGAAGTGATTAATCCTGAACACGAAACACACGGAAAAATGTTACACAATGATAGCGGAAAACACGAAAGTGGGTTTACTTCGGTAACTGTTCAAAAAAATAATTCAGTGATGCTTTCTTCATTGGAAGGAACAACATTAGGTGTTTGGATTTCTCACGGAGAAGGAAAATTCCGTTTGCCGATGGCTGAAAATGAATATAATATCGTTGCAAAATACGCTTATGAAGGCTATCCTGCCAATCCGAATGGCTCGGATTACAACACAGCGATGCTTTGCGACAAAACGGGTCGCCATTTGGTAACGATGCCGCACATTGAACGTTCTGTTTTTCAGTGGAATTGGGCAAACTATCCCGAAAATCGCCGCGATGAGGTTTCCCCTTGGGTAGAGGCCTTTGTCAATGCCAGAAAATGGATAGAGGAAAAACAAGGAAAATAGTTAAAAATACGATTATTTAGAGGTTGTTTTTCTTGTTTAGATGAACAAACAATAAAATTTTAACAAATAACTTATTAAAATATCCGTTAAAATTTACGGATTTAATTCCTTAATTTTATCCAAAAACGATGGTAAAAACAAATATTAGGTAATAATTTTTTGTTAAAGTAGTAGGTCAAACGCACGAAATTTAATATTTTTGTTTTTATGGATTTAGTGAGTTATTTTTCTGACATTGAGGATTTTCGTATGGTGAACAAATGCAATCATCTTCTTTCTGACATACTTCTCATTGGGCTTTTCACCTATTTGAGCAACGGCGAAGACTACGAAGATATGGTATTATTTGCTGAAAATCACCCTGATTTTGTGCGTGAATATTGTAAGCTTCCCAACGGAGTACCCTCCCACGATACCTTTAATCGAGTTTTTAGTTCGCTGGATACTAGCGTTTTAAACAAATGCTTAATGGATTGTGGTAAAGCCATTTTGGACACGCTTGGCGAAAAACAAATTTGCATTGATGGTAAAAAGATTAAAGGTGTAAATCCTAGAAGTCGTGGAAATACAGGGCTTTACATTGTAAATGCTTGGGTGAGCGAAAACGAACTTTGCATCGGACAGAAAAAAGTAGCAGACAAATCCAATGAAATAACGGCTATTCCTGAAATCATCAATAGTTTAGATATTGAAAATGCGGTAGTTAGCATTGATGCGATGGGCTGTCAGAAAGAAATAGCATCTGTAATTATGGCGAAAAAAGGGCATTATTTACTGTCTTTAAAATCGAATCAATCAGAATTATTTGAGGATGTGGTCTGCGGATTTAAAGCCAGGTCAAGTGATTGTTTTTCAGAAGAATGGGAATATTCTTCGTCTCGATTTGAAACTCGTAAATGCCGTATTTTACAAGCGAAAGATGTGTTGCTTGATGAAAATTTATCGGTTTGGGCGGGGTTGAAAACCCTGATTCAAATTGAATCTGAAAGGCATTTAGGTGCTGATATTCAGAAAGAAACGAGGTATTACATCAGCAGTGAAGAGGGCTTATCTGCGGATTATTTCAATGAATTAGTTCGTGGGCATTGGGGGATTGAGAATAAATTGCATTGGCATTTGGATGTAACATTTCGGGAGGATTCGTGCCGAGCCAGAGCAGGATTTTCGGCTGAAAACCTATCTGCTCTGCGGAAATTAGCCTTACAAATGATTAAAAATCAAAAAGATAAATTAAGCTTAAAGAAACGAAGACTCAAAGCCGCCTACAATACAGATTACTTAAAAGATATTATCCAAAATTTTTCATGCGTTTGACCTATTAAAGTAGGGATAAGGTATTGTATTATGAAAATTATTCGTACCTTTGCAGTGCAATGAGGGTGGTAGCTCATTGTAAAACTTCAAATAATAGTTTTCATAATTTAAAGTTTTGGTTGGTTAATGGAAAAGTCCGATAGTTTTATCGGGCTTTTTTTATTTTAGAATGTAATATTCGTAATATTTGGCATAATGCTTGCATTGCCACAAGTCGGATAATTACAAAATCGGATAAATGTATGAAGCGAATAGTGATTTTTTTCTTCTTCTTGGCTTTTGTTTGGAATGTACAAGGGCAGGAACTACCTTTTAAAGGTGGCGAATGGTTGAAATTCAAGGTGAAATACGGAATATTTAATACGAGTGAGGCTACTTTGCATCTGAAAGAAGTGAACTATGGTGGGGAAAGAGTGTTTCACGCGGTGGGAAAAGGTTCTACAACTGGGTTGGCTCGAGTATTTTTTAAGGTAGATGATACTTACGAGAGTTATTTCGGGATAAAAGATGACGCTCCTCGCCATTTTATACGAGATATTTATGAAGGAGGCTACACTAAACATCTGAAAATGTACTTCAATCATAATACCCAAAAGGCAAAAATCGATAACATTGAAACGGGAACTTCTACGGAAATTGGAGTGCCAATGGGAATTCAGGATGTGATTTCCGGATTTTATTCTCTTCGCCATCGTCCTGAAATAGATAGTATTCAGAAAGGACAAGAAGTGGAAATGGATATGATTTTTGACGATGATGAAATATTCAAATTCAAATTGAGATACTTAGGAAAAGAGAGAATTAAAACCAAATTCGGTTCTGTCAATACAATGATTTTTAGGCCTTTGGTGCAAGATGGACGTGTCTTTAAAGAACAAGAAAGTTTAACTCTTTGGATTACAGATGATAAAAATAAAATTCCTGTTAGGGTGAAAGCAAGTCTTCGGGTAGGTTCGTTGGTTGCCGATTTGGACGGGTTTAATGGTTTGAAATATCCGACAGAACTTAAAAATAATTAGTAAATGACTTAAAATCAAGTGTGAAGATATATAAATATGTCAAAACACTTGATTTTATCATTTTTTATTCCGACTTTTGACGGATTTTAGGTTTGAAATGTAAGAGTGAGTAATCTCATCAGGAATTAAGATTGCTTGCAGAATTAAAATATTGAAAAAATGTTATTAAAAGAAGATTTTAAAAAAGGTGTTTTTTTCCTTTTGGCAACGCCTCTCTTCTGGAGTTGTGACGGATTGATAACAAAACTAAAGGAAGAGAAGAAGGAAGAAAAAGAGAAAACGGTTGTGGTTGAAGAGCCCAAAAAAGAACCTGTTTTTGAGTTTGGCTTCAACTTAGATGAGTACAACATTGTCAAGGATACAGTAAAGTCAGGGGATACTTTCGGTAAGATATTGGCATCTAATAATGTAGGAGCTTCTGAAATTCACGAAATTTCTACCAAGATGAAAGAAGTGCTTGATTCCAGAATGTTAAGAGCCGGGAAGGCATACGCTCTGCTTTTCGATAAGAAAAACCCTTCAAAACCACATAGTTTCGTATATCAGCCTTCACTTACGGAATATGTGGTTGTAAAAATGTCTGATTCCATTTATGCTTACAGCGAGCAGCGCAAAATAACGATTGTGGAACGAGAAAAGGCTGGTTTTATTAAAAATAGCTTAATTGAGTCGGCGTTGGATGTGGGAATGAGTTACAATGTGGCGTTCAACCTTTCTCAAATTTTTGATTATACGATTGACTTTTTCCATTTGCAGGAAGGCGACAATTTTAAAATTATATATGAAGAACGTTATGTAGATGATACCATTTACGCAGGCGTAGCTAATGTGAAAGCGGCTTATTTTGAACATAAAGGAAAGCCGTATTATGCATTTAATTACGTAACAGATTCTGTTTCAGGTAAAAAAGGATTTTACGATGAAAAAGGAAATACGATGAAGCGAATGTTTCTGAAGGCTCCTTTGGAAATATTTCGAATAACTTCCCGATTTGGAATGCGTTATCATCCTGTGTTACATCGTATGAAAAATCACTTCGGAACGGATTATGCGGCACCTCACGGAACACCTATTCGGGCTACGGCAGCAGGAACGGTCATAGAAGCCGGATATAACGGAGGGAATGGTAATTATGTGAAAATCAAGCATAATGCGACCTATACGACACAATATTTGCATATGTCCAAAATTTTGGTGAAAAAAGGACAACACGTTCCACAAGGTCATATAATTGGTAAAGTTGGGAGTACAGGACTTGCCACCGGACCTCACGTTTGTTATCGTTTTTGGAAAAATGGCAAACAAGTTGATCCTTTGAAAGAAAAAATGCCTGAGTCCATCCCGATTGATGAGAAATTGAAAGAGAGATATTTGCAAGATATCGCTTCGGTAAAACAGCAATTAGACGCCCTGAAAGCAGTTCCGATTGAGGAGGAAACTCAAGAGAAAGAAAACGAAATAGATTTGAAAGTGGAACAACAAACACTTTCACAGTTGTAAAAATATTGCATATTCAAAAAATTGAAAACGAAATGATTGTAAAAAGATGAAACTTTGCCGGAGCTTCTCAAGCTTTAGCAAGGTTTTTTCTGTTATCTAAGTTATTGAAAATTAATAGTTGAAGACTAAATTTATTGAGATATGTTAAAAAATATAAATCCCACAGAAACAAAAACTTGGGCAGAATTAAAAAAACATTTTGAAAGTGTAAAAAATGTGCATACACAAACACTTTTTGAAAAAGACCCAGAGCGTGCTGAAAAATTTTCAATCGAATGGAATGATTTCTTTGTAGATTATTCTAAAAATAGGGTTGATGAAAAAACGATGGAATTATTATTGCAATTGGCAGAGGAAAGCCAGTTGAAAGATGCCATTGAAAAATATTTCACCGGAGGCCTTATCAACGCTACTGAAAATAGGGCTGTATTGCACACTGCTCTTCGTGCTGACGAAAATAGTACGGTTTTGGTAGAAGGAAAGAATGTACTTCCTGAAATTAAAGAGGTTAAGCAAAAAATCAAATTATTTTCCGAAGAAGTTATTTCAGGAAAACGAAAAGGTTTTACAGGCAAAACATTCACAGATGTAGTAAACATAGGAATAGGAGGTTCGGATTTGGGACCTGCAATGGTTACAGAGGCTCTGAAATTCTATAAAAATCATCTTAATATTCACTTTGTAAGCAACGTTGATGGCGACCACGTGATGGAAACTATCAAGCATTTGAATCCTGAAACTACTTTGTTTGTGATTGTTTCTAAAACGTTTACAACTCAAGAAACACTTACTAATGCTTTGACAATCAAGGATTGGTTTTTGAAATCGGCTTCAGAAAAAGATATTGCAAAACACTTTGTGGCAGTTTCTACTAATTTGAAAAAAATCGATGAATTTGGAATAGATTCTGACAACGTATTCCCGATGTGGGATTGGGTTGGCGGTCGCTTCTCATTGTGGAGTGCAGTTGGGTTATCAATTGCTTTATCAGTAGGTTATGATAATTTTAATAAACTACTGAAAGGAGCCAACCAAATGGATAAACACTTCCGAACTGCGGAGTTTAAAAACAACATTCCTGTTGTGATAGCTTTGCTAAGTGTTTGGTATAATAACTTCTATGGTGCAGAGAGTCAGGCTATTATTCCTTATACTCAGTATTTGCACCGTCTTTCTGCATATCTACAACAAGGTATTATGGAAAGCAACGGAAAACAGATTGACCGTAATGGAAAACCTGTGAGCTACCAAACAGGAACTATCATTTGGGGAGAACCAGGGACAAATTCACAACACGCTTTCTTTCAGCTAATTCATCAAGGAACGAAGTTAATCCCAACAGATTTCATTGGTTACAAGCACTCTTTGTACGGAAATACAGACCATCATAACAAATTGATGGCTAACTTTTTCGCTCAAACAGAAGCTCTTTTGAAAGGTAAATCAGAAGCCGAAGTACGAGCAGAAATGGGTGATAAAGTAAATGAAGCTTTGGTTCCGTTTAAAGTTTTTGAGGGAAATCGACCAACAACGACCTTCTTGATAGAAAAACTTACGCCTGAAAGTTTGGGAGCTTTGATTGCAATGTACGAGCATAAAATTTTTGTGGAAGGTGTGATTTGGGATATTTTCAGTTATGACCAATGGGGTGTAGAACTTGGTAAACAATTGGCAAATAACATCTTAAAAGATATTGATTCTGCTGAAATATCCAAACACGATGGTTCAACAACAGGTTTACTGAAAAGGTTTAAAAAATAAGATTTGAAAAGTTAAGGGAACAAATACTGTTTTTTAATTCTTTATAAAATGATACATATAAAAACATTAGAAGAAATTGAACTAATGAGGGAGAGTGCCCAAGTAGTTTCACGAACATTGGGCTTGCTCGCAAAGGAAATAAAACCGGGAATAACAACCTTACAGTTAGATAAAATAGCTGAAGAATATATCCGAAGCCAAGATGCCATTCCGGGTTTCTTGGGGTTGTATAAATTTCCTAATACGCTGTGTGTTAGTCCAAATGCTCAAGTTGTTCACGGAATTCCTAATAATATCCCTCTGCAGGAAGGAGACATAGTTTCTGTGGATTGCGGGGCGTTAAAAAACGGATTTTACGGCGATCACGCTTATACTTTTGAAGTGGGAGAGGTGTCTCCTGAGGTAAAAAAATTGTTACAAGTAACAAAAGAATCTCTTTACATAGGTATTCGTGAATTCAAGGTAGGAAATCGTGTGGGAGACGTGGGCTATGCCATTCAAAACTATTGCGAAAATCACGGATATGGCGTGGTTCGTGAATTAGTAGGACACGGTCTTGGCAGAAAAATGCACGAAGATCCTGAAATGCCAAACTACGGAAAAAGAGGAAGCGGAAAGAAGTTTAAAGAAGGAATGGTAGTTGCCATTGAACCTATGATTAATTTGGGAACTCACAGAATCAAACAGTTAAAAGATGGTTGGACGATACTCACCGCCGATGGGAAGCCTTCCGCTCATTTTGAACACGATGTAGCTATCGTAAACGGAAAGCCTAAATTACTTTCTACCTTCAAATATATTTATGAAGCTTTGGGAATTGAAAGTGACGAGGATGCTGAATTTCAATAGATAAAAAAACGCAAAATGAATTTCATTTTGCGTTTTTTGTTTTCATTAATTTCTATCGATAAAGAGTGAAATGCCCTGTGTACGTTCGTCTGTCCTTAGCCTCATTGAATTGCAGATGATACCAATAATCGCCACTTGGTAAGTTAGCTCCGTTGAATGTTCCGTCCCAAGAATCTCTGGAAGTCAATGTTTTAAGTTTTCTTCCCATTCGGTCATAAATATCAATTTTCATACGTGAATAACCTTGGGCATTTTTAATTTGCCAAGTGTCGTTAATTCCATCTCCATCAGGCGTGAAATAATTTGGGATTTTTATATCGTGGAAAATTTCTTCCAAAACTTCTTCGATAACGCAACCCAAGCTATCTTCAACGCGTACTCTAATTTTCTTAACTTCTTGTCCATTGCTGTTCACATAACCTTCGTCAAATGAGCGAAGATAATACGTGTCAGAAGATTGATGAACGTCATTAAAATAGAAATAATAATTGCCACTGCCTCCGCTTACTGAAATTTTAATAGCAGAAAGTAAGGAATTATCTCTGATTTGTGTAATTTTCAGAGGATTTATATTTTGAAAATCAATTGTTTGTGTAAAAGTACAATTGTTGTAAAATACTGAAATTTGGTTGCTTCCATTAGGTAGATTTTTAGGATAAAGCAAAGCGGTTCTTCCTTGAATTTTATCAAAAGGAAGCTTAGTTGTTTCATTATTAAAGCTATAACTAACCTCTGACAAATCTAAATTTGCATCTTCAAAAGCTAATGTGAGTTGTGATATTGAGGTGTTGTTGATACACAATAATTCGTTTGATGCATTGAGTTTCAAAGAAATAGCTTCTTTTACGGAGAAATTGTACGTATTTTCACAAATTCCTGAATCATTGATAGTTAGGGTATAGTCAGCTGGGGCGAGATTGGCAAATGAAACCTCAATGTTTTCACCGATGTTGTTCAAAGTTTCAGTTGTATTGGTTTTGTTATTTTTCAGAACAGCTGTGTAGGGAAATTTTCCGTCAAAAATTTTAAAGCTAATGCTACCATCATTTTGATTTTCACAACTTTCGTTATGAATCTGAACAATTTGTAATTGTTGTTCAAATTTTCGGATATTAATATTTTCGATTTTGATTACACAATCTTGCTCCAATCTCATTTTTTTGCGAACAAAAACTGAATAAATTCCTGGTTCATTTATTTGAAAATCAGCTGATTCTTGATATGTTGGTTGTGCTGATGAATTTTGTAATTGAATAGCGTATTCGTAATCAGAACTTGCGTTTTGTACGGAGATTTTCCCATTTGCACAATAAATATCTTCTTTTGAAATAGTTGGGTTAATGGGTGATATGTGCACACGGAAAAAATAATTAGCCTTACAACCATCTTGGAAGCTCAAGTTTAATTTGTAAATTCCTTCTTCTGTTATTGAAAAAGTTTTTGAATTTGATATATTTTGCCACATATTGTCGTTAGGCGGACAAGTTTCTTCCAAAGCAAATTTCTGATTACCAGTGTGTTTTTGCAAATTAACCGTGGCAACATTAGCAATGGACGTTAAATCAATTGATTTTGAAGTTCCCATTCCACAAAGAAATATTTGAGGGAAAGTTCTGTGTGTTTCCGAGCAAGTAAAACTAACTCCAGAATGAGCAATTAGCGGATTTGCTTTTTGCAGGTTGATGAAAGCCTCAGATTCTTCAACAGCGAAATTATAAGTGCTAGGGCAATCATCTGAATCATTGACTGTTAGAGTGTAATCTCCCAAAGATAAATCTGTGAAAGAATACTCTGTGTTTTCAGCAATGTTGTTTAATGTTTCGGCTACATTGGTTTTGTTATTTCTTAAAATAGCTTTGTAAGGAGTTTGCCCGTCAAAAACTTTGAAAGAAATTCCGTGAACTTGCTCAGCACAAGGACTTTGAGTTTTTGTAACTTGGAGTTGTTGGTCAAATTTTTCAACATTGATGTTGTCAATTCTGATTACACAATCTTGTTCCAATCTTAGTTTTTTACGAACAAAAACAGAATAGATTCCCGCTGTTTCTATCTCAAAATCAGGACTTTGTTGATATACAGGAGGTTCAGTTGTTCCTTGTATCTCAATAGCATATTCGTAATCGGAACTTGCATTTTGCACGGAAATTTTCCCATTTTTGCAGTAAATGTCTTCCTTTGAGATAGTTGGATTAATGGGCGATGTGTGTACACGGAAATAATATGTTGCCAAACAACCATTTTGGAAAGTCAGATTTAACTTGTAAATTCCTTCTTCAGTTAGTGAAAAGGTTTTGGAAGTTGATATACTTTGCCACATATTGTCGTTAGGCGGACAGGTTTCTTCCAAAGCAAGCGATTGTGTACCAGCGTATTTTTCCACATTAACCGTAGCGACATCGGGGATTGAGTTTAAATCAACTGATTTTGAAGCTCCTGCTCCGCATAGAAATATTTGAGGGAAAGTTCTTTGTGTTTCTGCACAGGTAAAAGTAACTTCGGAATAAGGAATAAGTGGATTAGTGTCCTGACGTTGTACCGTTGAAACATTATAAATTTCCTGTCTATCAACACAATTGTTGGTATGTTTGATTAAAGTATATCTTCCTGATGCAGATATAATTACAGTTTGGTTTGTGCTGATAATATTTCCCGTATTGTCTTTCCACTCATATTTGTCAAAACCAGCCTGAGCCGTTAACACCAGATTTTCTCCGCAAAGTAGTTCAATATTTTCCGGAATCACGCAAGGAGTTAAATCAGCATAAAAAACAGTATCTTCTAAAATACCAATATTACAATTATCAATTGATGAAAAACTTCCATTGTCATTGATAATTGATTGATTAAGAGTTCCTTTATATGTGGATTTTGCCTTGCTTATGATTTTTTCAGAACAAGGAGCCTCGAAATCGGAACAATTGGGACTTAATTTTACGGCAAATCGGATTTTATGTTTTTCTCCACCTTTTTTGACCAACTCATTAGGAATTCTGAAAGTAATTTCACTTCCGTTAGCAGAATTATTTACCGAATGCGTAATGCCACTTCCAGCAGGAATTTCAAAAGGAATACTGGTATCTAAAGTTACGTTTTTGGGGAGAAAGTCTTTGATTTGGTAATCAACGACGTCGTCATTTCCAACGTTTTGAAATTCAAGTCCATAATAAACAGTTGAGCCAAGAGGAATAGTTTTGTTATTCAAAATGTTTCCTGCAGCATCTTCGGCAGTTTTTAACAAATTCATCTTTGGTTCGATGACTTCCACCTCAAAAGCACTGAAAAAGATGTTGTAAAGGTCTCCCGTTGAGTGAGCTCTGAAGGAGGCATCTTCTTGGTCATTTTGTATAATGGAGTTGTCTTTATTTGGAACAGAAAACAGGTCAATATCCCAACCTAAAGTATTGGTTGATGCCGGGCGTCTGTTTGTTATTTGATGTTCACCTTCACTTATCGAACTATTGAAGAAATTATTTGCCAGATTTATGGAATTAAAGAGGTCTTCATAAGAACCATCTGGTTTTAAAATGGATAGCTTGTCCCCTGGAATATCTTTATCTCCTTCAAGAGCCATCACTCCAAAACGAGCATTTACGGGAAGTGGCGAGGGTAGGGTTTTGAATCCGGAAAAGGAAAAATCAACTTTTTCTCCTTTTGTAATTCTGGCGTATCCATCAAAAGTCGTAATGTTTTTGTTGCTTTTGTCGGGGTCTTCGTAAATGATAACAAGTGACCAACCTGCTGATACTCCACCACTAACTTCCCAAGCTTCTGTTGTTTGGGTGGCTTTTACATTTGCCACAACATATTCACCGGTTGGGTTTGTGTTGGAAAGTAATTCTGTAATATCCTTGTAACAAATGTAAGAATCTCTGCCTTGCTGTATGTTTAAAGGATAGCCATCATAAATGAACGTATCAGCTTCTATGTCAATGTAATTCGTTTGAGAAGGAATTTTTATTTTGATATTCCTTCGGTTGGGGTCGTTTTGTAAATATACACCTCCCCAATACAAACCGGCATATTTTATTTTGGAACAGGTAGGATTATCAAAAGTCAATGTAGCAGCACTTGAACTGAAGGTATTTTCATCATTGTCAATATCTACGTATTTCATCGGTAGTAAATCATTCATACCCCAATCATTATTATGATTTTCATTGGCAGGATGTTTGTTTAGTATTTGATTTCCAATCATCCTCAAGCCACCTTTTAGGTTTTCTTTTTGTCGAATTTGAAATGGAATGTGTACTTGTGAAAAAACTCCTACATAAGAAAGAAGTAAAAAAGTAAGAAAAATTAATTTTTTCATTTGAAGTATTATATGATTGCTTTAAAAAGTTGTGCAAAGGTACAAAATATTTACGATATGATAAAAAAGCACAATTTTTCAAAGAGAACTCAATCAAAGTTCTCCTTCCTCAGAAACTCAATCATATTTTTTAAGATGAAGAAAAATTATTTTGAATTGTTTTCCTTTTTCCTGCTCCTTCGCTCATCGATTATTTTACTCAGATTTATCTCAAAGGCAGGAGCTTGATAGTCCAATTCGTCGTTAGCAAAAGCACGATGTAAGATTTCTTCTATCAGTAAATCTTCATTGTTTTCGGCAGGATTGTACTCTGTTTTAAGGGAAATATCATACAGCCAAGCGGTGCTGTTATACATAAAAGCACTCCATCCGTTGCGTAAATCTTTAACCAATTGATAGGCAGTTCTTCCCGTTTGCCGGTGTATAAGTTTTACTAAAATTCGTCCTTGCGAGCGTGAAAGTTTCTTGAGTTCGGCTGTGAATCGGTCTTCAATGTACTTTTGCATTCGCTTGGTATATAGTTTTTTAGCTCGTTTGTTACGCATTGTATCCATCGTTTGCTCCATAATTTCCAAACGGTCAGCGGCAAGCTTGGCATAAGGATAAACTTTTTTAACTCGGCTACGCAAAATCAGATATTGCTTGCGAGCTTCCTCACTGACAAACTTCCGTTCCTTTCCAAACACAACAACTTCAGGAAGCCGAATTGTATCAATGAACTGAAAATTCTCACCTTGATAAAGAGTATCGGTTTGAGCGAAAGCAAGAGAGCAACAAATGATTGTAAAAAAAGTCAAAAAAAGTGATTTCATCCAAAAAGCTTAATTTTTCCGAAAACAAAAGTACAAACTAAAATATAAGAAAGCAAGACGTAAAAATTTAACTACTTATTTTTCTCGTAAAAAGGAATGTTTGGGTCAAAAATTTCCGATAACAATTTTTCTGCGTAATCTCTGTAAATTTCAATAACTTGCGGGGTTATTTCATAATCTATTTCTCTTCCTTGTTTGGTATGAAATTTTATTAATCCCTGATTGAGGTTCTTAAACGAAAAATTTCCTACAATCATATTCTTCTGATTTTGATTCTGTTTGCCAAACATATAAGCGTAGGTAAGTAATTGGAAAGCTTTACTATACTTGAAATCAGTGATTAACAAATCCCAATCGGAAACGCAAACGTTATTTTGATTTACCTTTCCCGTTTTATAATCGATGATATGCAAAACGCCGTTTCTTAAATCAACGCGGTCAATAATTCCTTTGAAATGAACAGGGAAAGGCAAAATTTTGCTTTCAAAAGGAACACTTAATCGCTGTTCCAAATGCAAAACTATAATTTCAGTTCCTTGACGAATTTCAGCAATTTCAAGGTCAAGAAATCGATTTACATATTCATAAATAACATTGAAAATCAGTAAGTTTTTCCCGTTTTTGAATTCGGAATTTTTGTATTTTTCCAAAAAATGTTTTTCAATTAAAGGACGTATTTTAGGACGCATTGCCTTGAAATGGTCTTCCGTTAAGATTTGCTTGAGTAACGGTTTGTATAAATCTTCCAAAGTTCCGTGAACGATATCCCCAAAGGTGCGAGCTTCTACCGTTTCCTCAACATCTCTTTCTTCGTAAACTTGAAGGATATTTTGCTGATAGAAAGTAATCGGATTCAGAATGTAATTCGTTAAGGAAGAGGGAGATATGCCTTTTTCTGAAATTTCTTTGAGGCGTTCCAAAATATCATCAGTTTTTGGAATGATAATCTTCGGAACCACAGCAGGATACACCTCGGGGGCTTTTACCTGATGCGTAATTTGGTGCGTAGGAATTCTTTCGGCAAGCAATTGTAAAATAAATCGGCTTTTTTCTTTGCTTTTCAGTCCGCTCATTTCGGTATCGTAAATCAGGTGTATCTTTCTGGAACGCTGTAACATACGATAGAAATTGTAACTGTAAACAGCATCTTTTTCTTTGTAAGTGGGCAGTTCTAAAAAATATTTCACATCATACGGAATGAACGAATTTCCACTTTTTCCCAAAGGAAGAACACCTTCATTTACCGAGGTTATGATAATGTTCTCAAAATCCAAACTTCGACTTTCCAAAACTCCCATAACTTGCAGTCCTTCAAGTGGTTCTCCAACAAAATTCAGAGAACTTTTCTGCAAAACATCCAAATAGAAATGATATAAAGATTTTACCGAATCAATATGACCAAATTTATTTTGAAGTTGTTTTAACTGATTGAATAACAAATAGAAACGATACAGAAATTCCAACGTAAGTGTATGTTTTCCATCTTCATTATTTGTTTTCTGTTTGATACTATAAATTAGAAATAAAGCATTGTCAATCAGTTTGTTAATTAGGTTTTCATCTTTCTCTGGGAATAATATTTCGATGAATTCTTTTTGAGTGTCAGGGGTTGCTTCCAGAATTTTTTCCCGAGTTAAATAATTCAAATTGCGTTCTTTTATGAAGTCCGAAATTTTGATTATGGCTTCCTCTGTGAAAATATTTTGCAAAAAAGGTTGCGAAATGAGGTTTAAAACATCTTTATAATAGAAATTCTTTGACAAATGTAGCCTAAAATAACCCGTAAAAAGGTCATTAAGAGGCGTTTGCTGCAACGGATATCCCATTGTTATATTAACCGATGTGTTAGGCTTAACCGATTGTAACATAGGAATTAACAGATTTTCATCGGCAATGATTAAAGCTGTTTTTTCCAATTCGCTGTAGGGCGTATTTTTGAGAAGTTCGGCAACTTCGTGGGCTTGGTTGATGCTCTTCGGAACTCCTGTGATGTGAATTTCTTTTTCTTGTAAATAACTATTATTCAGCCATTTTGGTTGGTTTGTTTCGTAATATTTCCAATTTTTTATGTATTTTCGGATAAAATAGCCTGCATCGTGTTCTTCCGATTTTATAAAATATTCATCAATATCCCAATAAATTTCTGATTTTGAATCTATTAAAATGGAATGAATGATTTTTTGTTCTGCTTTTGATAAAGCATTGAATCCCACGAAAATGTGAATTTTATTGGTGTTATTCTGGATATAGTGAGGTAATTTTTCAACTGCTTTTTTGGCAATAAATCCTGAATATCCTTTATTTAATGAGGTAAGTTTTTCATTAAGAGCAAAATAGTAGTCGCCCAGCGTGTTCCAAAACTCGAGGTGTTTTTTTTGCATTTCGGTTAGCTCATCTGCCCCCGACCAGTGTTCAGCCTCTTTGAGTGCGTGTATGTATGGAAAAATTTTTTCAGGTTGAACTAAATATTGGTCAATTTCACTAAAATCTTTCAACAGTGTTTGTCCCCACCCGATAAATGTTTCAAAATCATCAGGTTCTTTCTTGCAAACAGATTTGTAAGTATCGTAGAATTCAAACAAAAGAGGCAATTCTCCAAAACTTTCTACTCCCGAAATTCGAGAAAAGAACTCCGAAATGCCGATAAATTCAGGAGCGATGCTTGTTTTGCGATTAAGTTCCGCGAAATATTTCTTCAAGAAAAGAGCAGGACGCTTTCCTGAAGTTACAAAAACCAGATTTTCAATTTCGTTGGGAAAATTCTCCAACACATCAACGACTACATTTTTTAAATAATTCATTTTTATAGCTACTAATCTGTTTATCAGGAATAAAGAGCTTCAAAGCAAGAAGCAAATCGAATTTTAGCAAAAATATGATTATTTTGAAAAAATGAGCGAAAAACAAGCAACAAATTTCTTGTAAAAAAGGAAAAACACTCCAGAAATTTTATTTGGGAGTGGGAACTATACAATCAGCATCGGCTTTAATCATCAAGTTCATATTTGATGGAGAAATGTACGGAATTCCCAAAGCAAGCCCACGAAGGATGAATAATCCGCCAATGATAATAATTACAAAAGGAATTGTTTTTTGAATATATTTTTTCGTTTTTTGGCTTAAAAAATTTCCCAAATAAATAGTAGCGGTCATCAAAGGGACAGTTCCCAGCCCGAAAGCAAGCATATAAATTGCCGAATGACTTAATTCAGCTTGAGCCAGTGCCCCAAACAAAGCCATATAAACCAATCCGCAAGGTAGAAATCCGTTGAAAAAACCAATAAAAAAGATTGAAAGAGCGTTTTTGTGCTTAAGTTGTTGTGAAAGAGCATATTTCACTTTTCCTATCAAGAAATAAATTGGTTTGGTGAAAAGATTCATTTTCACGTTTACAAAGGAAAGAAGCACAATCAAAATCATCAATGAACCTACAATGATGGAGAAAATCTGTTGATATTCCCTGATAAAAAGCCCTCTTCCGAGCAACCCGAACACCAAACCTAAAGACACGTAAGCCAACGCTTTCCCGATGTGGTAAGAGGCGATTTGAAAGGCTTTTTTGACAGGTTTTCGATGCTCAAGCGGAAGAATTAAAGTTAAAGGACCACACATTCCCACACAATGAAAACTTCCCAAAAAGCCCAATATAAAGGCAGTATAAAACATTATTCTATGGTAATATTTTTGATAGAAATGTACTCGTTTTTATTGAAAGTGTAATTTACTTCAACGTTCCAACGTCCTTTGGATAAAACATTTATCGGGATTAACATCTGTTTGTTTTTCAATTGTAAAGGAATTCTGAAGTCTCTTTTTTGGTCAGAAGGACGATAGAAAGAAACAGTTCCTGCTACATTCTCCTCAGTAATTTTGCTTGGGAAAATCAAAGTAATTCCTTCCGAAGAAGGCTTTATTTGAACTGTCATCTGTTCTTCTTCGGTTTTCTTTGCCTTAATCATCATATTTTGGTATGATAATTCTTTTTTGTAGTAATCTTCGGTTACAAAATCGTGGTCATATTTCTTGTTAATTGTCATATTAACAACAAAATACATTATAAAAGCGATAAAGATTACAAAAGCAATCACAATTCCTGTTCCCCAACTTATTTTCATATATTTTTCTTTTTTGTAAAACAAAGTAACCTAAACAAAAACGAATTTATTTTTTTGTTTTTTCCCACGAATATTTAAAAATATCCGAAGATGTACGGGATTTTTCCATAAACTTGGTCAATTTCTTTATCATTTTAGGGTATTTTTCCGCTATATTGTTCGTTTCCGAAGGGTCTTTACTCAAATCGTAAAGCTCAATGGGGGCATTTTTGTCTTTATCTACATTTACCCTTACTGCTTTCCAATTTTTATATCTAACAGCTTGTTTTCCACCGAATTCATAAAATTCCCAGTAAAGATATTTGTGTTTTTTCTGTTTTTTATTTCCTTTGAGCGTATTCATAAACGATATTCCGTCAATCGGGTCGTTTTTGTCTACGCGAACGCCTGCCATTTCAGCAAAAGTAGGATAAATATCCCAAAAAGCTCCTTGAAAATTACTCTTAGTATTAGCCGGTACGGTTCCTTTCCACTGTACGATGAAAGGTTCACGTATGCCTCCTTCGTATAAATCACGTTTCACACCTCGATAAATGCCACTACTTTGAAAATAAGCTACATCTTCCATAGTTCTGCCTCCTTCTATATGTGTGCCGTTATCGCTTGCAAAAATGATAATCGTATTTCGGTCGATGCCCAACTTTTCCACCAAAGTTGAAATTTGTCCCACATAATCATCTATTCCGTTAACCATTGCAGCATATGCCGCTTTGGGGAATTTTTGAGGTCCGTAATGTCCTCCTTTAAAGTTCTTTTCGTTAGGATGAATACTATTTTTATTTTCATCTAATTGTTTTTTCATATAGTGCTGTGCAACAGAAAGTTCTGCGTGAGGAACGGTCAATGACAAGTAAATGAAAAACGGATTTTTACTCGCATTATCTTTGATGAAATCAAGTGTTTTGGTTATAAAAATTTCATTGGCGTATGTTCCTTCGGCAAGTGGCTTTCTTACTATTTTTCCATCTTCAATACAATCAATAGCGTCAGGTGTTTGGGAATGAGCTTCCATATGGTGAAGAAAACCTGCAAAGGCATCAAAACCACGTGTGAGAGGTGTACTTCCACTGTCTTTGAGTCCCATTCCCCATTTTCCGAAAATAGCATTCTGATAGCCGGCTTCTTTCAAAAGTTCAGGAAAAATTTTCTTGTTTTCGTCTAATGGAAATTCGCCGTTTCCTCTTACTTTCGTACGTCCGGTGTGTTGTCCTGTAAGCAAAGAGGCTCGTGAGGGAGCACAAACGGTACTTCCCGCATAAAAATCCGTGAAGGTCATTCCTTCATTGGCAAGTTTACTCAGGTGAGGCGTTTTCACGATGCTCTGTCCGTAGGGCTCAATATCGCCATATCCCATATCATCAGCCAAAATAAAAATAATATTCGGTTTTTGTTCTTTTTGAGCCACCAGAATCCCACTGAACAAACACAATAGAAGAGTAAAAATATTTTTCATTATGAGAAGTGTTTTTTAATATTTGCAGAAATATTTACTAAAAAACGTATCTGACTCAGCAAAAGACAGATACGTATTCCAAAGAATTATATTTGTGGAGAAGATGGGGCTCGAACCCACGACCTCTTGCATGCCATGCAAGCGCTCTAGCCAACTGAGCTACATCCCCAAAAGTGGGGCAAAGATATGATAAAAAATTGAATAAAATCACTTATCGGAGGAAAAAGATTGTACTTTTTTCAGGAAAATATTGATATGTAACTTTGGTTGCTGTCAAACCCAAATATGCGATTTATTTTTGCCCCGTAAAACATCAAAAAGTATGGAAACAGAGATTTTGGGGTATGCTTTGGCTACTTTAATAGGAATTTCTTTGGGGCTGGTAGGTAGCGGAGGTTCTATCCTTACTCTTCCTATTTTAGTGTATTTGATGGGAGTAGAGCCAATTTTAGCTACGGCATATTCGTTATTTATTGTTGGAGTTACATCACTTGTGGGAGGAATTAAAAATGCTTTTCTGAAAAGGGTCGATTTTAAAAGTGTATTTATTTTTGGAGTGCCTTCCGTTTTGGCGGTTTATTTCAGCAGGGCTTTTTTATTGCCTTTGATACCCGACGTTCTTTTCAGAATAGATTCGTTGGTTTTTACCAAATCAATGGGTTTGATGGTTCTTTTTGCCGTAGTGATGATTTTGGCTTCGGTTTCGATGCTTCGTCCAAGAAAAAAATATCAGCAAGATGAAGAAACTGAAATACGTTACAATTATCCTATGATTTTGTTGGAGGGCGTAGCTGTAGGCGTGCTTACTGGGCTTGTCGGGGCTGGCGGAGGGTTTTTGGTGATTCCCGCTTTGGTGCTTCTTGCCAAAATGCCTATCAAACTTGCCGTAGGAACGTCTTTGTTTATTATTGCGATAAAGTCAATATTGGGCTTTATAGGCGACTTACAGAATTATTCCGAAATCATTGATTGGAAATTGCTTATGATTTTTTCGGTTCTTTCCGTTTTGGGGATTTTCGTAGGGATATTTCTTTCCGGAAAAATCGATGGAACTCGCTTAAAATCCATTTTCGGGTGGTTTGTTTTGGTTATGGGAGTTTATATCTTTGTAAAAGAATTATTTCTGTAGAAAATATTTGACGTAAACACAATTTAAAAGAATATTAATAGATTAATAAAGAAGATTATGATAAAGAAAGTTATTTGTACAATCCTAAGTTTGTTGGGATTATGCACAGTTCAGGCACAGAAAAATAATATAAAATCAAATACTATGAAAGTAGAACAAATTTATACGGGATGTTTAGCTCAAGGGGCTTATTATATTGAAAGTGAGGGAGAGGCAGTTGTGATTGACCCGCTTCGAGAGGTGAAATCTTACATTGAAAAGGCAGAAAAGAACGGAGCAAAAATCAAATATGTGCTCGAAACGCATTTTCACGCCGATTTTGTAAGCGGGCATCTTGATTTGGCAAACAAAACGGGAGCTACTATCGTTTTCGGACCTACGGCAAAGCCTCATTTTAAGGCTCACGTGGCGGAAGACGGCGAGATTTTGAAGGTAGGTAAAGTCCGCATTAAAGTAATTCACACTCCGGGGCATACGATGGAAAGCACTTGTTATTTACTTATCAATGAGAACGGAAAAGAAGTGGCTCTATTCACGGGAGATACTCTATTTATAGGTGATGTGGGGCGTCCTGACTTGGCTCAGAAGGTAATAGCCGACTTAACTCAAGAAAAATTAGCCGGACATTTGTACGAATCGTTGCATAGTAAGATAATTCCGCTTTCCGATGACATCATCGTCTTTCCGGCACACGGCTCAGGCTCGGCTTGTGGCAAGAACATTAGCAAAGAAACGAGCGACACGCTTGGGAATCAGAAGAAAACCAATTACGCACTTCAGCCAATGACAAAACAGGAGTTCATCGTGAAGGTATTGGACGGCTTGATGCCTCCTCCCGAGTATTTTCCTGAAAATGTGCTGATGAATATCAAGGGATATGAGAGCATTGACCAAGTATTGAAAAAAGGGCTCAGAGCATTGTCGCCCAATGACTTTGAAAAGGAAGCAAACCTAACGGGAGCTTTGGTGTTGGACACGCGTGCTCCGCAAGTATTCGCCAAAGGACACATTCCTAATGCGATAAATATTGGCATTGACGGAAGTTTTGCTCCGTGGGTGGGCGCATTGATTCCGGACATCAAACAAGAAATCCTTATCGTGGCAGAACAAGGCAGAGAAGAAGAGGTAGTAACCCGATTGGCTCGCGTAGGTTATGACAACAGCATCGGTTTTCTTGAAGGAGGATTTGAATCGTGGAAGCAAGCAGGAAAAGAGATGGATAACATAGAGTCAATCACGCCTAAAGAGTTGGCTAAGAGAATGAAAGACAATCCCGAAATCCAAATTTTGGACGTACGCAAGCCTAACGAACATATTTCTGAGCACGTGATAGGTGCAAAGAACACACCGCTGGATTATATCAACAACTATGTTTCTGAAATAGATAAAGGTAAAACGTATTTTGTGCATTGTGCAAGCGGTTACAGGTCTATGGTGTTTATTTCTATCCTTAAAGCGAGAGGTTATCACAATCTGATTGACGTGCAAGGAGGATTTAAGGACATAAAGGCATCGGAAGAGCTGAAAATTAGTCCGTTTGTGTGTCCGACAACCTTATAAATCGCCTTATTGTGGCACTTTGCCGAGATAAAGAACAGCCAGTGGAATAAAATTCCTAATATAAAGGCTATATAGCTAATTCACTTTGAATTACTGAGTTTTAAAATCCTCCTTTTTAAGGAGGTGTCCGAAGGACGGAGGATGTTACATTAAAATCATATCTCCCTATTCCCTTTCAAAGGGGGAATTGTAGTGATAAATTATTTTAGTTAGCTATATCGTTTAAATATGTGTTCATAAATGATGAAAATCCCTGAGGAAAAGCAATTTTCTGTCAGGGATTTTCTGTTATAAAGCCTGTTCATATCATCAAGGAGTTTAAACCGATGAACCTAAAAAAATGAACCAAAGCACGATAATCTGTAAAAATATTACTACCTTTGGAAAAAAATAAGATTATGACAACAGACAGACAAAACGGTTCATTGTACACCAAGATTGAAAATAAAGTTGCCATCATTGAGTTTGGGCATCCCAATGCGAATTCTTTTCCGTTAGAACTTTTGGAACGGCTTGCCAAGGAATTGAAATTACTTTCCGATAATCCTGAGGTTTCTCTCATTTTGCTTAAGAGCGAAGGCGACCGAGCCTTTTGTGCAGGGGCTTCGTTCGATGAACTGCTGGCAGTGGAAACTGAAGCAGAAGGCAATCGCTTTTTTAATGGCTTTGCGAATCTTTTTCTGGCGATGCGTGAATGCAAAAAGCTCATCATCGGGCGGGTACAGGGCAAAACTGTTGGCGGAGGAGTGGGACTTATCGCGGCGTGTGACTATGTATTCGCTACCGAGGCGGCAACCATTCGCTTATCGGAGCTTTCGCTCGGGATTGGTCCTTTCGTGATTGCTCCCGTAATCCTCAGAAAGACGGGACAAGCAGCACTTAACGAACTTTTTATGGCTCCCGACCAATGGAAGAACGCCTATTGGGCTCAACAGAAAGGACTTTACGCACGAGTGTTCGAAAACAATAAGGAAATGGACGAAGCCATTGAATATTTCTTGGAGAAGTTGTTACAATCCAATCCCGTAGCACTTTCCGAAATGAAACGCATCACTTGGCAGCACACCGAGCATTGGCTCGAGGAGCTTCCGAAGAATGCCGAAATCTCCGGAAAGTTGGTACTTTCCGAACAAACCAAACAAATGTTAGCAAAATTCAAAAATCGATGATACTTTTATTACAAAACCCACAGCAGGAACAGCATTTAGAACAAATCAAACAAAAAATTGCTGAAGCTCCCGATAGTACTTATGAAATTAGTTTAATAATAGGTAGCTTTCTTCCTGTTATTGTACTAAGTTTGCTTGCGTACCTTTTATATTCATATATGAAAAACCGAGCAAATAAAGACCCTGAAATGTTTGATTGATTTTTTTACGAAAAAATTAATTGTACAATACAAAATAAAGTCCGTACAGATGAAAATAAACCTCGTACAGGGTAAAATGAAGTCGGTACAATAGGAAATGAAGTGCGTACAGAGCAATATGAAGCCCGTACAACGGAAGATGAAGTAAGTTTATAAGAGAATTATGCTCGTACGATAGGAAATGAAGCGATTTTCTGTAGAAAAATAGCTTGTTTGGAATGCTTTTTGCTATAAAATAGATATAAAATAAAAAGAAAACTAACGTCTAACGAAAAAAATGATGATTATGGGGCAAAAAAGACTCACTCTTGAAGGGTTCCACAATTACGGAGCCATTTTTGAAAACATCAGCAAGAACGAACTGCTGAAAAACGAGCTGGCAGAGTACGGCTATGACGACCAAGAAATCGCTAAAGGAAAAGCCCTTTACGATAATGCAGCACAAAAACTCGACCTGAACAAAACCGAATCCGCCGAAGAAAAAATGGCGTACGATGCGTTCAGCAAAAAGTTTGAGGAGCTGAAAAAAACATACACCACCGACCGCAAAAAAGCGAAAATCATCTTCAAAGATGAGGACACCATCCTTGCCGTGTTGGCAGTTAAAGGCATTATGAGCATCCGCATCGGTGCAATGCTTGATGACATCGATACTTTTTACAAGCAATTGCAAGCAAGGGAGGAACTTCGCACGCCTCTGAAAAGACTCAAAATCACCGATGAGCATATCGCCGAGCAACTTAAAGCCCTAAATGAGGTACGACAGGCATATCTGCAATATACCAACGAAAAAGGGGAGAGCCAGCAGGCAACGAAGAACAAAGATACTGCCTTTGCTGAGTTAGAGAAGTGGGTACGTGAGTTTTACAGCATTGCCAAAATCGCTTTGGAAGACCAGCCCCAATTGCTGGAGAGCCTTGGCAAGTTTATGAGAAATTAATTTAACGGAAAGACGCTCAACAGGGCGTCTTTCATTGTGTTTGGAACATTTGAAAGCAAGTAATCCTTTGGAATAAATAAAAAATTGTAAATTTGTACCAAACAAATCGAAGTACTAAACAGACTTGCGTTAAAAAGTATAAAATTCTGTGATGTAATGGGCGTTGTCAGGCTG
Organism: Capnocytophaga stomatis; assembly: GCF_002302635.1. Classification (NCBI taxonomy): domain Bacteria; kingdom Pseudomonadati; phylum Bacteroidota; class Flavobacteriia; order Flavobacteriales; family Flavobacteriaceae; genus Capnocytophaga; species Capnocytophaga stomatis. The sequence continues at coordinate 1,819,409 of NZ_CP022387.1, forward strand.
AGCGAAGTCGAAGTCCTGTGCGTAAATGGCTTCGACTTCGCTCAGCCTGACATCCTAACCGATTGTACGTCTGTTACAATGCTTGAACAATATTTAGTAAATTCAATTCGTAACGAAAATAATAATTAACAATCCAGAACAATAGATATAAGAAAAAACATATCAATGATTTTTATTGTTCTTGTTTAGGTTTATTGGCATTGGAGATGAAGCGTTAAGAAAATCAATGAATGTAGCGTAGAAAATATCCATTGTTCGAAGCGACCGCAGGGAGCAAGTTTAGAGATTTTGTCGGAAGCCGACGACTAACTATCAATGCCTGTGCGGTTCGCACTTTGATTCCTTTTCATCTAAAAGAAAAGAATAGAGAAAGAAGAAATTCGGATAAAATTTAACACAATTACAAGTAGAAAAATTAATTAACAATATAGACCAATAGACATAAAAAAAAACATATTAATGATTTTTATTGTTCTTGTTTAGGTTTATTGGCATTGGAGATGAAGCGTTAAGAAAATCAATGAATGTAGCGTAGAAAATATCCATTGTCCGAAGCGACCGCAGGGAGTAAGTTTGGAGATTTTCAGCGTAATGAATGTGATTTTTAGCGAAATATCCAAAGCCTTGATTTTTGGTTCTTTTCATCTAAGGAAAAGAATAGAGAAAGAAGAAATTCGGATAAAATTTAACACAATTACAAGTAGAAAAATTAATTAACAATATAAATTAACACGTATGAAAAGAGGTATATTAGCCATTGCCTTGGCTTTTGCGTTGGTTTCCTGCGAGGAAAAGAATCCGTATGCTGAAACTCAAAACGTAGCGACTGATTATGCGGTGGTTCCGCTTCCGCAGAAGTTGGAAATCCAAAACGGACGTTTCCTTTTGAATGGAAAAACAAAGGTTTATTTTGACAACGAGCTTCAAAAAGAAGCCGAGTTCTTGAAAGAGTACATCAAATTGCAAACCGGAGTTGATGTTACCTTCGGAACAGAGGGGAAATTTGAAAAAGGTATTTTCCTACACATCGACCAAAGAGTTTCTGAGGAAGAAGGTTACAAAATCGACGGAAATTCAAAGCTGATAACCATTAGCGGTAACAATGCACAAGGGGTTTTCTACGGATTGCAAACCCTGCGCCAAATGATTAAGGAGGTAACTACCGAAAAAGGTGAGGTACATTACGTTATTCCTTCCGTAAAGATTGAAGACGCACCTCGTTTTGCTTATCGCGGAATGCATCTGGACGTAGGGCGGCATATGTTCTCAATGGATTTCATTAAAAAGTACATCGACTTGCTGGCGTTGCACAAAATGAATCGTTTTCACTGGCACTTAACCGAAGACCAAGGCTGGCGACTTGAAATTAAGCAGTACCCAAAACTAACCGAAGTGGGGGCGTGGCGTGAACAGACCGCCATTGGCAAGAATTTTCCGGGAGCTGCCAAAGATGCTGTCTTCAAAGGCGATGGAAAACGCTACGGAGGCTTCTATACGCAGGAACAAGCTCGCGAAATTGTAAAATATGCCGCTGACCGTCATATCACGGTCATTCCCGAAATCGATATGCCCGGACATATGCTTGCCGCTTTGGCTGCATATCCCGAACTTGGTAACGGAACAGGTCCTTACAAAGTGGGCGAATACTGGGGAATCTTTGAACAAATCTTAGCACCGAAGGAAGAAACCTTCCAGTTCTTGGAAAATGTGCTTACCGAAGTGATGGATATCTTCCCAAGTGAATATATTCACATCGGGGGTGATGAAGCACCGAAAAAAGAGTGGAAAGAGTCTGCACAAGCTCAGGAAGTTATCAAACAATTGGGATTAAAGGACGATACAGAGCCAAGTCCTATTGATGGGAAGAAACATACGAAGGAAGAGAAGCTACAAAGTTATTTCATAAGCCGTATAGAGAAGTTCTTAAACAGTAAAGGACGGCAAATTATCGGTTGGGACGAAATTTTAGAAGGTGGATTAGCCCCTAATGCTACCGTGATGAGTTGGCGAGGCGTGGAAGGTGGAATTGCAGCCGCCAAAGCAGGACATAAAGCCATTATGACCCCTGGTGGATATTGTTACTTCGACCATTATCAAGATGCAGTAGATGCAGAGACCAAACAACCTTACTTGAGCATCTGTTGCCTTACCACTGTCGAGAAAACATACTCCTACGACCCCGTACCTGCTGAATTTACTGCTGAACAAGCTAAACTCATTTGGGGAGTGCAGGCAAACCTCTGGACGGAATACGTACATTCCCCCGAACAAGCCGAATACTTGGTAGCACCGCGTATGACAGCCCTTTCCGAAGTGCAATGGACACCCTTAGCACAGAAAGATTACAACCAATTTAAGGAGCGTATCTCTTCTATCAGAAACATCTTTGATATAATGAAGGTAAATTACGCAAAACATATGTTTGACGACAAAAAATAAGTTTTCATATGTTTCGAATCCCTTTCAATCATAATGTTGGAGGGGATTCATTTTTAAAACAACCAAAATAAGTCTTTTTTCTAACTTCTTTTTTAAGAAAACAGCAAAGAAAGAATGAAACAAGAAGTACCTAAAATAATTATAACTAACCCATTTTGAATTGTCACTATTTTCAAGAGTGATTTTCGACCTTGGAGACGAAGCGTTAAGAAAATCAATGAATAGAACGCAGGAAATATCCACTGTTCGAAGCGACCGCAGGGAGCAAGTTTGGAGATTTCCAGTGAAATGAATTGATTTTTAGCGGAGTATCCAAAGTCTTGAATTTTTGGTTCTTTTGTTTCAAGACAAAAGAACGGAAATAAAAAAGACAAGCTATATAGAGTTAGTTAGACCATCAACCCTAAATACAAAAAATATGACAACAAAACACTTCATCACAAGCATCATCGGGGTTTTCCTCGGAATTCTTTTGGTAAAAGCCCAGCCCAATTATAAACCATCACCCGAGAACCTAAAAGCTAGAGAAACATTTCAGGACGATAAGTTCGGAATCTTTATCCATTGGGGAATTTACAGTATGCTCGCTGATGGTGAGTGGGTTATGCACAATAAAAATCTGCATTGGCAAGAATATGAAAAGATAGCTAAGGGTTTTTATCCTGCAAAGTTCAATGCAGCCGAGTGGGTTTCCGCCATTAAGGCTTCGGGGGCGAAATACATTACAATAACTACCCGCCACCACGACGGATTTTCTATGTTCGATACGAAACACTGTGATTATAACATCGTAAAGGCAACACCTTTTGGGCGTGATATCATCAAAGAAATTGCACAAGAATGCCAAAAGCAGGGAATACGTCTGCATTTGTACTATTCGCATTTGGATTGGCGTCGGGCTGATTATTATCCTTTGGGACGTACCGGCAAAGGCACGGGAAGAACCAATCACGGCAAGTGGGAAGATTATCACACCTTTATGAATAACCAACTTACTGAACTTCTTACCAATTACGGCAAGATAGGAGCTATCTGGTTCGACGGAATGTGGGATAAAGACATTTATCCTGACGGAATGACCGCCAAAACGTGGAATCTGGACGAGCAATATAAACTCATTCACGGCTTGCAGTCCGCTTGCCTTATCGGAAATAATCATCATATCACGCCTTTTGTCGGAGAAGACATTCAAATATTTGAACGTGACCTCCCTGGTGAGAACAAAGCTGGATTATCAGGGCAGGATATCAGTCGCCTACCGCTGGAAACCTGCGAAACAATGAACGGAATGTGGGGCTATAAAATTACTGACCAGAATTATAAGTCCACCAAAACGCTTATTCAGTATTTAGTTAAAGCAGCAGGCAAAAATGCTAATTTACTGATGAATGTAGGGCCAGAAGCTAATGGAGAAATCCCTGCCGTAGCCGTGCAACGCCTTAAAGAAATGGGACAATGGATGCAAACCTACGCACCTACCATTCAGGGGACAAGAGGAGGAGTTGTCCCACCGAGCCATTGGGGAGTAACGACTCAAAAAGGGAAGACATTATACGTTCACGTGTTGGATTTGACTGACAAAGCCTTATTTTTGCCTTATTCGGGCAATAAACTTATCAAAGCCGTTGAATATAATGGCAAAAAAGCGATTAAATTTACTCAAGATAAAGACGGAATACTGCTAAAATTCCCAAAAACACCTGAATCTCCCGATTATGTGTTGAAACTTACCTTTGAAAAAGAACTTCCAACCCGATAAAAGATGAAAAATCAGTCGGTAAATAGGAGAAAAAGGATTGTAAGTACAAAAATTAACATATGAATACAGAAAAAGAAGAGCAAAACGAACATACATCAGTACAAGAAACCACTTTGGAAATCCGTTTGGATAATTTGGAACACAATGTAAACTTCCTGAAAAGCAAATTGAAAGAAAATACGCTATTTATGGCGGTGGTAAAGGCGTTTTCATACGGGAATAATCATTGTGAAATAGCCAAATATTTGGAAAAAAAGGACTTAGCAGATTATTTTGCTGTGGCTTATGCCTCGGAAGGTGTTGAGTTACGCAATTCGGGAGTAACAAAGCCTATTTTGGTGCTTCATCCGCAAGTGGCACATTTTCAAGAAATTGTAACGTATGAGTTAGAACCTACTTTGTATTCATATCGAACCTTGGAAGCATTCCTTGATTTCGCTACGGATAAAAATTTGGATAGTTATCCTGTTCACATTAAGTGTAATACGGGAATGAATCGCTTAGGGTTTCTTCCAGAGCAAATTGAAGATGTTTGTCAGATTTTATCAGATAAAAAGCAAGTCAGGGTAAGAACGGCATATTCGCATTTGTTTGCTTCGGAAGACAAAAACGCTGAAGATTGTATGCAGGAACAAATTCGTAAATTTGTTGAATGTCAGAAAATTATTGAAAAATATTTTCCATATAAGGTGTTGTATCATAATTGTAATACTTCGGGAATTTTGAACTATCCGCAGGCACATTTTGATATGGTTCGCAGCGGAATTGGGATGTATGGTTTTGGGAATGATGCTGAATATCAGCCGAATTTCCGTCCGATAACCATTTTAAAAAGTTTGATTTCTCAAATTCACGATGTTCCCAAAGGCGGATATGTGGGGTATAACTTTGGTTTTCAGGCTGAAATCCCTACTCGAACAGCAACTATTTCGGTAGGGCACGCCGACGGACTGAATAGAATTTACGGCAAAGGCATTGGTTTTGTGTATATTAACGATAAAAAAGCTCCGATTGTGGGCAATGTTTGTATGGATATGCTGATGGTTAATATTACGGAAATTGATTGCAAGGAAGGAGATGAGGTAATTATTTTTGATGAAAAACACACTTCCGAAATTCTCGCAGAAACGGCACAAACCATTTCATATGAGCTAATTACATCGCTTTCCCGAAGGATAAAACGCGTGTACGTAGAATAGTTTTTTCAGATTTTTTTATCAATAAGTTTGGTAGTATAAAATATTGTTGTATATTTGCACCCAGAAATCGCGGGATAGAGCAGTAGGTAGCTCGTCGGGCTCATAACCCGAAGGTCACAGGTTCGAGTCCTGTTCCCGCTACGAGGTTAAAAAAGAGTGATTTAAAAATCACTCTTTTTTTGTTTCTACTCAATATTGAACTATTTCAATTTCCTTGCGGCTATATTCGTGTTCAGAGTGGTGAAAAGCACGATAGTAATGGAGCTCAACGGCATCAGAATGGCTGCTACCAAAGGAGACAAATGTCCCATTACAGCAAACGAAACCCCTATAATATTGTACAGAAATGAAAGCATAAAACTTCCTTTAATAATCTGTATTGATTTTTCGGAAAGCTTTAAAAAAGCCCTCAAATCACCAATTTTGGTAGAATCCATAATTCCGTCACAAGCAGGAGAAAACACATTTACATTTTCGGCTAAGGCAATTCCTACATCGCTCTGTTTCAACGCTCCGGCATCGTTTAGTCCGTCACCTATCATCATTACTTTTCTGCCTTCTTTCTGCAATAATTCGATATAATTTAATTTGTCATCAGGCTTTTGGTTGAACAAAATAGTGGAATTGGAAGGAAGTAATTTTTCCAACGTATCTCGCTCACTTTCATTATCTCCCGAAAGAATTACCAACTTATATTTACTTGCTAAAGATTTGAACAACTCTGAAATTCCCTTTCGGTAAGAATTGCTGAAAATGAAACAACCTTTGTAGATTCCGTTTAGCGAAATATGCACACTTGTTTTCAGATTGTCTTTGTCTATTTCCTTGCCAATAAATTTTGCTGAACCTATTTTAACAAAAACGTCACCAATTTTGGCTTCGATTCCTTTTCCTGTGATTTCCTTGAAATTATTAATGAAATTTGAAGTGTCCGAAACAGTTAAGTAATCATAAATTTGCCTACTAAGCGGATGGTTGGAGTTTCGTAATGTCTTTTTTATAACTATCTGTTCCTCAGGTGTTAATTCTGTTCCTTCGTAAGTCAAATCCGATTTGTTGGCAGTGGTAATTGTTCCCGTTTTATCGAAAATAATCGTGTCGATTTTTGCCATTTTTTCAATAACCTTGCTGTTTTTCAGGTATAATTTACGTTGTCCGAAAATACGCAACATATTCCCCAAAGTGAACGGAGCAGAAATAGCCAATGCACACGGGCAAGCGATAATCAAAACCGCGGTGAATACATTCAAAGGCATCACAGGCTCGGCAAGATTTTTATATGCCAAATAAATCCAAACGAACAAAGAGATAAAAGATATTGCTAAAATTATGATTGTGAAGTATTTACTAACTTTATCTGTCAGGGTTTTGAATTTGTCGTCCTTATCTTTACTGAAAATTTCATTACTCCAAAGCTGAGTTAAATAACTTTGTGAAATTCCTTTAAGTGCTTCAATTTCAATGGCTCCTTGCGTTTGTTTTCCTCCTGCAAAAAGCTTATCTCCGCTGATTTTTTGAACAGGATTGGCTTCACCCGTCACAAAACTGTAATCGATGTGAGCTTCTCCTCGAATCAAGATAGCATCTACGGGTATAAGTTCTTGATTTCTAATTAGTAATCTATCTCCTTGAGCAATATCGTAAACTTGAACGCTTTCCTCTTTTCCGTCAGGGAGAATTTTAGTAATTCCGATGGGAAAATAACTCTTATAATCTCTTTCAAAGGAGAGAAAACTGTATGTTCGTTGCTGGAAGAATTTTCCGATTAAAAGCAAGAAAACCAAGCTGTTCAGGCTGTCAAAAAATCCTTGACCGGAATCCGTAAAAATATCGTAGCAACTACGAACGAACATAGCCAAAATCCCCAAAGCCAAAGGAATATCAATATTTAAAATCTTGCTTCTGATGCCTTTATATGCCGAAATAAAATAATCCGAAGCCGAGTAAAACATCACAGGCAAGGACAGAAAAAACATTATCCAACGAAAGAAAGGTTTGTATTGTTCAATCCAAAACTCGTCTGCTTCAAAATATTCAGGAAAAGAAAGTAACATTACATTCCCAAAAGCAAAGGCAGCTACACCTAATTTGTAGTAAATCTGTCGGTTAGGTTTGTTTTTCTTCGTCTGATAATCTTCCAAGCTGATGTATGGAGAATAGCCAATGTGAGCCAATAACAACACTAATTCCTTAAGAGAAACTTTGTCGGAATTGAAGGTAATACGCACTGTTTTTTGAGGAAAATTAACCACAGAGCCTCCCACTGCGGAATGCAATCTGTCTAAATTTTCAAGCACCCAAATACAGGAACTACAGTGAATATGAGGAATGTACAGATTTACAATTTGAATATTTCCGTCGTTAAATTCAAGCAACTTTTCTACGATTTTTTCATTGTCCAAGAAAGAATATTTTTCTAACGATTCTTCAGGGCGAGCTCCCGGATTTTGCTCAATATCGTAGTATGAGGATAAATTATTTTCTGACAGAATTTCATAAACCGTTTTGCAACCCAAACAACAGAAGACCTTGTCGTCTGCCGAAAGTGGTTCGTTATCAAATTCATTTCCACAATGATAGCAATTCATATTTAGTGAGTTTGTTCACTTTGCACAGGTGAAAAAGTTAGTTTAAGCAAAGTTTTATTTCTTCGCAAAGATATGATAATTATCATAAAAAATTTTATCTTTGCGATAAAATACAAGAACATATGAGTAATCAAGCGGATACGAAGTGCGAACATTGTTTTGTAAGGCATCAAAAAATGCTAAGAACGCTCAATGATGGTGAACTTCGGGTTATTTCTGAATGCAAAACGGCTTCAATAATAAAAAAGGGTAAAGTTATTTTTGAAGAAGGTGATGTACTCGCAGGTGTTTATTGTATTAAAGAAGGAATTTGCAAACTTAGTAAGCTGAGTGCCAACGGGAAAAGCCAAATTGTTCGTTTTGTCGGAAAAGGAGATATCTTGGGGCAACGCAGCGTTATTGCTCGCGACCCTGTGAATTTGAGTGCGATAGCTCTGACCGATATGAGAGTTTGTTTTATTCCGAAAGAGGAAGTATTTAATTTTTTTGCAACAAACGTAGGGTTTTCCGTAGAAGTATTCCGAAATGTGTGTGATGAATTGAAGAAAGCCGACAACGCGATTGTTGATTTGGCACAAAAGACTGTAAAACAGCGTTTAGCAGATACGTTACTTTTCTTAGAAAATAATTTCGGAACCGACGAACAAGGTTATATCAATATTCAACTTTCACGTGAAGAAATTGGAAATATGATAGGTTCTGCAACAGAATCACTCATCAGGATGCTTTCCGAATTTAGTAAAAATAAATGGATTGAAACGCGTGTGAAGAAGATTAAAATACTGGATAAGAGAAAATTGGAAAAAGTATCGTTAGGGAACTAATGATGCAAATTTTCTAAAAAATACACGAAAATGAAAATACTGTATTTACACGGATTGGATAGTTTTCTGCAAGATGACCGAAGAGAAGTTTTGCAGCAATATGCAACGGTTTTTGCTCCTGTTTTGGACTATAAAAATACGCCTAATCTGTTTCAAACCTTGCAGGAAGAATACCACGATGTAGATGCTATAGTTGGGTCAAGTGCCGGAGGATTAGTAACTTACTATTTAGCTCAAGCCTTGCAAAAACCCTGTTTGTTGTTCAATCCCGCGTTGGCTTTCCGCAGTGAAATGCCCATCGTTACGAATTTCAATCGCTCATACTCCCAGTATATGCAAATTGTAATCGGGTTGCAGGATGAGGTTATTCTGCCTTGGCAATCTTTGGAATTACTTCGTGACGATATTTCTGAAAATCAGAATGTTGAAATCCACTTAATTAACAAAATGGAACATTCTTACCCGATTGAAATTTTCCGAAAAGAAACCGAATTCTTCATAAAAATGATTCACCAAAACTTATAGAAATGAAAACAATTTATCTTTTTGCAATTCCTTTATTTTTAGTTGCTTGTAAATCGAATTCATCAGAAAAAACCTCTGAAGAAACAGCGTCTGTCAATGTAAAACCTGTGGTTATCAGCACTTGGAATCACGGATTGCCAGCCAATGACGCTGCTTGGGAAATTCTCGCTTCGGGCGGAAATGCTTTAGATGCCGTTGAAAAAGGCGTGATGACTGCTGAAGCCGACCCCGAAGAAACTTCCGTAGGTTACGGAGGCTATCCCGACCGAGAAGGAAACGTAACGCTCGATGCCTGCATTATGGACAGCCAAAACAATGCGGGTTCGGTGGCTTGCCTGAAAAATATCAAGCACCCCATTTCGGTAGCTCGTTTGGTGATGGAAAAAACGCCTCACGTAATGCTCGTGGGTGACGGAGCTAAGCAATTTGCTCTTTCACAGGGATTTAAAGAAGAAGATTTACTAACTGAAAAGTCAAAGAAGGCTTATGAAGAATGGCTAAAAACCTCTCAATATAAGCCTATTATCAATATTGAAAACCACGACACGATTAGTATGTTAGCGTTGGATGAAAACGGGAATCTTTCCGGAGCTTGTACCACCAGCGGAATGGCTTGGAAAATGGCAGGTAGAGTGGGAGATTCACCTATCATCGGCGGAGGTCTGTTTTTGGATAATGAAGTAGGAGCAGCCGCAGCAACAGGTTTAGGCGAAGCGGTTATCCGTACGGCAGGCAGTGCGATGGTGGTGGAGTTGATGCGACACGGGAAATCTCCGCAAGAAGCTTGTGAAATCGTTACTAAACGCATTTATGATTTGTACAAAAACTCGCCCGAATTGGAACATCTGCAAGTTGGATTTATCGCTTTAAGTAAAAGTGGAGAAATTGGGGCATTTTGCGTTCGTAAAGGATTTAATTACGCACTGCAATCTAAAAATCAACAAAATACACTCATTGATGCAACTTATATGATGGAATAGAAATAATTTTATAAATTTAAAAAAACGCACCGAATAACTCAATTATTTGGTGCGTTTTTGTTTGGAAAAGTTTAAAGTGATTGAGCGTATTTTTTGTTATTTCGAATTGATTTTATGATGACTTTGATTATTATACAAACAATACCAGTTAAGCTCCATAGAGTAATAACTACAGGAAAATCAAATTTATCAGAAAATCTTGTTAAGGAAGATAATACAGGTATGGAGAACATAATAATTAAAGTGTCATAGTTTTGACTTACTTTGTTGGTTTCAATGAGGTTTTCTGATAGTAATCCCTCTTGAATATAGGTTAAATCACGAGTTTCGAAAGTAATTGATCTTTCTTTTATACGTTTTCCGTCTCGGTAAGTTACTATGAAATGAATATTTCCGAGTTTCGTGTTCTCTATTTTTGTTGCTACAATATGTTTACGTTCAATATAGGGAGCTGCTCCCGAAGAAAACCACATTATGAGGAAAGTCACTATCAGAAAAATGGTTGCAAAACCAGTTGCAAAAATAGCCAAATCAGTGTTGTCCAAAAAGAAAAATACAACGGCTATTATAGAAAATAATAATGTTCCAATAAATACAACACCTAACGTTTTAAACAAAAACGAAATGGATTTTTCGTAAGTTTTTGTGATATTTTCAGGAATAACAGACCTATTGATTATCAGTTTATCACTAAAAATATGCAGATACTCTTTTACACCTTGTAGGGTTCGCAAGGGTTTTTCGGTTATAGTTTCAGTAATTAGTGCCTCGTATGAAGTGCCCAAAGTAGTTAAAATACGTTTTAAAGTTTCTCCCGAAGGAGTGCTTTCTGCATTTTCCACCCGTTGAACCGTTCGGAGAGAAACTCCCGATTGGGTTGCCAATTCTTCTTGCGAAAGACATTTAACTTTTCGTAATTCCTTAATTTTTTGTGATAGTTTTTCGATATTCATAGCCTCCTAATTTTTCGCAAAGATATGAGGATTTCAGCTTTTTTCTTTAATTTTTGATACGCCTTTTTTACGTCATTTTCAGAATAAAACCACAAATGAATGATGTTTCTGTAAGAATTTGGCATAAATACGGAGCAAGTTGCTGTTTTCGACAAACTTTTTTGGAAATTTATTTTGTTTTACTCCAAATGGTGTTACCTTTGTACTGTGAAAGGTAATTTGATAAACGTAGAACAACAAATGTACGAACTAAACAACCACCAACGAAGATATTTTGGGCTTGACCCAATCGCATCTCATTGGAATAGAGTGATTTTGAAAGGCGATATGCATCGTCCCGATAGCATTTTGTATTTTGATGGCGATACTATCAAACGCCGTATTATCTCCACCGAAAAGGAATACAAAGAAGCCCATTACAACGAGCAGACTCGCAACAGAGAAGTGCTTTTGCCGAAAACTTCCAGAGGAAAAGAACAGAAACTCAATGCTTCTACTTTTGAAAAACGCACGCCCATCGGGGTTTATCTGTCGGTGGGTGAATATGGAGATTTAACCATAGGAAGCCTTACCTCACAAACGTCCTTTTACCGAAGATTGTGGGAGTATCCTGTGCAAAAAGGACTGAAACCTACCGATTTAATAGATGAATTTATCCAAAATTCGCCTGAAAATCATTTTGAGGAAATTGAAAAATTCAGACAGTTAAAACGGCAGAATTTAAAATTCAAACAGGGCGATTATTTTTGCTTTAAGCTCAACCGTACCGAGTTTGGTTTTGGCAGGATTTTGATGGATATAGATAAAGTTCGGAAAACCAATGTTTTACCTCTTGACCATAAATTGTTTTGGCTGATGGGAAAACCTGTGCTGGTACAGTTGTTTGTTTTTGCATCTTCTACTAAAAATGTTGATTTACAAATACTTAAAAGTCAATCTGTTTTGCCTGCTTCGGTGATGATGGATAATGCGTTTTTCTATGGTGAATATCAAGTGATTGACTACGAGCCTATTGCAGATGAGGCGTATGATTTTCCTATATCGTTTTATTACGGTTTCACGGATTACAACGCTCCTGAAATCTGTACACTACAATGGGGATTTATTCACTTGGAAATGAAACGAAGTGATTTTGATAAACATATTTCCAGTAAGTTACAACAAGTTTTAAAGGAAAATGAACTCAAACACAATACCATTGGTTTTTCGCCTGCATACGATAATTTTGAAATCAACAATGCACTAAAAGGCATTGGGATTGACCCCAATCATTGGATATGGAAAGAGGACTTGCGAAACCCCAAGTGGGAAGAGGCTAAAAACGAACTTTTTACCATTTTTGGGCTTGACTCAAAGAACAACTACGCTGAAAATTGCAAAAAATTAGGTGTGAGGCTACCAAGTGAAGTTGGAATGTGAAAAATACAAAGAGCTTCAAAAAGGTTACTCCAAGTAAAAAATAGAAAATCAGGACGTTTTATATTTGTCAAAAGTATCTACAATGCTGTGGTACAAAAATTGTCGTGAATCCTCTTTCAAAAGAAAAATCAGTAAGTGAATAGACGAAGTTTTATAAAGAAAAGTTTTTGGGGAACTGTGGGTGTAACGGCTTTGACGGGCTTGTACGCTTGGAGAATTGAGCCTCACTGGTTGGAGTTTGTCCGTGTAAAAATGCCTATTAAGAATCTCCCTGAATCGTTGGTTGGCAAAACTTTAATGCAGATAAGTGATATTCACACGGGAAATCGGGTAGATAATTCTTACCTAATAAATTCGCTAAAAGAGGCAAAGAGATATAATCCTGATTTTGTGGTGTATACAGGCGATTATGTTACGCTTCATCAAGAACGGCTGATGCACGATAAACTCGAAGAAGTGTTTGAAGAGAGCGTCAAAGGTAATCTTGGTACAATTGCTATTTTGGGAAATCACGATTACGGATTTGAGTGGAGTGAATCCGAAGTTGCTGACCAAATAACAAGAACAATTGAAAAAGAGGGAATTGTTGTGCTCAGAAATTCTTCTGTGGAAATGGAAGGATTAAATTTTATTGGGCTTGATGATTATTGGGCAAAGCAAACTGATGCAGAAAAAGCTTTTGCAAATTATGAACCAACTAAGGCAAATATAGTGCTTTGCCACAATCCTGATGTGTGCGATTTGGATGTATGGCACAATTACAAAGGATGGATTCTTTCCGGACATACACACGGAGGGCAATGCAAACCACCTTTTTTACCACCTCCAATACTTCCCGTGAAAAATAAAAATTATACCGCAGGAAAATTCAACTTATCTGACGGAAGAACACTTTATATCAATCGTGGGTTGGGACATTCGCAGAAAATTCGGTTGAATGTTCGTCCTGAAATTACTATCTTTGAACTTGAGAAAGGGTAAATTATTAAAAAAACAATCCTAAAAAGGACAAAGTTTACAATTTTTTAATACCTTTGTGCTATTAGGAAGTCTATTTTTTTTACTGATTTGGTATTATTTCAAAGCATTAATAAAATCAAATTTTTAGCTTTATAAAAATGAAAAGAAAAATTGTATTAGTTACATTGATACTGTCCATTTATCTTGGTTGTGCACAAAAACAATTGACTCAGGCAGAATTGGAAACAATGTTTAGTAAGGATTGGTGTACTTGCTTGGAAAAAGAATCTGTAGGCAAAGACGGAGAGCAAATTCCCCAAGTATGGGTGGATTGTATAGCCAAAATAATGAAACAATACACTGAAAATGAGATTCTGTATGCTGATATACGTAAATTTGCAATACTGAATTATCCTGATTCAAACTTATCCGATTATGAAAGAGAAAGACTTTTTGGAAGGCAATTAGGAAAAAAAATGCTTGTACAGTCACTTGATAATTGCGATATTTATCTGAAAGGAATGAGTGATTTTAAGACGTTTTACATCAAAAAAGCAACACAAGATGCTTCTTCTGAAAGCAAAAAAGAAGTGGAAGTGCTTATAAAGAAAATGCAAGAGACATTAGACGAAGTTGACATTAATAAAATGAATGATACACAAAAAAGTCAAATAGGAGAGTACTATGTTCTTTTGGGGCTGTTGTATGAATTTAAGGGAGATAAATCTCTTGCATTACTTCAATACGATAAGGCGATAGAACTTGTTCCATATAATTATAAAGCAATTGCTTTCAAGAAGTTAATAAACTAAAAAATACTTTTTTTAGATTGTTTAATTTTTTGAATATTTTAATTTTTTTGAGAAAAATATGTATCCATTAAGAAGAAACCGAAGATTGCGTACCACCGAAGCCATTCGTAGTTTGGTTCGTGAAACCATTGTTACGCCCGATGATTTTTTGGTGCCACTTTTTGTGGTGGAAGGTAAAGGAGTGAAGGAAGAAATCGCGTCAATGCCAAATTATTACCGATATAGCTTGGATTTGCTTGAAAAAGAAGTGAAGGAGCTTTGGAAATTAGGTTTGAAATCGGTGTTGTTGTTTGTGAAAGTTCCTGACAATTTGAAAGATAACAAAGGAACGGAAGCTGCTAATCCTAACGGATTAATGCAACGTGCCATTAAAACCGTGAAAAATGCCGTTCCGCAGATGTTGGTAATGACTGATGTAGCACTTGACCCATATTCTGTTTACGGACACGACGGAATTATCGAAAACGGACAAATTGCCAACGATGCCACAGTAGATGCCCTTTGCCAAATGAGCCTTTCACACGCTCAGGTGGGTGCCGATTTTGTTGCTCCCAGCGATATGATGGACGGAAGAATATTGAATATCCGTGAAACATTGGAAAATAATGATTTCCAGAATGTTGGGATAATGTCGTACAGTGCCAAATATGCTTCTGCTTTTTATGGTCCTTTCCGTGATGCTTTGGATAGTGCTCCCGTTGATATTCAGGATATTCCGAAAGACAAAAAAACATATCAAATGGATTATCACAATCGTTTGGAAGCCATCAGAGAAACCCGAATGGATATTGAAGAAGGTGCAGATATTGTGATGGTTAAGCCTGGGCTGTGCTATCTGGATATCGTTCGCGAGGTGAAAAATATGTCGGAAGTTCCCGTTGCGGTGTATCAGGTTTCGGGCGAATATGCAATGCTCAAAGCCGCTGCCGAAAAAGGTTGGCTTGACCACGATGCGGTAATGCTCGAACAAGTAACCGCTATTAAAAGAGCAGGAGCGGATATCATCGCTTCTTACTTCGCTAAAGATGTAGCTAAATTGATAGGTTAAAACGCTGAAATCACACAGATATGAAATGTTATCTGTGTGATTTTTTTATATATTAGGGCGGTACTAAGTTTTGTATTTTTCTGATGTTATGTGCTGAAAAATAGGAATATAGCATAAAGTAATGTTAAAGTTTAACCGCTGATTTTGAGATGATTTTCTGTATGTGTTTGAAAATCAATTTTTTTTATCTTTTTATATTCTTAAAATATTGTTATTCAGTAGTTTTTATGTTAAAATAGAGTTGCTTTATTTGTATATCTTTTGTTACTTTGTGACTGTATTTCAACAAGAAAACTATGAAACAACTTTTTTACTTACTTGGTATTTTATTGACCATCATTCTTGGTGCTTTTTTGCAGTACCATTTTTGTTGTCAGGCAGTTTGTTGCTCAAATAATTCCTCTGAACAGACTGTAAAAGAAGAACTTCCTAAGGAAAAGCAAAAAACGTTAGGTTTTTTGATTGTTACCAGCCCTTTGAAATTAGAGCATACGGATAATTTCAAATTCACGAAAAATTCGTATGAAATTCGTCCCGTAGTTGCGCAAATAGATGCTTTAATTGACCAATCAAAAGAACATTTCAAAGAAAATGAGTCTAAAGTATTGGAAATTATTGGCTTGTATTCCTCAGATGAAACGAATCATTCTGTTTTTCCTACAATTGGTTTGGCAAGGGCTAACGCCGTTAAAATGTACTTCGAGAAAAGAGGCTTCCCTTCCCGACAGTTAAAAATTTCAGACCGATTGGAGCAAGGCATAGGAAAGAACTTGGAAGAAGCAGATATTGCCACCGTTTTTGAGGTAACGGAGGTAACTGCTGAAAGTCAGACAGAAAAAATGGAATCTTTCAAGGCTTTTGCTAAAGAACTTCGTGAAAATCCTATCCGATTGTACTTTGAAACGGGTGAGTCGCACATCAATCTCACGATGGAAGAACGCGAAAAAATTCAAAAATTGAACGATTACATTTCGCACGTGGAAGGCGCCTGTGTGCAAGTTATCGGACATACGGATAATGTTGGGAAACGACCTTCCAATTTGCGTTTGGGAGAAGAAAGAGCGGCTTTTGTGAAATCGTATTTGGTTAAAAATAACTTTCCTGAGTCACTTGTTGAGGTAATTTCGCACGGACCGGACAAACCCATCGCAAGTAACAAAACCCAAGAAGGGCGTGCCCAAAACAGAAGAGTTGAAATTACTTTAGAATAATCAAAATAAATTGTTAATCATTAAATTACAAAAAATATGTTGTGTTGGATTATACCTATTATCGTTGGACTTATTTGTGCTTTGTTAGGTTATTTACTTGGCAAGCGTTGTGCGTGTAAAAAATTAGACGATTGCGAATCAATCCGTGAAAATATGCGGAAAGATTTTGAAAAGGAACGTTCCGAGTTTCAGAAGATAAAAATCGACTTGGAAGAAAAACTTAAGCTAAAAACAAGTGAAATTTCAGGATTTCAAAGCAAGTTTGATGATTGCGAGTCGCTTCGTAAAAATATGCTAAATGATTTTGAAAAAGAACGTTCTGAATTTGAAAGAATACGATTTGATTTAGAAGAGAAACTTAAATCCAAAGAAAATGAAATTTTTGGATTCCAAAGCCAAATAAAAGATTTGGAAAGACCGCCAGTTCCTCAATTTTTGTTCGATGAAGAAGCTGCAAGACTTGTTTTCGGTAAGAAAATCAAAGAAGATGATTTGACAATCGTTGAGGGAATAGGTCCTAAAATTCAGGAATTGTTTAAAGAAAACGGAATTTCTACTTGGAAAAAACTTTCGGAAACATCAGTGGAAAGGCTTAAAGAAATTCTTACCATCGGAGGAGAACGATTTATCATTCATAATCCCGGCACGTGGCCTCGTCAAGCAGAGTTAGCATATCAAGGCAAGTGGCAGGAACTCAAAGAATGGCAAGATTTCCTTGTCGGGGGCGTGGAGCCATCATAGATACACGATTTTTAGAGGTTTAAAAATGGTTTGTTTTTACGGCAAACCATTTTTTGTGTTTATTTTTTCAGTACATTTGCGTATTAAATTTCTCGTTTTATGCATAAATCAGGTTTTGTAAATATTATAGGCAATCCAAATGTTGGAAAATCTACTTTGATGAATGCCTTTGTTGGTGAGCGGTTGTCCATAATTACTTCAAAAGCTCAAACAACAAGGCATCGTATTTTTGGAATTGTAAGTGGTGATGATTTCCAAATTGTATTTTCAGATACACCTGGGATTATTAAACCTGCCTATGAATTGCAACATTCAATGATGGATTTCGTGAAAAGTGCCTTAGAAGATGCCGATATTCTCATTTATATGGTTGAAGTAGGGGAGAAAGAGCTCAAAGATGAAGCTTTTTTTGCAAAAATAAACAAAATGAATGTTCCAATTCTTCTTTTAATTAACAAAATCGATAAATCTTCGCAGGAAGAATTAGAAAATCAGGTTGCTTATTGGAAAGAACAAGTTCCAAAGGCAGAAATTTTCCCGATTTCGGCTTTGGAAGGTTTTCAAACTGGGGAAGTATTCAATCGTATTTTGGAATTATTGCCCGAATCACCTCCTTTTTTCCCAAAAGACCAATTGACGGACAAACCCGAACGATTTTTTGTTAATGAAATCATCCGTGAGAAAATTTTACTGAATTACAAAAAGGAAATTCCGTATGCGGTTGAGGTTGAAACAGAAGCTTTTGTTGAATCCGAACAAATCATTCATATTCGCTCGGTGATTATGGTGGAGCGTGAAACTCAAAAAGGAATTATCATCGGTCATAAAGGTGAGGCGCTCAAAAAGGTGGGTGTGCAAGCTCGTGCCGATTTAGAGAAATTTTTCGGAAAACAAATTCATATTGAGATATTTGTAAAAGTAAACAAAGATTGGCGTTCCAACGCACGGCAATTGAGGCGATTTGGCTACAAAGAAAATTAGTGAATTTAAAGAACACAGGTTTGTCTTCTTTTTAGTTTTCAGCCTTCCGTTTGATTAGCTTTACTGTGAAAATAGCCTCTACGATTGTGAAAATAAAGTAAGGAATTATCACGAATAAGGTATCGGATATGGGTGTTTTTTCCGTGTTATTTATTAAAGGAAAAATAAAAATGATAATAGCTATCATACGAATTAAAGCTGTCCCAAGAAAAGCAAAAGCAGTGTATTTTCTTAAAAATAAGTAGATTGTGTAAATGATACTTATCACACATACAGATAGGCTAAAGTGAAATAGAGAAATCTTGTCAACTCCCAAAAAAGACGAAAATCCGTACTTGCTGACAATAGTTTCCAAAGGAAAATACGTCAGAACAGTCAAGGCAATTATAAGAAGAAAAAAACGAAAAAAAATACTCATAATTAAGATTTGTCAGACATATTCATCACTTGCCTGATTACGGAATATATAGCCACAAAAACTCCTAAAAGGGAGAGAACCACAGTAAATAGCGGGTACAGATTAGGGAATTTTCCGTCCAACCAATCGCCCAAAAAAACACAAATGGCTATGGTAATAGCCATTTGCAGTCCCGCTTGGGAGAATTTTATCCACTTATTTAGTTGCTTTGTCGGCAATTTGTAATTTTTCATTTGAAATCTGAGGTTTAGAGCCTTTCATAGTACACGAAACATTGAAGATAGCCCCAGGTTCAATAGATAGTTTGTCTGTAAAAACCTCTCCTTCAATTACTGAAGTTGATTTTAAACTCAGCACGCCATTTACACGTAATGTTCCTTCAATTTTACCTTCAACGTCTGCATTTTCGCAAATAACAACACCTTTAATAAGTCCTGTTCTTCCAACGACTAATTTTCCACTTGTTTGGAAATTTCCTTCAATCTCACCATCAATTCTAAAATCAGTTTTAGAAATTATATCTCCTTTAAATTTTGTTTCGGCAACGATTCTGTTGCTACTTCCTGATGATGTGTTTTCAGCCATAACTTTCTTATTTTCTTTAAACATAATTTTCTATTTTTAGAGAGATTAAAAATTATCCCCCAAAGTTAATCTTTTTTTAAATATAAAAAAAGAAATGAAAATCTTTTTTGAAGTTACTGAAGAAGGAGGCAGGAAAATTTATTCCATTGTTTGCTGATTAGTTTTTTGATAATATATTGATTTTTAGAGTATTGTTTTTTGAGAAAATAAAAACATTCCAATACAGTTTTTTTGTATTGGAATGCTAAGAAAATTTAAAAATTTATTTGTTATGAGAATATTTTTCAACCGTTAATCCACATTGTCGTGTAGGAACGAATTGTTTCTGCGTATCTGGTATTCACCTGAACTGTCCTTACTGATTGAAGTTCTTGACTGGTTACTTTCAGAATAGTTGCTTGACGAACCAAAAGTGTGATTGTAACTTTGCAATCTGTTCGAGCGTCTTGCCATAACGTCTGAAATTCTGCTATTTACAGGGTCAATTTCTTGAGGTTCATCTTCCAAAAACATACTCATTTGTCCTTGTTCGTCAATGTTTGTAGGCTTTGGAGTTTCAACTTCTTCTTTTCTGTAAAGGATGAATTCATTTCTGCTTTCCTCTGTTGTGGAACGAGAAGAAAACGGTTTAGCTTCGTTAAAAGTTTTTTCCAGTTCCATATAATCTTCCAGAGAATGACGAATTTCTCCTTTTTGATTTACAGTTGGAGTGATTTGTTTTGGTTCTTCGTAATCGTCATTAATATCACTGCTCAAATGAAAGAAAACGGGCGTGTCAGAATTTTTATTAATTTCTTTAACAGGTTCTTGTTTTATAACTCTTTGAGGTTGAACTCGTTCTTTTGCTGCAAATGAATTGTTGTTCAAGGTAGCTTTGGGTTTTTCAACAATTGTGAAAAGCTGCTCTGGAGAAAGTACTTCACAATCAACCCAAATGTTGAACAATTCAGCAAGAGAAGAAGCCTGAGGATTTGGTTTCTTTTCTTGAGAAGAAGGAGCAGTAGGTGTTGGATAAACAGGCTGCCACTCATTCGTGTTCACAATTGGGGTGTTACGTTCTGTTAAATCGTGTACAATGGGTTGAGTATCATCAAGCACGTGAATAACTTTCTTCGTCTCACCACTGACGATTTCGTGTTGCTGATTGGCATCGAACCCTGTGGCAATTACAGTAACTGACAAAGCATCACCTAACGACTCGTCTTCACCAATACCTGTGATTAAATCAGCCATATTTTCGCCAGCTTGCATCTGAACGTAATTACTGATTTCTTCAATTTCTTTAGTTGTTGCTTGTTTGCTTCCGTAAACGATTAACAACAAGGCGTTTTTGGCTCCGGTGATTTTGTTGTCATTTAACAGAGGAGAATTTAAAGCTCCTGAAATAGCCTCGAAAGCTCTGTTTTCTCCCTCGGCGATTGCAGACCCCATAATTGCAGTTCCTCCTTCTCCAAGTACAGTGCGGGCATCATTCAAGTCGATGTTTACGATATAGTGCTTACTGATTACCTCTGCCATTCCTTTGGCTCCTTTCAAGAGGATCTCGTCAGCTTTAGCGTAACTATCTCTGATACCCAAGTCTCCGTAGATTTCAGAGATTTTGTTATTATTGATAACAATCAATGAATCAACACATTCTCTTAATTTTTTGATTCCTGCTTGTGCTTGTTTACTTCTTTTTAGGCCTTCATAAGTAAAAGGAGATGTAACAATAGCCACTGTTAAAATTCCCATTTCTTTGGCTTGCTTGGCAATCACGGGAGCCGCTCCGGTCCCGGTTCCACCGCCCATTCCTGCTGTGATGAAAACCATTTGTGTGTTTCCTTCCAGAACTTTGCGGATTTCCTCCAAGCTTTCTTCAGCTGCTTTTTCGCCAATTTCAGGGTCCGCACCAGCACCTAATCCTTCCGTTAGTGTTACTCCTAATTGAATTTTATTGGTAACCGGACTATTTTCAAGAGCTTGAGCATCTGTATTACAGATAACATAATCCACTCCTTTTATTCCTTGAATATGCATATGGTTTACGGCATTACAGCCGCCACCACCAACGCCTATAACCTTGATAATATTGCTTTTACCTTTGGGTAAGTCAAATTTCAATCCTGTGTTGTTCATATCATTTGTACTCATAACTATTTGTTTTATTATTTATTCGTCGCTACTGTCTAAAAAATCTTTAATTCGTCTGCCTACTCCTTCCCAAAATCCTCTTGGCTTTCTTTTGACTTCTTCCTGATTTTCAGTGTTTTCTTCTTGAAAAGTGTCAAAATTTTCAGAGATGGGAGATTCTTGATATACAACTTCGGGCTGAGGAGGTGTAACTTCCTTTATTGCCTCCATTTTTTGTCGGATAATTTCTTCTGCTTCATAATCAATGGCACTCATTACCAGTCCTATAGATGTTGCATAGATTGGAGAAATTATCTTCGTGTCCGAATTGTTTGCCAAATGTTCGTTAGGGTAACCAATACGGGTATCCATTCCTGTGATGTATTCCACTAATTGCTGAATGTGTTTTAACTGGCTTCCACCGCCTGTAAGCACAATGCCTGCAATTAGTTTCTTTTTGTGCTCTTCGTGTCCGTAACTTTTTATTGTATTGAAAACCAAATTGATAATTTCACTTACACGAGCGTGAATTATTTTTGAAAGGTTTTTCAGAGTAATTTCTTTCGGTTCTTTGCCTTTAATTCCCGGAATTGAAACGATTTCATTATCGCGATTTTCCCCTGGCCAAGCCGAGCCAAATTCTACTTTTAGCATTTCGGCTTGTCTTCCTAAAATGCCGCACCCTTCTTTGATGTCTTCCGTAATGATGTTTCCTCCCATTGGGATTACTGCCGTATGCCGAATGATTCCATCTTTGAAAATTGCCACATCAGTAGTTCCGCCACCGATATCAACCAAGGCTACTCCCACATCTTTTTCCTCTTCGCTGAGAACGGCATTAGCAGAAGCTAAAGGTTCAAGCGTAAGATTTGTGAATGTCAGCCCAGATAACTGCACACATCGGGTAATGCTTTTGATAGAATTTAATTGCCCGATAACCAAGTGAAATGAAGCATCTAAGCGGGAACCAATCATTCCGATAGGCTCTCGGATATCGTCTTGGTCGTCCACTTTGTATTCTTGCGGTAATGCGTGAATTATTTTTTGACCAGGTGACAAACCAATGCGATACACTTGCTGTTTCAGTTGTTCAATATCTTCAATATCAATCAGTTTTTCCGCATCAGGACGGATGATATAATCGCTGTGTGAACGGCTCAAAATGTGTTGCCCCGCAATTCCTACAACCACTTCTTTGATTTCTAATCCTATTTTTTCCTCCGCATCACGGATTGCTTCAAGAATTGATTGTGTTGTTTTTGTAATATTGTGAACTACACCTTTGTTTATTCCTTCACTTTTGGCTTGTCCGTAGCCTAATATTTCAATTTTTCCATATTCATTCTTGACCCCGACCATCGCAACAATCTTCGTCGTTCCGATATCTAAGCCAACGTAATATTTTTTATATTTCATATCATTATGCTTCATATTTTTTTTCGTGTTAAGATGTTAAATTACAGACTGTAAATGAATTTATTTGTTAAATTCCAATCTTTTTCTGAAAATATTAACTACTTTTCAATAACATAAAAACTCCAAAAACGCAAAAATAAACAATTATTTTGTACAAACTACCTGATTTGAATATTTTAAATTAACAATTTTATAAACATTTAAGGTTTTGCTTTTTTCCATTTGTTTGTAAAATGCTTTTAGATTTGCCTTTTTCTGTTCCATTTCCTCCAAATCCCCCCAAATAACAACAAAACTTGCTACTCGCATATGGAATTCGTATTCGCCGTTGCGTTTTACCTTTATTTCAGTAATATTTTTCGTTAGAAATTCATCATTTTGTATGAATTTTATTAAATCATATGTGTTTTCCCAATATTTTTCATCAACATTTCCTGTAATAAGAGGAACTCTTGCCGAAAATGAGTCGGAAAGAGGCATTTTTTTGCCCTGTGAATCCATATAAAAGAACTTTCCATCCTCATAAAATCGTGCAATGGGCTGACGTTGTTTTACACTCACATTCAAAATCCCGTCAATTGTGCAAAAAACTTCCGATTTTTCAACCATTGCGTGATTGTCCAACAACTTTTCTATTTCATTGAGTTTCAGCACACCCAATTGGTTCGCATTGTGCGAGTTGTTAAGAACCATTCTGCGTACCGTTTCATCCGTGATGTACATATCCGAGCTTTGGTGATCAACACGCACTTCCTTGATAATCCGAGCGTTATTTCTGCTTGATGCAAAAATCTGTAATGAAACAGGCAACAGAATGATTGTTATTATTTTTAATATTTTTCGTAATTTGGGTTTCATTTATTACAACAAATCTATTTATGAGAAAGCTTTTTTAATTCTTTCAACTTCCGCCCCGATGTCACCTGCCCCAATGGTGAGCAATAACTTCGGTTGTTTTTCTTTCAGTAGCGGAATTAAACCTTCTTTCGATACCAAAACTTTTTGTTTGCTTCGGATTTTTTCCAATAATTTTTCCGAAGTGATTCCTTCAATAGGCAATTCCCTTGCAGGATAAATGTCTAACAGAATTACATCGTCGAATTTGGATAAACTTTCGGCAAATTCATCCATAAAATCGCGTGTTCGGGTGAATAAATGTGGCTGAAAAACAATGGTTTTCTCGATTTTCGGATACATTTCGTCCACCGCTTGAAAAAGTGCATTGATTTCCGATGGGTGATGTGCGTAATCGTCAATGAAAACGAAATCTTTTTCCTTAATGATGTACGAAAATCGGCGTTTTACTCCTTTGAACGTTGCCAAAGCCGACAGTAATTTTTCGGCGGGAAATCCTGCTCGTACGCCCATCGCTACCGCAGCCAAAGCGTTCGACAAGTTGTGCCTGCCCGGTTTTGGAAATTCATAATCTTTAAGAACGTTGTTAGCATAATGGAAATCAAAGTGATACATTCCGTTTTCGATGTGAATATTTTGAAAACTGAAATCGGAATTATCTTCCAATCCGTAGGTTTTTCCGTTTATTTTCAGTCCGTTACACACAATTCTGTTTTCGTCTTTTTCAATTTTTCCAGCAAAATCACGGAAACCTTTTTCAAATTCTTCCTTATTTCCGTAGATATCCAAGTGGTCGGCATCCATTGAGGTAATACACGCAATATCAGGTGATAACCTCAGGAAAGAACGGTCAAATTCATCAGCTTCCACAACTGTAAATTCACTTCCGTGAAGTACCAAATTACTGTTGAAATTTTCAGCAATTCCGCCTAAAAACGCACTTACCGAAGCCCCGCTTTCCACCAGAATATGAGCCAAAATGCTTGATGTAGTGGTTTTTCCGTGTGTTCCTGCCACCGCCAAACAGAAGCTGTTTTCGGTAATCATACCTAAAATTTCAGAACGTTTAAAAGCTTGATAACCATTGACTTGGAAAAATATCAGTTCAGCGTGCGTTTTCGGGACGGCGGGCGTGTACACCACCAACGTATCTTCTATGTTTCTGAAATCGGTCGGGATATTTGCCTCATTTTCTGTGAAATGGACTTTAATTCCTTCGCTTTCAAGAGTGTCGGTAATTTCTGTTGGCGTGCGGTCGTATCCGCAAACATTCTTCCCGATGGCTTTGAAATAACGAGCCAAAGCCGACATCCCGATTCCACCAATCCCGATGAAATATACGTTTTTTATGTTGTTGAAATTGATTTTCATAGTGCTTTTATTTAAGGTTTTAAAAATTAAAAGATTAGGGTAGTGATGCAAAAAGTATGATACCTTAAAAAAGAGGATGTTTCTGTCAGGCTGAGCGAAGTCGAAGCCTTATTATTACAGGCTTCGACTTCGCTCAGCCTGACAATCGAAACGATTATCACACTTTTTATAACACGACCAGAGATTAAATGATTAATTGTTGTTTTTTGTATTTCTTTTATCTCTTTCTCTTCAATTTTTTTCAATTTTTTCAATCTTTCAATCATTTAATCTTTGAATAATTTAAAATAATATCCACGATGTCCTTAGTTGCGTTGGGTTGAGCTAATTTTTTGATGTTTTCAGAGAGGTTTTTTTTCAGATTTTCATCAAGAATTAACTGCGAAAATGTTGTTTCAAATTGGCTATCTAACTCGCTTTCACGGATTAAAATGCAACCTTGTTTTTTTGCCACTGCCTGTGCGTTTTTGGTTTGATGGTCTTCCGCTACGTTGGGCGACGGAATGAAAATCACGGGTTTGCCCACGATGCAAAGCTCACTTACGGAACTTGCTCCCGCTCGGGAAATAATCACATCTGCCGAGGCATACGCAAAATCCATTCGGTCAATGAATTGCAGAACTTTAATGCTCTCGGAATTGTATTTTTTATATTCTTCAAAGTATAACTTTCCGCATTGCCAAAGCACCTGAACGTTAAGCTTTTCAAAAAGAGTTAAATTGCTTTCAATGAGTTGATTGATACGTCTTGCCCCGAGACTTCCTCCCAAAACCAAAAGCGTTTTTTTATCGGGATTGAGCGAGAAAAATAGCTGAGTTTCCTTTCTTTTTTCGGAAATGTCAAGCAAATCTGCCCGAACAGGATTTCCCGTTTTTACGATTTTCTCTCTCGGGAAGAATTTTTCCATATCGTCGTAAGCCACACATATTTTTGCTGCTTTTTGGCACACCCATTTGTTGGTTACACCCGCGTAGGAATTTTGTTCCTGAATTACCGTTGGGATGCCCAACCACTCGGCGGCTTTAAGCGTTGGAGCAGAGGCATATCCGCCTGTTCCGATAACTACATCAGGGCGAAACTTTTTGATGATTTTCCGAGCCTTCCATAAACTGCTGGCAAGTTTCAGCGGAAACATCAGATTGTCAAACGTTAGTTTGCGTTGCAAGCCCGAAATCCATAGTCCCTTAATGGGGAAGCCCGCCTGAGGAACTTTTTGCATTTCCATTCGGTTTTCGGCTCCCACAAACAGAATTTCGGCATCGGGTAAACGACGTTTTATTTCATTTGCAATGGCAATGGCAGGATAAATGTGTCCGCCTGTGCCTCCGCCTGATATGATGAATCTTTTCATAATGGTTTGAATATTTAAGGATTAAGTAAATATTTATTTTACTAATTTCTTTTCTTTTCGTTTTTGGATTTCTTCCATAATTTCCTCGGCAAGTTCTTCTTCCACTTCGGCTAAGTTTTTATCTTTTTCCATAGCTTGTTGTTTGCTATTGCGTTTGCTTGTACTTACCGACAGAATCAATCCCAATGCGAGGCACGTCATCCAAATGGATGTTCCACCGCTGCTAATAAGCGGGAGGTTTTGCCCCGTTACCGGAAATAATTCCACCGCAACTCCCATATTTATGAGAGCTTGCAAGATGATTGGGAAGCCAACTCCTAACACTAACAATTGCCCGAATATCGTTCTTGCATTTTGCGAGATGATTACAATCCGTAAAAGTAAAAGCACGTAAAGAGCCATTATCACTAATGCTCCGAACGAGCCGTATTCTTCCGTAACGATAGCGTAAATAAAGTCGGAAGAACTCTGTGGCAGAAAGTTTTTCATTGTACTTTTTCCGGCTCCTTCGCCCATCAGTCCGCCTTTGGCAATTGCCATTTTTGCACGCTCAATTTGGTAACCTTCTTTCTCGTCATCTCCTGCCGTAAAAGATTCGATACGGCTTACCCAAGTACTTACCCGCGTATTTTTAAAATTATCAGGAAATGCTTTTACCGTAAGCACGAAAACCGCCATAAGAACAATACCAATACATAAAGCAGTAAGGATATTCTTCAGAGGATGCCGACCGATAAAGGTTAAAATCCCGACCGAACCTGCTCCCAGCACTGCCGTAGAAAGGTTTGAAGGCACGATAAGCCCGATGATAACCGCCACAGGCAACCACAAGGGAAGGAAAGATTCAGAAAATGTGGGCTTTTTCCCGTAATTTTCAGCCAAATACGAGGCTACATACGTCATTAGCATAACCAAAGCGAAGGTAGAAGGCTGAAACGAAATACCTACTACAGGCACTTGAATCCATCGGCTGGCATTGGCTCCATCAATGGTGGTTCCTTTCAGAGCGGCAATAATCAGAAACAAAGCCGAAAGGAATAATCCTACTTTTGAAATCGGGCGTGAAAAACGATACGGAATCTTATGAGTGATATAAATGATGACGAAGCCAATAAATACAATGATTCCGTGTCGGAGAAAATGCCCGAACGTGGTACCCTTCCCGATAACATAAACCAAATTTGTGCTGGCACTATATACAGCCAAAAATGAGAATAATGTAAATATCAGTATGATAGCCCAAGTGACTTTATCGCCTTTTATATTTCGTGCTAACCAACTTCGCATTTGTTATAGTTTTTCTACTTCTTTCTTGAATTCATCTCCTCGATCTTCGTAATTCTTAAACAAATCGAAGCTTGCACACGCCGGCGAAAGTAGCACCGTATCTCCATTACTTGCAAAACGTTTGGCAAAAGCTACGGCATCAGCCATACTTTGTGTTTCTACCATTTGCTCTACAATGTTCCCGAAGGAGTTCAATATCACTCGGTTGTCTTTCCCTAAGCATACAATGGCTTTTACCTTTTCGTGTACGTAAGGAAGTAGGGGAGAGTAGTCGTTGCCTTTGTCCACGCCGCCAACAATCCATACTACGGGCGTTTTCATTGTGTCCAGAGCGAAGAACACTGAGTTCACATTCGTGGCTTTGGAGTCATTGATGTAGGTCACGCCTTCCACTGTTTTCACTTCTTCCAAACGATGCGGCTCACCCACGAAGCCTTTTAAGCTTTCGCGAATAGATTGCTTCCTAACGTTCAATAATCGGGAGGCAACGGAACCTGCCATTGAGTTTTTGGCGTTGTGTTTTCCTCTTAGCGAGGCGTTTTCTACTTCAAATTCAATAGTTTTATTGTCAATCATAGTATAAATTGTATTATTTTTAAAAAATGCTCCTTCTTTTTGTTCCTTTTCTAAGGAAAATGGAATCTTTCGAGCTTTAATGGAATGGTTTTTCAAGTATTGTTCGATAATAGGGTCGTCAGCATCGTAGATGAAATAATCGTTTTCGTCCTGATTTTCGGTAATTCTGAATTTCGACGCGATGTAATTCTCCATTTTATAATCGTATCTGTCCAGATGGTCAGGGGTGATGTTCAGCAAGATGGCAATGTGCGGCTTAAAACTCGTAATACCGTCCAGTTGAAAGCTGCTGATTTCCAGAACGTAGTATTCTTTGTCATCTTCGGCGACCATTTGAGCAAAACTCTTCCCGATGTTGCCCGCTACGCCCACATTCAGCCCACTTTCCTTCAAAATGTGATGTGTTAAACTGGTTGTGGTTGTTTTTCCGTTGCTTCCGGTGATGGCAACAATCTTCCCTTTGGTATAGCGATAGGCAAATTCAATTTCGGAAATGATTTCAATGCCCTTTTCCTTTGCTTTTTTGATGATTTCCACCGTGTCAGGAATTCCTGGACTTTTTATGATGCTACTGGCGGAGAGAATTTCGCTCTCCGTGTGCTTGCCTTCTTCCCAACGAATGTTATGTTGATTGAGTACGTTGGTATATTTGATAGCTACTTTGCCTTTGTCGGACAAAAACACGTCCCAGCCCTCCTTTTTTCCAAGAATGGCTGCCCCAACGCCGCTTTCGCCTCCTCCTAAAATGACTAATTTCTTCATTTTTTGTTGTTTTTTTATAGTTTTAGAAATCTACATCTCATCTAAAATTTGTTGGACGTAAGGTTTCATATATTTGTCAGTAAGTAAAGATGTTAATATCTCTTTTTTAGCTTCATTAGGCATTTTTTCAATGGCAGATAAAGCATTATGTCTGCAATTTTCATCTTCATTGCTATCACTTACGATAGTTTTTGCCAGTTTAATCAATGTCGGATATTCAATAAAGTTCCGTAAAGCCATTATGGCATAGTTTCTTACCAAATAATCTTCTTCATTTGTGATGATATGCTCTAAACTTTGAGCAATTTTTGGCTTTTTATCGTTTGGGATGTCATAAATTGCAATAATTTTCAATGCTTCGATGCGTGCTAAATCATATTCTGCTTCATTTGCGATAATTATGTTGAAAAAATCCCATTTTTCATCGGTTTCTTCGAATTCAACTTCTCTGATAAAATCATATTTTTGGTCATCATCAAGTTGATTTAGTTTTTCGATAAATATATTTTTCATAATGTTGTGTTTTTTTCTATTTAAGAATAAACTATAGCTAACTCGCTTTAAACTGTCATTTTATAAAATCCTACTTTGAAGGAGATGTTCGAAGGGCGGAGTATATTTTTTTAAGATTTACATCCCCCTAACCCCCTTCAAAGGGGGAATTAGTGTAAAAAACTATCTTAGGTCAGTTATATCATTTGTCTTTTTTATTTTAGATTAAAAATGTTTCTTCTATACAATGTTAAATTTGTTATAAACTTGCTTTATTTTATTCCGAACGCACTTCATATTGTATTGTACCTGATTTATTTTGTGTTGTACGGACTTCATTTTGTTATGTACGGGCTTTATATTGGTCTGTACCGACTTTCTTTTGTGTTGTACGGACTTCATTTTATGTCATACAAGCTCAATTTTGTGCTGTACTGACATATTTTTGTCAATTTAATCCATTCTGAAGAGCTTTTTTAGCTTCAAAATGAGAAAAACCAGACCTATTGTTGCGTATAATAAGACAATTATTAGTAAATCGTACAATAAGGTAAAAGGCAACAACACGATGGCTTTTGTATAAGCTCCTATTTTGGGAAGTTTGGATTTTTGTTTTATTGTAAATTCAATCTTTTGCTTCAGCGAAAACTCATTTTTTAGTTTTTCTTTCAATTTTTGCTTCGGTGCGAACACTCCGGCAATGTGAATCGACTTATAGATGAAATTTCCCGTGTCTTCTTCGCAAGAAACATTACCTTTTTTGCAAAATCCGATGTTTTTAGTCTCTTGTACGCTCTTTTCAGAGAGTTTTTCAGGATTTATTCCCAAAAGAATTAACATACTGAGCATATTTTCCTGCTTGATACTCTCCGCATAACACTTTGCAAAGCCATAATACAACTCATTTTTCCATTTGGAAAAGAAAATGCTTTCCAATTCCTTTTGATTTTCGGGTTTTACCTTGTTAAAGTGGTAATAAAACTTCTTTCCGACGATGATTAATTCGTTTTGGGAAGAAAAACCCGCGTATTTTATGATATCTGTATGCTTTTTGTAAATAATATTCTCCTTTTTCCTCGCATCGGAAAACATTTTTTCGGTTAAAGATGAATATTTGAACAGATTTATCATTTGTTTTTTCTATTTTACGACCTTATTTCTCTTCTTTACAGATGAAAAAGGCTTCTTTCCGAACTTTGATTACCTAATTTTTAAGGTTACGAATGACATAATCGCCAAAATGATGCCCACAATCAAGAATCGCATCACTATTTTGCTTTCGTGGTAGCCTTTTTTCTGGTAATGATGATGTAGTGGCGACATTAGGAAAATGCGTCTGCCTTCGCCATACTTCTTTTTCGTGTATTTGAAGTACGAAACCTGTAACATTACCGATAGATTTTCTGCCAGAAAGATACCGCACAACAACGGAATGAGTAATTCCTTACGTACCGAGATAGCAATCACGGCAATTACGCCCCCGATGGTTAAACTTCCCGTATCGCCCATAAAAACCTGAGCCGGATAGGTGTTGTACCACAAAAATCCGATGAGTGCCCCGGCAAATGCTGCGATAAAGATGGTTATTTCTCCCACGTTGGGGATATACATTATGTTAAGGTACTGGGAGAAAATGATGTTCCCCGATACCCAAGCGAAAATCCCGAGTGTCAGCACGATGATGGCGGAACTTCCTGCCGCCAGTCCGTCAATTCCGTCGGTGAGGTTAGCTCCGTTGGAAACCGCCGTAACAATTAAAATCACGATGGGAATAAAAACCAACCAAACATAGTTTTTACTACCTTCACCAGCCCACGAAATGAGTTCGGCATAGTCAAATTCGTTGTTCTTCAGGAAAGGAATGGTTGTTTTTGTGGATTTTATTTCTTCGGTTTGGGCTTGTACCTCAGTAACTGTGCTTGCTTTTACGTTTTCGTTCTTCACGGTTACATTCGGGTTGAAATAAAGCATCGCCCCGACGAAAAGCCCTAAGCCTATTTGCCCCAGAACTTTGAATCTGCCTTTAAGTCCGTCTTTATTCTTGCGAAAAACCTTGATGTAATCATCCGCAAACCCGATAACTCCCATCCAAACCATTGAAACTATAAGCAAAATGATGTACACGTTAGCCAGTTCGGCGAACAGTAGCACCGGAACAAGCGTTGCCAAGATGATAATAACCCCGCCCATTGTTGGTGTGCCGGCTTTTTCGTTCTGCCCTTGCAAACCTAAGTCGCGAATGGTTTCGCCCACCTGCAAAGCGTACAGCCTGCGGATAATTTTCTTTCCGAAAATTGTAGCAATCAAAAGCGAAAGAATCGCCGCCACGCCCGCACGGAACGATAAGTATTGAAACAATCCTGCTCCCGCCAAATTGTATTCTTTTTCTAAATAATCAAATAAATAATATAACATTTAGTTATCAGTAATTAGGGAATAGGGGTTTGTTCCTATTCGGGATTAATATTTTTGCCTTTTATGCCCATACAATAGAAAAGATGTGGCTTCTTTCCGAGCAATTAATTGATAGTTTCTACAAAAAATTACTCAGTTACAACGATGATTTTGTCATCATTTTTTTCATTTTTATCAAGTTCTTCATTGAGCTTTAAACTCACTTGAACGGTGTGGTCATCAATCTTTTTGAACTTACTGTGCTTTCCTTTAATTGACTCTATTCTGTTATCAAATTTGAATGTAACATTGAACTGTATGTCAATCATTTTCATAAAGTTTTGCATTTTATCGCTTAGCTCGTTATCTTCTTGCCCCTCTTTCTCTTCTTTTGAGGTGAGGTCTTTCATATCGATAACTAATCTCTTTCCATCCCAGTCTGTTCCCGATTTTACGAACGGAGAGAGCATTTTAGCCTCTTCATTTTTGGAATCGGAAAATCCTTCTAATTCTTTTTTGGTTAATCGTTCCATTTTGATAGCAAAACCGGTTTCTTGTTCCTTGTCAAAAATCCCTTTCAAGAAGATTTTTTTAGCTATTTCCACAGAATCTTTATCGATAGGTTTTCCTTCTTCCTCAGATAATTGGTAAATGCTTTTCCATTCTTTAGAAAGTTTGTTAAGGCTTGATTTCTTACTTGTAGAATCGGACGCCGATTGCATCATTTCCATCGCTTCCTTTGCATCAAACTCCATAAGAATACTTGTAGCGTCATCTTTGTGGAAGGTCATTTCCATATTTACGGTACAAGATTGCAAGAGTCCTATAAAAAGCCCCAAAAGTGTGATAATTTTGATTTTATGTTTCATCATATTTTTCTTTAGTTTAAAGGTTTTATAATTGTTTTTATACTGAAAGGAAAGCAGGTTTTAAAATTCGGAAGTGATGCAAAAAGTATGATACCTTAAAAAAGAGGGTATTTCTGTCAGGCTGAGCGAAGTCGAAGCCCTGTTAATAATGAGGCTTCGACTTCGCTCAGCCTGACAATCGAAACAATCATCATACTTTTTATAACACTACCTAAAATTCTTCTTTCAGTTTGCTGTATACTTCCAAATCATCTCCCAAATACACTCGGAGAGATATAAAAATTAAGTATGCACAGATTCTTGATTATTTTATCATCTTTTTATAAACGTTTTGTCTGTTTTTACCCAATAGGGTGTAACCAATATGGGCGAAAAAACGATGTTTTTAGTACTTTTATTGGCTATTACCGCCCACTTTCTGTGCAAAATAAATGTCAATTTTTCTTCTTTGGTCAAGCCTTCCAAAGTGTAATAATTCTCAAAGAAACGATGCTTTTGGTGGAAAACCTGATAATAATGTATCTTTTTATTAAACTTTTTCTCGTATTCTGCTATGGATTCTTTCAGCGGAATCACCTCGTTTTGAGGCTCTAAAAAATCTCTATCCTGATGGAAAACTTTTATTTTTCCCTTTTCTTGCTGATGATATTCAAAATCTTCCGAATAATCCCCTTCCAACAGATTTTCGTAATAATTCATCTCTGGAAATCCGTTTCTTATGACCAAACTATCTATTTTTATAGTCCCTTTATCTCGTTGAATATGATACAAAACCGAACTTGCAGAGGGCTCTCCTCGTGATGGACTCATCTTTTTATAAAGTTCGTAATTGGGCGTAATGAGAATTATTTCCGAAAACTCGGGATAAATGTGTTGCAATCGCTTGAAGGGAATGTTAGGAACCACAAAAATCACAGGTTTTTTATGTGATGACGGAATGGCGATGTCCGTCAATATGTTATTGTTTTTATTATGCGAATGTTGATATTCTTCGTAAAATATATTTCTGTCATCTATATGAATAACATTATGAAATACATTGTCCCTAATATTTTGAGCCAAACCATTTGCGTGAAGTAAAGCCATAATTATTATTAGTTTTAGTTTCATTTTGTAATAAATTGCTATTTGTTTGTAATTTATTTTATTTCAGTTTTTTGTAAGAGCAACTTCAGCGTAACGAATTGACGTGAGTAATTGCGTAAGCCTTTTTGACCTTTTCGTTATTTATGAATAAAAACAATCTGCTTCCCATTTTGTAGGGTTATTTTCGATGTATTCGTGAATTTTGAAATACGATTCCTCATTTCGGATAATGTGTTCGTAATAATTGCGTTGCCAAAGGGAAAACCCTGTTTTTTTTGACACCGCCGATTTATATCCGCGAACAATTGCCCCCAATGTTTGCGATGGCGACCGTAGGGGCGTATTGCATACGCCCTTTTCATCATCATTGGGCGTATGCAATGTTACATCATTGGGCGTATGCAATACACCCCTACATTGGTGGGCGATTTCTATAATGGCGTGAAAATGATTGGGCATTACTATGAATGTGTGTATTTTGATATTCTTACGAACATTTTCTGTATTTATCCATTCATTATATGCAATTTCCCCAATTGCATTCAATTGCATTTTCCCATCGATGATTTCCCCGAAATAATGCGTCCTGTTTTGGCAACAAATCGTAATGAAGTACAATCCTTCACGGCTGTAATCATATCCTTTCAGACGAATTGAACGCCTTTTGTGTATGTCGGGGTTGTATTTTTTCATCGTTGATTTGTTTTTTTTGTTGTCATAGGGGCGTATGCAATACGCCCCTACATTCGTAAATGGTAATTTGCCCACCTATGGTTACGGTGCGTTTTACAAACCTTATAAAAACATATTTTGTGAAATTTATTTTACCTCTTCATAGCGTACTTTGGTGTAAAATTCCCCTTCGGTGATGGTTAGCCCTGATTCTAATTTTCCTGAAAAAGTTCCTTTTGCGGTGTTTTTGTCTATTTGAGTGATATTCACCACGAAATTATTGGGATTATCGTAATGATTTTCATTATTAAAAAAATAGGTAACATCCAGATAGTATTGACTTTGGGAAGGAGCATAATCCCCAACGTCCAAATTAAAATTGGAAGTTTCAGGAACATACAAATCCAAAGTCATCGACTCAGAATCAATAGATTTTTCTTTTCTGCCGCCTATATTTAAAAAAAAGTGATTCCCACGAGTTTTGTGGTATTTATAGGTTGTAAGCAGTGCGGTTTTGTATTCCTTTTGCTGACCATCAACCTTAAAACGCATATAAAAATCGCCTGTGTTCCCGCCGTCAGAACCGCCATCTCCTGAACAAGCCGTCAGCAGAAAAATTGCCGTTACAAGGGCAAATACACCTGATAATAAATTCTTTACTTTCATCATTTTACAAAATTTTATAGATTAAACAAATATCCGAAAAATTGTTTTTGGATAATTTTTTTGTCCCTACGATTTTAAAATTCCTCTTTCAGTTTGCTGTACACTTCCAAATCGCGGAAAGTATTTTCGTTTACTCGTTCGCCTTGCCGTTCGATGCCTTCAAAAATGAAGTTCAATCGCTTCGGAATGCTTTTGCTGGGGATATTTCCAACAGCACAACGGATTTGTACGCGGTTCATTTCCATTTCAGCGAAAGCAAATTCGCACATTCGTTTAGTGGCTTGGGTTGCAATGCCTTGTTTTTGATAATCCTTTGAAATCCAATAACCGATTTCCGTTTTCTGATTGAGTTTGTCCGTTTTGATAAAACTGATAAGCCCCACAAAATTGCCTTCTTTTCGGATGCAAAAGATGTATTCTTTGGTTTGTTCCATCGTTTCCAAAGCTGATTTTATAAAATTTTCTTCATCAGCAACACTTTTTATAAAAGAAACGAACGGAAGCCACTCGCCTAAGTATTCCCTTTGTGAATCTATGGTATTGAAAATTTCATCTGCATCGGATAATTTCACCAGTTCGAGATATATTTCTTCACTTATGATTAGTTTCATATTTTGTTTATAATGAATGGGTTATTTAATCATTGTGGCTAATGTTCCCAAAAAATTACTGAAATTATGGGACAAAATCGCTAACAATATACTTTGGCTTTTTAGGGTTATCCATCCCCAAAGGTATCCTGCAAAAGCAGTTTGTATAAAATAAATAGGTTCAAAATCAATCGCATAGTTTTTATCAAGAGTCAAACCGTGCATAAATCCAAACAAAATTGCTGTTAATAAAACACTCGGATTTCCTACAAAAGCTGTTTTTTCTTTCAATGAGGAAGCCAAAAGTCCAAGTAATATTCCGCGAAACATTATCTCCTCATCAATCCCTGGTAAGGATATTTGAAAAGCCAATGTTTCCATATCAAATTCCGATTTACCCAATAAAAACCAAACCACAGTTGATAATAATACCACTCCCACCGCTACAACGAGAGTTGGTTTAAAATTTTCTTTATTTTGTCTTATTGTGAAAAAATCATTTTCTCTAAAATACCTTCTGAAAATCAAATAACAACTTATTCCACAAATCACACCCAATGCTTTTCCTTCCCAATTCCAACGGCTTTCTACTATGTCAAACGCTAAGATTTTTGGAAGCACGAGAAAAAGCTGATACACCATATAGCAACCTACAAAAATCAATAATCGCAGAAAATTGATTTTGCTTTTTTCTTTCAGAAATAAAATTGCAAAAGGAAGCAACAGAGCAACTTGCAAAAAAGATTCGGCTAAAATTTTTATCATTTTTTTAACTTGTTATTAGGCGTATGCCTATTATTTTCATTATTGGGCGTATGCGATACGCCCCTACGGGGTCAAAAATTGTCTAATTTCCTCCATATCATCAAAATGGGTGCGTTCGCCTTTGATTTCTTGATAGGTTTCGTGTCCTTTGCCGGCAATGAGAATAATATCTCCCGACTGAGCAAACTGACAGGCGGTTTTTATTGCCTGACGGCGGTCGGCTATGGTTACGAACTTTTTGTAATTTTCTGCCTGAACCCCAGCTTCCATTTCGTCCAAAATGGTTTGTGGGTCTTCGTCTCGCGGATTGTCAGAGGTAAAAATCACTCGCGAACTTTCCTTCGTGGAAATATCCGCCATTACAGGTCGTTTGCTCTTGTCGCGATTGCCTCCACAACCCACCACCGTGATAAGTTGTTCATTTTTGGTACGAATGTTGTTAATCGTATCCAACACGTTTTGCAGGGCATCGGGCGTGTGGGCATAATCCACAATCGCTGTGATTTTATCTTTTGAAACAAAATACTGAAACCTGCCACCCACTGACCGCAAAGTACTCAAAGCCGTGAGGTTTTCGATTCTTTCAACTCCGAGCAAATCGGCAACGGCATAGACTGCCAACAGATTATAAGCATTGAACTGCCCGATAAGGTTTGTCCAAACTTCCTGTCCGTCAATTTTTAAAACCAAGCCCGAAAATTGATTTTCCAATATCTGCAAACGATAATCTGCAAACGATTTCAGGGCGTATGATTTCTTTTGAGCTTTGGTATTTTGCAACATCACATTACCGTTTTTATCGTCGATATTGGTAAGAGCAAAGGCTGTTTTTGGCAATTGGTCGAAAAACTTCTTTTTAGCATCGCGATAGTTGGCAAAGGTTTGGTGATAGTCCAAATGGTCGTGTGTCAAATTCGTAAACACGCCCCCAGCAAATTGTAACCCTTCGATGCGTCGTTGCTCCACGCCGTGCGAACTCACTTCCATAAAGCAATACTGACAACCTGCATCGACCACCATTTTCAAGTACTTGTTTAGCGTAAGAATGTCAGGTGTGGTGTTTTTGGTGTCGTACTTCTGCTCATCAACATAAATGGCAATGGTAGAAATCAGCCCCACTTTGTACCCCACTTTTCTAAACAATTGATACAGCAAACTCGTGGTGGTGGTTTTTCCGTTTGTACCTGTTATCCCCACTAACTTGAGTTTTTCCGACGGATTTCCATAAAAATTACTCGCCATCGTTGCCAAAGCGGAAACGCTATCCTTTACTTTTACATAAACGATTTCCGAAATAGTTTCTTGCGGAATTTCCTCACAAACGATGACTTTTGCTCCCTTTTCAATGGCTTTACTAATGAATTGATGCCCGTCTGATGCCGTACCTTTTATAGCAATGAATACATCGCCTTGCTTAACTAACCGCGAGTCTTGCACCAAATTGCCTACCTGTATATTCAAATCTCCTGAGGCAGAGATGATTTCTATGTTTTGTAATATGTCTTTTAGGTTCATAGTTTCAGTTGTTTATATATTTTACTCCGCCATTGCCACCAACTTACTCAGTGTATTGAAATTGCGTGTGGTGGCAGTGATGTTGAGTTTCTTTTCTAAAAAATTGTTACTGAGTTTACTACGGCTGGCATCTTTGGGTGAATATATATACATCGCTTTTTTGGTGAAGTCAAATTTTTCCTCTCCGAAGTCCTGCTTTTTGAGTTCGTTTGCCAGTGCTTGCGGTAGCTCATCGTTAAATAGGGTAAAGAAAACGCGTTTGATGTCGTGATTTTCAGTAAACGGATTTTCGTTTAAAACTTGCCTAATTTCATCGGCGGTTTTTACAATCACGGGAAGTTCCGCTCCAATGTTTTCCTTGATAAGCTGATGTACTTTCCCGCTCACCCCCGCAGGGGAAAGCTCCGTTTGTAAGACCACATTTCCACTCTGAATATAAGTTTTTACATTTACGAAACCGCCTTTCTCCAAAATTTCTTTCAGAAAAGACATACTCGGAATTTTATTTTTTCCTGTGGGCATCACACCACGCAAAAGGACGATATAGGTGTTCATATTTTTGGTTTTTACCATTTACTATTTCACTGTTGGGGCAAAATATTTTTTGCCCTTACATTATCGGGCGTACGCAATGCGCTCTTACAATATTTTACCTTTCTATTTTGAAAGTGTTCTTAAAGCTTTTTTAATAATGTACTCTGTTGATTTTGTGGGACTTTCTTTTTCCCAACGCTTACACAATTCCTGCACAAAGTCGGGACGAGATTTACTCGCATCATTGAGCCAATTGCCTACGCTATCTTGCACATATTTAGCAGAATCCGATTTCAATTTCTCCAAAATAGGCAATGCCAATTCAGGCGAATTTTTCAGGGTCTCGATATGCGAACACCACACCCCACGCGGACGCAAGGCTTCCGAAGAAAAACGACGGATATTTTCATCTTTATTTTCTGCCCAAACCGATAGAAAATTAATTGAAAATGCCAAATTTTCGCTCAATTCAGGTCTGAGTGCCATCCAAACCACTTCACGCACCCCAAAATGCTTGTCTGCCACCAACGGCTGTAACAAGCCGAGCTTTTTTTCAAGCGAAAAATCGGTATTCAGAGCCATAAAATACGTGGCATAACAACGCACCGAATCAGACAAATGTGTGGATAATTTTTCAAAAACGGCTAAATAATCTGTTGATTTTGCGTATTTTTCGTAAAGAAACGCTCCAATCAACTTGATGGTATTCATCGTTGACGGCTTTTTTTGATTTTCTATGAGCTTCTGAATTTCAGAAATATAGGCATTTGAAATCCCTATTTTGGGAAACACCGTAGCCACCAAAGTCGTATGATTTACGGCAAGCCACTCGGTCAAATTAACGCTTTCTATCGTACCTTCGTTCAATAATTTTAGTACTTGTTCTGGAATGTTTTCAAGTTTGGTTGCCCCTTTACGGTTTTGTATTTCGTGCGTCATATTATTTCCTTTTAAAAATTAAACGATGTATATACCCCATAGGAGAAGGCTCTTTTTAGTATAAAGCGTCTAATGAGTGCGATGTAGGTGTTCATTTTTTTGTTGTTTACTTTACGCTTATAAAAACCTCCACTTCGGACTCATCGCCGTTTTGGGATTTTTTGCCATACACCTCAAAATCGTACTGGTAGGCACGATGAAGTGTGGCTTCTTGCTCCCAAATGGTTTTCCAAGTCTGCATAATGGCATTGGGCATTTGTCCTTTGGCAATGAATTTCTGAAACTTTGCCTCAGGAAATTCTCGCCCTATCATTCCCGCTGGAATTTCATCTAACGAACTGACTTTCTTGCCGATAATCGCGGTATAAGCCCCTTGATAATCACTTTCATAATCGGTGTAAATCGCAATAATTTCTTCTGAAATGGTATTGGGGATTTTTGCGATGGTGTCGCTCATAAATTGTCCCCAAAGTTTGCCCAAATCTGTTGCGGCTTGTCCGTTGGCATTGGTTGTGCGTACCGCAATGCCGATAATTTTAAATGCGTGTGTCATATATTTAGATTTTATGCAATAAAATAATTAAAATTCACCGTGTTAAATTCCTCGCTAATGCCACTTTTTCGGTAAAAGGCTAAGGCTTGTGCATTGTCGTTTTGTTCGGTGGAAACAAAAATTTCTTCAATGTCATTTTCAAGGGCGTATTGCTTTAAAAAATCGATGATTTGAATGCCAATTCCTTGATTTTGAAATGCTTTTTTGATACCAAAATCATAGATGTAAATCATTGATTTTGCGATTTGATAATTGTGCAATAAATACGCCGTAAGTCCGCCGATAACTTCGTTGTTTTGTTTGGCAATCAATAAGATACAACACTCATCTCGGATAATTTTTTCAAGATAATCCTCCTTGGGTATTTGAAAATTTTCCCATTCAAAAGCGTCTTCGTATGCCCAAAGCAGCCCCTTAAACTCTGCTGTATTTTTTGCGATTTTGATGGTTAGTTTCATAGTTTATTTTTTGCCAATTTTTCCCAAATGGGTGTTTTTAAAATCATCGCTGTATTTTAAGCCAAACAGGGCGACATTTCTAAAAATTTACGATTTTGTTTTCATATCGTTGTTTTTCAATTATATATATTCAATTCTAAATCAGTAACTGTTGTAAAATTTGATTAAAATCCGATTGCTTTCCATTGAGTTTCGCAAAAAAACGCTTGTCAAATTCCTCCACTTCAAAAATTGCTTTTTTGATACAGTCTTCGCCTTTGTCTGTCATTTTCACGATTTTAGCTCGTGTGTCGGTTTGGTGTTCCTTCCGTATTATGAAAGTTTTCTTTTCTAAATTTCTGACGATTTGCGAAGTGGTCATCGGGTCAATTTGTGTGAAATTTGACAATAAAACCTGCGTAATTTCTTCTTTTTTTAAAGAAAACCAGTAAATACTTGCCAAAATCATAAATTGCGGATGCGTTAAATCGAAAGGTTGCAATATTTTTTTGATTTCGCGTTGCCACAAATTCGTTACCTGCAAAAGTAAAAGTCCGGAACTGTTTTCGGTTGTTAATTGGAATATATTATTCATTTTCAAGCATTTTTGAAGCGATTAAATTAAAATCATTTTCGTTAATTTCCAAAAATCCGTATCGAAAAGGATAACCCCAGCTCTTTTTATTGGATATAAAATCCAATAAATCAATAAGTTGCAAAATAGAAACCTCTTTGCTTTTAAAAAACTCGATATTTCTCCGATACGGACAAAAAGTTTCCGTCATTTGAAACGGATACACCTCATTATCAGCAACTTTCCCGATAGCGGTGAATTTCTGACAAGGCTCGGATTTGCCAAAGATTAATTTTGGCGAATAATAAATCACAAAATCGCCCTTTTTCATTAGCTTTAAGGGAGTTGCCTTTCCGTGACAGGCTTGGGCAAAACCTTCCGCTACGCCTTTTTGCGTGTGGTCTTTACTGGCAACAATAATCCAATATCGCGTCATCAATTTTTAGCGTGTTTGATTTGATTTTCAATATCTTTCGGAAGATTTTCTACGATATCTTTGGCAACTAACTTTATCCAAAGTTTTGATAATAAACCTTTTACACTCATCGTTACGGTGATTTTCAGTCCGTTAGGCGTTTCTTCGTACAAATGTTCGCCGTACATTTTTGCCAACGGAAATCGCGTTAAATCCGTGAATTTTCTAAAAGGCTCTAATTCAACGATTTCCATTTTCACTTTGGGAGCTTTTTTAGGTTTTAAGATGAAGAAACTTCCCTCTTTCAGTTCGCCCAATAATTTTGCATATTCTATGGTAGTTTTCCAGCGATTCCAATTGTCAATATCTGTGAAAAGTTTCCAAATTTGCTCTTTTGTAATTTCTTGGGTAACAACCGAATACGATTTTGTCCACATATTTTATCTATTTAAAAATTTGGGGACAAAGATAATAATAAGTTTTTATATAATAAGTATGATTACTAAATAGAATTCGTTATAATAAAATTTAGAATGCTCTTTTGTAATGCAATTGCACAAGTCCTGTGTCGTAAGGGGTTACGCTGATGAGTTTTAGTGGCTGTTCGGGTCTGTTGTCGTTAAACAATTTTGTGCCGTTGCCCACCAATATCGGAATGACGGAAATGATGAGTTCGTCCAATAAATCGCCCTTCAAAAGTTCATTCACGATTTGAGCCCCGCCGTCGCAATAGATGTTTTTGCGACTTTCTTTTTTCAATTTTCCGATGAGCAGTGATATATCTCCCGTATAAAAATGAATGTTCCCTGCGGAAGGTCTTTCGGTTTTCGTCAGTACATAAACCGTTTTTTCCTTATGCGGAAATTCCCCTACCGCATTCACTACCCAATCGTATGTTTTTCGTCCGATAATCAGCGTATCCACCGTTGATATAAAACGCTCAAAACCATAATCTTCTCCTTCTTTTTCCACGATGGATAAGAAACTTAAATCGTCATTGGGCTTGGCGATATACCCGTCCAAACTCATTGAGATGTATAGAATTACTTTACTCATTATTATAACTTTACATTTTAGATGCGATGATATTGCTCCTCAAAAGGCACACGGAATCGATTGCCCCAAACGCCTTTTTCCGAACGAATACCACAAGCAACCACCATATTTATATCGCTACCTGATGGCAGATTTAGTATTTT
This sequence comes from Capnocytophaga stomatis, assembly GCF_002302635.1. Classification (NCBI taxonomy): domain Bacteria; kingdom Pseudomonadati; phylum Bacteroidota; class Flavobacteriia; order Flavobacteriales; family Flavobacteriaceae; genus Capnocytophaga; species Capnocytophaga stomatis. Next base: position 1,862,281 of record NZ_CP022387.1, read on the forward strand.
TTTAATTTGACCACCATCAAAGCCTTCCATTGGGCAGGTATCATATTGTTTTTCAGCCATTGCTATCATAAAAGTTTGTGCCACAAGTCCGCAACTTTTATGGACAACCACTCGCATATCAGATTCTGAAACTTGTTTTGCCATTGGACGAAAGAAACCGACAACAAAAGACATTATTTTACGAAATAATCCAAATAAACCAAAAAATCTACGATAGACAAATGGCATATATTGCCCATAATACCACTGATTTATTTTCAGAATTTGTTCTCGTTGCTGGGCATCAGGAATATATTGTATTCCTTGTTTTGCAACCTCCAAAACAGTTTTCGCTCTTTTTTGGTGTAAATCTTGCCGTGTAACAAATATTACCATTTGTCCTGCGGTGGTTGCAGCACTTTGCGAAAGACAGGCTTTGGCTAATTTCTCTAAAACCGCTTTGTCGGTGATGTGATAGGCTTCCCAAAGTTGCATATTGGAACTGGTTGGGGCAAGTTGAGCCTCTTTTAAGCATTCTTTAACCATTTCTGGGTCAATCGATTTGGCAGAATCAAAATCACGAACGGCTCTTCTAAATTCTAATACTTCTCTTAATTTCATAAATGTTCCTTTTTAAATTATTTCAATTTTTTTCAAATACATCATCTTCGGAAATACGATTTTTTCCGCTGGTCATTACGCCACGCAAAAGTATGATGTAGGTGTTCATTGTTTATTTTTTGCCAATTTTCCCCAAATGGGTGTTTTTAAAATCATCGCTGTATTTTAAGCCAAAACCTAACATTCTGTCAAAAGCCGAATGGGCAAATAAAACACTTCCTACCAATGTCAATTCATTTATAGATAGATATCTACCTAACACAAAAGCAATAACAGCCGTCCCGAAGTGATGAGCAAAATTATAAAACATTGCCCCAATTTTAGGATTTAGCAAATAGCCCACCATAGACAAATCAGGCACGAAGAATAGCACTAAAAACCACCACCATTCGTATTCTGATTGCCCAAACATCACAACGCCCAACACAAAAAGAGCAATGTATTCTAATTTTAAAAGTGTTTTCATTGTTTTTCCTTGTTTATTTTTTCAAGTAACATACTTATCATTTTCTCCAAACGCCTTTCTTTGGTTTCCTGCTTTTTGGCTTCGTTTATTCATTGGATATACTCGTTTTTGTGAGAAAGTGGCATCTTTTGAAACACATTGTACGCCTCAGGGGTTTCTTTTAAGATATTTTCTTAAGATTTACCCCCCCCCTATCCCCCTTAAAAAAAGGGGATTAGTACGATAAACTACCTTGAGGCAGCCATACTTTTCTATATTTGAAACTTATTTTTTTGTCTTCTCTTAAAATCATTCAGCAATTATAATAAAACCCTGTAATTTCGATGGTCACACCGAATATTTTTTCCAATGTAACAATATGATTATCAAAAAGATTGTTCTTGCCTTCAAGGATTTTGGTGGGATATTTTTCGTTTTTATATTGTACGAAAATATAATCCGCACCGCCACCTTTAGCAGGAAGCATACGCTCGATGTACACTTTTTCGATGCCTGAAAGCGGAAAAATCCGAACGAATTTATCCACACTCACACCGATTTGCCCATTGACCTCATCTCGCCACAAAACAGTCTGATTACCAAACTTTTCGGTCAGCAGAGACGGACGGCGTTTCACGGAAATATCCTCTCGATAATTGTCATCTATCTGAATGGTTTTCGGCGGAAAAACCAAATATTCGGCAAGTTGTATGTCGTTTTCCATAGGCTTGATAATTTCTTCATAATCCCTTGTATTATAAATAGATAAAAAGAAATCTCGATGCCGTACCTCGCCGTTATATTGCATACGAAAACAGATGTCGCTCGTATGGTTATTGTAATATAAATTTTCTAAATATTCATCTACTTGCTCGTGCGACAAGTCTTTATTAAGTTGTTCACAAATCCGTAAAAAATCGTGTTTAGAAGAAGTCCCTTTTTTGCTCGTAAATCGGTATTCTCTCACGGCAATATCGGTGCGTTGCCTACTGATAAAACCAAATTCAAGGTTGTAAAACAGCAAATTGCCCACCCGCACAGGATAGCGAAACACATATATACAACCAAACGCCCCTTCGCCATAATCCTTATAGTCTGTTTGTTTCACCCAAGGCGAAGCCATAAGGGTTTGATAAGTCGTATCCCACGGAATAAATTGTTTTTCAAGTGATTGCACCTCAAATCCCAAATGATAATCCGTGTGGTTTTCTGATAGTAAGGTGATTTGTTTCATAGTTTCATTTGTTTTTTAGTGAGGGGGCTTGTTTCGTGGATTTATAGTTTTTAAGCATTAGCACGATAATCCGTAAAACCCATTACATTGCCAGAAGGGTCTAAAAACTCCACCGCCCAACCTGTTTTTATGGGAAAAGGTGGTGTTAAAAATTCCACGCCTTTTGTCCTTAAATTCTCATAAACTTCCACTACATCATCTACTTCAAGCCAAATAGTGGGTTTTACATTCGGAAATTTTTTCTTATCCTTTAAGATAATAGCAGCCTCTTCATTACCCACTTTAAAGGCAATCATTCCCATTGGTGAAAAATCAAATTTGATTTCCAAGCCCAAAATCTCAGCAAAAAAATGTTTGCTTTTCTCGAAATCTTCCGCAGGAAGAAAAAAGTTATCGTAATTCATAATTTAATTTTTTAAATGTCATAAAATCTGTTCATTAACAATTATAATAAAACCCTGTTACTTCAATAGACCTACCGAAAAATTTTTCCAATTGAGGCAAATAATTGTTCAAATCATATTCTTTGGTACTGAAAATTGGCGTTGGGTATTTTTGTTTTTTGTAATACACTCGCAGAGTATCGGCACCACCGCCTTTGGCAGGAAGCATTCGGTCAATGTCCACTTTTTTAATATTCGATAGCGGAAAAATATTGCAAAATTCACCCTTACTTACCCCGAGTTGTTTATTTACTTCATCTCGCCACAATACGGCTTGGTCGCCAAACCTTTCCGTCAGTAAAGGTGGACGGCGTTTTACGATTTCGTTTTCTTGATAGTCGGTCTCTATTCCGATATATTCTTTCGGAAATAACACCCAATCGGTAAGTTGTATATTCTCCTCATTTTCAATTGGAGTGATTAATTCGGAATATTTACGGGCATTGATAATATTAAAAAACACATATTGATGCTGAGGTTCTCCGTAATAAACGCTAAGAAATGTCATTTCGTCTTTCTGAAAAAATGAATAGAGGTCTTCACGAGTTTTATAGTGTTTATCAAGGGGTAAATGTTTTTCTAATTGCTGATGCACTTGCCAAAAATCAAATTCCTCTACCTGTGTGTCTCCATTGGCATAGTATTCTCGTACGGCTATATCCCTACGCTGGGTGTTGTGTATGCGAAATTCAAATTTGGAAAATAGCAAATTGCCCACCCGCACCGGATATTTAAAATAGTAATATTCATACACCTCATAATCCAAATCAAAAGGGCTGTCCCACTCCACCAAAGGCGATGCGATAACTTCCTCGTAGGTAGCGTTCCACGAAAAGAACTTCGGTTCGGGCGATTGCACCTCAAATCCGAGATGATAATCGTTGTGACTTGCCGAAAGTAAGGTGATTCGTTTCATTGTTTACTCATTTGCAATGACTTTTGTAACTGTTTTTAGAAACTCAACTGCAATAAGGTAGTGTTCTCCTGTAGCGTTGTAAATGGCATCTTCAGAAAGTACCCCGTGCGGGATTCCTTCGGGGATTTCTCCTCGGTTGGAAGCATCATAATCGTCTTTCCATCCGCCTTCGTAGTAATAATCGGATAATTTTTTGATTTCAGGTAGCAAATTTTCCCATTTTTCTAAAAATTGCTTGGCTTCGGAGGTAAAAACTTCTGTTTTATTTAGAATTTCCTCCATTTCTTGGATATTTTTTAATCTTTCTTCAGTCATAATATTTTGAAATTTTGATATTTGTAAAAAATGTTTTTAGGAATTATATTTTTGATTATAAATCTGTTTTTTTATGTTTTGTAAATTATCACAAAACAGCGTAAAAAGCTATTTTTTAGTTTCTTACGCTGATTTGTGATTTATATATTAAGTCTGCACCGATATTTTCCCAATATGTCAATGAACTTTGTTTTTATTTTCAAATCAGAAATCACTTCGAATGATGAAATTTCTGTTTTTGAGAATATTCCCTGAGTTTTTAAAACTTTCGGGATTTATATTTTATTGATTTTAACCTCCTAAAGAGAGTAAAATTTGTCTGTTATCATTTATTTTTTGACCACTTGGGATTGACTGATGAATCACTTTTCCTTCACCGACTAATTTCACTTTCAGCCCGATGTTTTCCAATAGAGCCACGGCGTCCATTGCTGCCATTCCTACAACATTGGGAATGATAGTTTTATATTTTTGGGCTTTTGTGTAATATTGGTCATAATCGATATTGGTTTTATCCGAAGCATTGTCCACATCTTCAATTGTATCAATAAGAAGAGAATTTGTATAAATCTTCTGAGCAATGCTTTTGAACACAGGACCGGAAACATCGGCTCCGTAATAACCTACGTTTCTGTCAGGTTCGTGAATTACCACGATACACGAATATTTCGGACTTTCAACAGGGAAAAAACCTGCAAATGAGGAAATATAGCTCCATTTTGATTTATCGTTACTGCCGTAATTCTTCCGAGCTGTTCCTGTTTTTCCTGCCATTGAAAAATCGGATGAGTATAGCTTATGTGCAGTTCCGTATGGTTTTTCCACTACGCTTGCCAGCAATCCCTTTGCTTTTTGAGCTGTTTCTTTTGAACAAATCTTTCCGTTGATAATTTCCACATTGAATTTCTCGATGGTTTTATTCCATTCACGGACTTCCTTTATAAGTCGCGGTTTTACCATTACGCCATCGTTAGCAATTGCATTATAGAACGTTAGCGTTTGTAAAGGAGTCAAGTGCAAGCCGTATCCGAAAGCCATCCATTCGAGAGAAATACCACTCCAGTTTTTATCCTTCGGTTTTGGTATGTACGGAGCTCTTTCTCCCATTATGGGCAACCCTAAAGGCTGATCTAATCCCATTTGCGAGAGTTTGTCAGTGAAATCTTTCGGATTTTTGGAAAACAAATGATGAACCATTTCTGTCATCCCAACGTTTGACGAAACAGCGAAAGCCTTAGCTATATTTATTTTTCCTGTGAATCTTTTTTGAGAATCATCAACTGTTTCTTTGTAATAATTGGCTCTACCATTCTTAATATCAACCACATATGTAGTGTCAATGCCACGTTCTTCAATGGCAGCAACCACTGACATTAGCTTGAAAATAGAACCAGGCTCGTGAACTTCTCCGATGGCGTAATTAAATCGTTCGGAATATGTGTTGGTTTTGGAATTCAATTCCAAATTTGAAATAGCTTTTATTTCTCCCGAATTGACTTCCATTACTATCACACAACCATGTTTAGCTTTGAACTTTTCCAACTGGGCAAGTAAAGCGTGGTGTGCAATATCTTGAATATTAATATTTATGGTAGAAACCACATCATATCCGTCTTTCGGTTCAATGATGTTGAAACCATTGGCAAGTTTCCATTGTCCTTTAGCGATTTTTTGCTCCAAACGACGTCCTTTTGTCCCCATAATATAATCAGAATAGGCACCTTCCAAACCAACACGGATGGTGTATCCGTTTTCGTCAGTTCGTTCGTATCCGATACTCCGATGAGCAATTCCTCCTAAAGGATATTCACGTTTTACTTTTTTATCAATAATAAGCCCCCCTTTGTACGGACCTTTTTCAAAAAGCGGAAATTTTTTAATACGCAGATAATCACTGTATCCCAATTGAGGAGCGATTAACAAATAGCGATTTTTTAACTTGCGTTCTTTTTTTAGCAAATTTTGGTAGTACGAACTTGGCTTCCCGAACATTTTTGAAAGCGAATCGCTCAATGGCTTTACGTACGTGTTGAAGTTTTTTTCCGATGGAGCAATTCCGTCCCATCGTACATCGTAACGCACTACCGATGTGGCAAGTAAGCTACCGTCATCGGAATATAAATTTCCTTGGTTGGGAATAATTTCAGCTTCTCGTAATGTGGTTTCGTCCGCTTTTGCCCGATATTCATCGCCTTCAATCTGAATTTTTACAAGTTTCACAGAAATGACAATTGCCAACAAAAGCATAGCAGTCGCAACAATGTATGTGCGAGCCAATATTCTTTTGTCATTTTTTGTTGCCATTTTTTACAATTTAGGTTTACTATGAAATTTTAATTTTATTCTTTAATGATTACTTTTATCTTTTGAGGAGGTTTTTCAGGTTGTTTTAAACCTTTGCTTTTGAGCTTATTAAGTAAAGAAGATTCCAGCTTTACTTTTTGCAATTGCGAACGAACGTCCACAAATTGGCTCTTTAGTTCATTTACTTCCTCATTGAGTTTTGCAATTTGGTGTACCTTATTATCTACATTGTGAGAACTGGTAATCATAATCACTGCCAAAACAAACAGAAAAGCAATAAATGTCCAATTTTTGGTAGCTTCTTTGCCTTCTACCAAAAACTTTCCTCGGAGGATATTTTTTATTTCATTTGTTGCTTTACCCATTTTTCTGGTAGAATGTTTTGTTTATTGTCTTTCTGCGATTCGAAGTTTGGCACTTCTGGCACGGCTATTTTCTGCGATTTCTGCTTCTGTCGGAACGATTAATCCGCCTACTTTTTTAAAAGGAACGGAAACATTTCCGTAAAAATCTTTCTCGGGAGCTCCTTCAAACTGTCCGTCACGAATGAAACGCTTTACTAATCGGTCTTCTAACGAATGATAACTAATTAAACTAATTCGCCCGCCTGTTTCCACAATATCAGGAAGTTGCGTTAAGAATTCTTCCAAAACTTGCATTTCCTCATTCACCTCAATACGAATGGCTTGATAAATTTGAGCCAGCGTTTTATTTTCTTTGAATTTCTGTAAAAAAGGCTTCAGAATTTGCTGTAACTGATTGCCTGTTACTATTTTTTGTTCCGCACGAGCAGAAACAATGGCTTTTGCGATGGCTCTGGAATTTTTCAGTTCTCCGTATTTGAAAAGAATGTTAACTAATTCATCTTCAGAACATTCGTTTAGTATGTTTTGGGCTGAAATGGCTGCATTTTGGTTCATTCGCATATCCAAAACACCATCAAAACGAGTTGAAAATCCGCGTTGAGGAACATCAAACTGGTGCGATGAAACCCCAAAATCTCCTAAAACGCCATCTACTTTTTTAACTCCGTAGAATTTCAAAAATCGTTTTATATATCTGAAATTCTGATTGATAAGTGTAAACCGCTCATCATCAATAGCATTGTTGGCAGCATCGGCATCTTGGTCAAAGGCATACAACCTTCCGTTTTTGCCCAATCGGTTTAGAATTTCACGCGAATGACCTCCACCGCCAAAAGTTACATCTACATAGATTCCATCTTCCTTAATTGCCAGCCCGTCAACACTTTCGTGTAACAAAACAGGCTTGTGATATCCTTCCGTATTAGTCATTTCCTAAGCCTCCCATAACTTTTTCAGCCAACGCCGAGAAATCCTCCGGACTTGTGTAAATAGCTGTTTCATAAGCTGTTTTGTCCCAAATCTCAACCCGATTTCCTAATGCCGACATCACGATTTCTTTATCAATTTGTGCGTACTCCAACAAATCTTTCGGTACTAACATTCTCCCAACTGAGTCAATTTCAATGAGTTTCACGCCAGACATAAATTTTCGGATGAAATCATTATTTTCTTTCACGTACCGATTTAAGCTGTTTACCTTTTGCATTTCCAAATTCCATTCGTCCATTGTATAGAAGTCTATACATCTTTGAAAATCAGAACGCTTAAGCACGAATCCGGCTTCCAAATCCCCCAATTGTTTTTTGAGAGGAGCCGGAAGTGTTATCCGTCCTTTGGCGTCGATTTTACATTCATATGTACCTATAAGAATTCCCACTGAAATACGTTTCTAAATAATTACAGGACAAAAGTAGAAAAAAAATCCCACATTCTACCACTTTTTCCCACATTGTTGATAAGTTTTTTGTTCCGGCAAGGAATAATCAAAATGTTCATAATTAAGTATTTAGTTAAATATTTTATAAAATTAACGTTAAGTGGATGAAGTTGATTTTTTTAACTATTTAATTTTCAATTTTTTGAAGTTTTGAACTGATGTGAAATAAACGTTAAACGAGTTAAAGTTTAAAATTGAGTTTTTTATATCATTTTTTTAGCCCAAATGAAAATTAATCTGCTGAAAATCTGTTTATTTGATGAGAAAAAGAATTTTAACCGTATTATTTTCGTTCAAAAATTTGCACAAATAGTTTTTTGTATTACTTTTGCAGTGTAATAGTTAAGTAATACACTAAAACACTTTTTTATGATAACTGTTAAAAATTTAGATTTTTCTTTCCGTAAGAAAAACATTTTCAAGGATTTGAATTTGCATATTGAGCAAGGGCAAATCTGTGGTTTGTTTGGGAAGAATGGAGTAGGGAAGACCACGTTTTTGTATAATCTTGCGGGTTTGCTTTTCCCAAATCAAGGGACGATTCAGGTTTTAGGATTCACCCCGAAAGACCGAAAAACGGACTTTTTACAGGAAATTTTTGTAATTCCCGATGAGGTGTATTTGCCCGATACTTCGGTGGAAAAATACCAACAAAGGCTATCGTGTTTTTATCCGAAATTCAGTTTGGAGCAATTCAACAGATTTCTAGAAGGATTTGAAATTCCCAAAGACGGAAAACTCAATCAATTGAGTTATGGTCAAAGAAAAAAAGTTTTTGTTGCATTCGCTTTGGCAGCAAATACCTCGCTGGTACTGATGGATGAGCCTACCAACGGACTTGATATTATGGGGAAAAGTCAATTCAGAAAGATTATGGCAGAAATAATGGGCGATGAGCGTTGTTTTATCATCAGTACACATCAGGCAAAAGATTTGGAAAACCTTATTGATCGAGTGATTGTTTTAGATGAGAAAAATATACTTTTCAACGAATCTATAGAGCAAATTTCGAGGCGATTATCATTTAAAATAACTTCTGATAAATCAGAAAAAGCTTTCTATGCTGAGGAAAATTTCTTTGGAAATATCTTGGTATTGCCTAATGAGGGTGATGCTGAAAATAAGGTAGATTTGGAATTGCTTTACAAAGCCGTGATTTCAAATTCTAAAAAGGTAAACGATTGGTTTAACGCTAATACTACGAAAATATGAAACAATTTTGTAACTTATTTAGGAGAGAATTGAATGAAAATGCAAAAAATTTAATTTATATTTTCATTGCTACAACCTTAATAGTGCCTGCTATTATGGCATATTCTTATTTTATAAGAGTAAGAGAAGAGATTTTTTACGAAATGGACTTTTTATCAATTTATCCATTTATGATTTTGATCATTGGAATTCTATCTTCTTATTTGGCATTTCGTTTTGTAGAAAAAAGAAATAAAATTATTGCAGAAGTAAATCTCCCAGCAAATGTTTTTCAAAAATGGTTAGTAAAATTTATCGTATACACCATTCTTCATCTGATATTATATTCGTTATTATTCCTTTTAATGTATAAAATAGGTATTTTTATAGTAGAAAAAGGTAATGATGTTAAACTAGAAGCGTCTAATATTTGGAGAGAGGATAACTTAGAAAATTTTATTGTCATATTCATTATTTTCTACTTTATGATACAATCTTTTTTCTATACAGCAATACTAACATTTAAGCGTTTTACCTTCCTAAAATCACTTGTAGTAATTTCATTAAGTATATTTTTATTTGTAATGTATAACATTCAACTTGCGAATATTTTAGGAGGGAAAGATCCTTTCTTTCTTGCAAATGAATTAATAATAGATTCATATGGTTCTTGCCATATTTATTACAAAACACCTGATGCTTTTCAATATTTGAAAGGAAATTTATTTTTAATAGGGCTTCCCTTATTATTTTATACGATTTCCTATTTTAAATTTAAAGAAAAAGAAGTACGATAACTATGGAAATTAAAAATAATGGGCAAGCTATTTATCTTCAAATCGTTGACTATGTCTGTCAGAAGATATTGTTAGGTGAATGGCAGCCCGAAACTAAAATACCAAGCGTTCGTGAATTGGCAATACAGGTTAGTGTCAATCCAAATACGATAGCCCGAAGCTATGAGTTCCTAAAAAATAGTGGAATTATCATTGACAAACGTGGTATTGGGTATTTTGTGGAAAAAAACGGTGTGGAACAATCGCGGAAATATCGTCAGCAAGAATTTTTGCAAAACGAACTTCCCGTATTTTTCAATACCCTTTACACATTGGGGATTGAACTTAATGAATTACAACAACATTACGAAAATTTTAAAAATACTCTAAATCAAAAACAGAATGAAAACAAGTAATAAATTATTATTATTGGCTTTTTCGATAATTGTTATATTTCCAATAATAGAATTTTTCATTATAAAATCAATGAAAGAAACAAAAATACCTTCTGTAAAGTACAGATGGGAATATGTAAAAGATTCATTAGAGATAAAAAAGCTTCCTGACTTCAAACATTTAAAAATAATAGGAGAAGAAGAAATGTTAGATGCCATTGGTGAAATTTTGTTTGTTTATAAAGATTCTTCATATGCATTTGTTGATTATAGTTTAAATAGAGAAAGTATGTTATTTACCTCAAATAATGATACATTAACACTTAAACTTGATAAAAATATAGGAGGTAATTGTAATTATTTACATTTCATTTGTATTCACTCTCCTATTTTAGAGTCAGTATCTCTTCAGAATGTAAAATTTAGAGTTAATACACTTTCTAAGCATAGAAATAAAACAATTGCAACATTTAATTTAAATAAGAGTAGAATTTATTTTGATGATGATGATTACAAAGATGATTATTATAAATATTTCCAATTAAAAAACGAGATGTCGTATCAAAAAATAATCTTAAAAGGGATAGATAGTGAATTTATATTAAACGAAATGAGAAGTGATACCATTAAAGTGGATATTAAAGGAAATTCGTCGTTTTCCTCAAGAGCTATTTACAATGATATTTCAGGAAATGTAAGCAGAGAAACTAAAATTTATTATAATAATGACAATAATATAAACATTGAATAAAAAAATTGTTTGCCAAATCAATTAGTCAAATATAAAATTAAATATGAAACAATTATTTTTAGTAAAAACGATGCTTTTATTTTTTATTTTTCAATGGAATATAAAAGCACAATCGCTGAATGAAGTTCCTGAAAATCTTCACGGATTTTGGCAATTTCAAGTGGAAAAGAAAGGAGAATGGAACGGAATCCATATCGGGAAAAATTATGTTGAAGTTACTTATAGGCTTGTTCCGGTAGAAAGTATCAATCGGAAAGATAATGAATATCAGTTGGTTTTAAATGCTGATGGCAGGTTTTTAAATGCAAAAATCACTTTGTTATCAGATAAAAAAGCCAAAATTCTGTTTGGTAAAAAAGAATTCGAATGCACTAAGTACGATGCCGACCCTGATATCGTACTGCTAAAACCTTCAAAGTACAAAAAAGTAATTAAAGGAGTTTGGGAACAAGGAAATAATCCTCGAAAACAGCTTTTTATCAACAAAAATACACTTAATTGGGATAATCAAACTTGGAAAATCCATTGGCTGGGAGAATATTTAGGCAAAGAATATCGCGGTCTGATTGAAAAAGATAATACATTCAAAATGATGTATATCACACATTCTGATGATAGTATAAAATTTGTTGTCGAGGACAGCCACGAATTTTATAAGCCAACAAACAAAATCCAATCAAACTATCTGTACGGTACGTGGTGCTACGCCAACACTAATGAATGGGTTATCGGATTTTTTGATAAGATAGCTGTGTATAAAAACGAATCTTGGACGTATGAGTATAGCAAGAAAAACCAAGATACATATCAGGTTGTTTTATCAAGAGGAGATAAAAAACAAACGATAGAATGTTCTGTTGTAGGGAAGGATAAAAATGAACTTATTCTTCTTGACGGAAATGAAAAAACAAGCCTCAGATATGAATATCGTCCTAAACCCTACACAACAGAAGATAATCGTCCGTTTTTGGATAATAATTACAAAAAAGGAAAAGTAACGATTAAAGGTTTTTTACAAAATATGCCTAATAATAAGCCTTTTAAAGTAACCGTTCCTAATTTTATTACTGATGAAGAGGATGATTTTTTTGCCGATATTGATAAAAATGGCTGTTTTTCAATCACTTTTGAGGTATTGAACACTTCATTAATTTTAATGGATTGGGGAAGAACCCATTTGCTTGATGTAGTTGAACCTGGAGAAGAGTATTTTTTATACATCGATTATAAAAATAAACCTTTTAGAGGCAATAAAGAAGCTAATATTTGGCAAATGGGAAAAAATGCACGTTTTCACAGGGAATTGACAAGCTATTTTTCTTTTACAAAATCAGATTTCTTCCCTCATATTGATAAAAATCTTCCTTCCGATGTGTTTCTAAGCAAAAGTAGAGAAACATTGAAAAATGTACTAAGTCAGATGAAAAAATTTTCAGAGCTAAATAAAGTAGTTTCCAAACGAACTTTATATTTCATTGAAAAATTCAATCTTACAGGGATGGGAAGAGATATGATGCAGCGAAGATTTGAAATACAACGAAAAAGAAGCAGTTTTACAGCTGATTATATGGCAGTTGCCGATTCTGTATTTCAAAATTTGCCAAAACCATTAACATTAATGCGAGCAAATACATTTTTGAATGATTATATAAATTATTACAATGAAAATGTTATCCTAAAACCTGATTTTATAGCCGGATTAGAGATAATGAAGTATCTTGATAAGCATAAAATGGTTGATTTATCCGAAAAAGAGTACACAGCAATACGCAAATTAGAAGAAATGACTCAGAAAACATTTGAACTTCGCAAGCAAAAAGCAGATTCAACAACACTTGCGAATCATTTTACCTTATTTAAACCTTATATTGATGATTTTAATGCTTTTGCTTTTACAAAATCATATGAAAAACTGGTTGATGAACAACTTCCTAAAATAAAAGATGAAGTTATATCTATCCCAATGCTAAAAAGAAGACTTTCAACTTTGGATTCATTGAAAGTTTCGCCAACAATTAGGGAAATAATGTATGTAGGAATGGCTTACAATATTTATGAAAACGAAAGTCGTCCGTTAACACAAAAAGAATGGGATTTTTTTGCTTCGAATGTAAAAAATAGCGAAATGTTAGACGTTTTAAGAGGAGAACAAAATAAATTTAACACACTTAATAATCAAGATGTTAAATACGCTGAATCATTAAAACGTACCGAGCATTTAAAAGATGCCAAAGATGCTGATGAGCTTTTCAAAAAACTAACAGAACCTTATTTAGGAAAAGTAATTTATGTGGATTTTTGGGGTACTTGGTGTGCTCCTTGTCGTGGGCAAATGAAGTATGTAAGCAAGATAAAAGAGGAATTAAAGGGGAAAGATGTTGTATTTATGTATTTTGCAAATCGTTCCCCCGAAGATTCGTGGAAAAATATTATAAAAGAACACAATATTACGGGCGAAAATGTGGTGCATTACAATCTTCCTGAACAGCAACAAAGTATGTTGGAACGCCGTTTGGGAGTCAATAGTTTCCCAACCTATATGATTATTGACAAAAAAGGAAATGTAGTATCGGCAGATGCACCTTCTCCGAGCAGTAAAGGAGTGTTAGTCAAAGAACTCCTTAAATGGATTGAGAAATAGTTGCTAAATATGCCAAATCTAAAAAATAATAATTTTTTTAGTAAAAATATTTGATATTCAGAATAAAGTAGTATATTTGCACTCGCTAAAAAACGATTTGGTTTTATAAACTTGTAGAAAATGAGGAAGTTAAAAGAATACGATATCTCTTTTGCAGGGCTGAAACAAGGAAAACATCAATTCGTTTATGAGGTTGATAAAAAGTTCTTGGATTCATTCGGGTATGATGATGTGAATGACATCCGTCAGGTTGTAACTGTTGAGTTAGATAAAAAAAGTACCTTACTTGAGCTACATTTTAAAAATGAGGGAGTTGTAAACGTTAATTGTGACTTATCCAACGAGCCTTTTGATATGGAAGTTGAAGGAGAGCTTTTTTTGGTGGTGAAGTTCGGAGAGGAATACAATGATGAAGATGATGAATTACTCATTTTGCCTCACGGAGAGCATCTACTAAATGTAGCACAGTACATTTACGAGCTTATTGTGCTTTCAATACCAGCGAAACGTGTTCATCCTGAAGTTGAAAAAGGCACATTACATTCCGACGTTTTGGATAAATTGGAAGAATTAAGCCCAAGAGAAGAACTTGAAGAAAGTGAATATATAGACCCGCGATGGGAAAATCTAAAGAAAATAATAATAACTGATAAAGAAAAATAAGAAATGGCACATCCTAAGAGAAGACAGTCAAGAACAAGAAGAGATAAGAGAAGAACACACGATAAAGCAGTTGTTCCTCAAATTGCAAAAGACCCAACAACGGGTGAAAATCACTTGTACCACAGAGCTCATTGGCACGAAGGAAAATTGTACTATCGTGGTCAAGTTTTAGTGGATAACACTGAAAAAAGCGAATAAAGATTTTGATTTCATAATAAACATTTTTAAAATTAAACTGGAGAAATCACCCGCAAGGGTGATTTCTTTTTTTATTTGATTTATAGCTTATTATGAAAATAGCGTGAAAATAATTTTGAAAATATGTAAGTAATACTGAAAAAAATTAATATCTTGGCAGACAAATTTCAATTTAGCTTACTAAAAAAGCCTTAATTGTTGAATTTCTTTTGTTGTTTCTCTTGTAATCCATTAAAAATGAAAAAGTTATTACACGTCGTTTTACTAATATCCTCTTTTTCAGCATATTCACAAAAGCTTTGGACTTTAGAGGATTGTATTGAATATGCTTTGCAAAATAACATTTCTATTAAGCAGTCAGAAATTGATTTGAAGGCAACGGACATTGATAAGTTGCAGGCAAGAGGAGTTTTTTTTCCTTCATTGAACGGAAATGTTACGTACAACCTTAACGAAGGAAAAAATATCAATCCTGTGACCAATCAATATGAAAATGCTTTTTTTCAATCGGCTTCAGGTGGGGTAAATATGGATGTAACAGTTTTTGCCGGTTTGCAGAATTGGCGAAGATTAAAGCTTGCCGAACTTAACAAAATCGCCTCTCAATACAAGCTCGATAAGATGAAAGATGATATTATCTTGATGGTAATCAATGCTTATCTTGAAATTTTATCAAACAAAGAGCAAATTAAAAAATTGAAAACTCAGCTTGAGGTTTCCAAAGAAAATTTGAAACGTACTCAGGATTTAATTGAAGCAGGCTCACTTCCCAAAGGAGATTATTACGAGGCTGAATCACAGTTTTTCTCTCAGGAACAGCAAATTATCGCCACTGAAAATGCTCTTTTTATTTCAAAAATGGGATTGGCACAGTTGTTATTGCTGAAAAATTATCAGGATTTTGAAATTGCAGATACTTCTCTTGAAATTCCCCTAACTGATATTCTTTCAAAAACGCCTGCCGAAATTTTCGAAAAAGCAAAAGAAGTTACTCAAGATGTGAAAATTGCTCAGGCAAATGTAGATTTGGCAGAAAAAAGTCTGCAATTAGCCCGTTCCTCTTATTCTCCAAGGCTTTCGGCTCAGTGGGGATATAATTCACGTTGGTCGAAGAATTATCCTGAAAATTTTTGGAAACAGATTGACCAAAATAAAGGAATGTACGCGGGATTATCGCTAACCATTCCGGTATTCAATGGTTTTTCAACTGTGGGAAATGTTAAACGTCAGGAAATCAATTTGTTGAGAAGCCAATGGAATAAGCAACAAACAGAACTTACTATGGAAAAGAATGTTTATCAGGCTTATACAGATGCATCGAATGCTAAAAAACTTTTTGAGGCTACCGAAAAAACGTTGCAGGCAAAAAAGCAATCGTACGCTTATGCTAAAGAGCGTTATGATGTAGGTTTGATGAATACTTTTGATTTTAATCAAGCAAAATATCAATATGAAAATGCTGAAAACGAAAGTATTAAGGCGAAATATCAATATATTTTTAAAATAAAAGTATTACAATATTATTTCAATGGGTTGAATATCAATAAATAAAAAATTATTTTTTATTATTTCGAGATTTTCATATAAATAGTTGTTTTTAAATTTGTGAAATACTATGAAAAAAAAGACTTTATTCATAATTATAGCGGTTGTTCTGGGTTTAATATTGCTGATTGTAGGCAAAAAAGCCGGGTGGTTTGGAGGAGAACCTGAGGGTAAAGAAGTGGAAACTCAAGAAGTTGTTTTAGAAACACTAACGCAAAAAGTTTCGGCTACGGGTAAAATTCAACCTGAATTGGAAATCAAATTATCTTCCGAAGTATCAGGTGAAATTATTGAACTTCCTGTGGTTGAGGGACAAATGGTAAAGAAAGGCGATTTGCTGGTACGTGTTAATCCCAATGTTTACGAATCTGTTGTAAATAGAAGTGTAGCAGGACTTGAAACAGTGAAAGCTTCATTACAGCAAGCCGAAGCAAGCCTGAAAGAAAGTGAAGAGAGTTACAAACGCAGCAAGATTTTGTATGAAAAAGGCGTAATTTCAAAATCGGATTGGGAGAAAGCTACATCTGCCTATGATATTGCTAAAGCAAACAGAGAATCAGCTCGTTATAATGTTCAGAGTGCAATGGCAAGTGTAACGGAATCTCGAGATAATTTAAGAAAGACAACCATTTTTTCGCCAACTAACGGAACTATTTCCAAACTTAGCGTAGAATTGGGTGAGAGGGTTGTAGGTACGGTTCAGATGACGGGGACGGAAATTATGCGTGTTGCAGATTTAAGCCGAATGGAAGTGGAAGTTGATGTAAATGAGAATGATATAGTAAAAGTAAGTGTAGGTGATAGCGTTAATGTTGAGGTTGATGCATATTTGAAAAAAGTATTTAAAGGAACTGTAACCAATATCGCAAATACGGCAAATGCAACAACGAGTGTTGATCAGGTTACAAACTTTAAAGTAAAAATTCGTATAGAGGAGAGTTCTTATCAGGATTTATTGAAAGACAAGAAAGCAGGTTATTCGCCTTTCCGACCAGGAATGACAGCAACGGTGGATATACTTACTGAAAGTAAAAAAGATGTGCTTGCAGTGCCAATAAGTGCTATTGTGGTTAAAAAAATGTCAGAAATTAATCCTGAAGTATCCAAAGAGGAAGCCGAAAAACGACAAGAAGCTGTTTTCGTTCTGAAAGATGGAAAAGCAGAACTCAAAGCTGTTACTACTGGAATTCAGGATAATACGAACATTGAAGTTTTGTCAGGAATTGAAAAAGGAGAACAAATCATAATAGGTCCTTACAATCTGGTAGGCAAAACTTTGAAAAAAGGAGACAAAGTCATCAAGAAAGCTAAAGACAAAAAAGACGAGGAAAAGAAAAATTCAAATTAATCTAAAATAAAAGTTAAACTCGTCTGATTTCACAAATATCAACTTTATTTATTATTTTTGCAGGCTTTAATACTAAAAAACTATGGTTTTACCTATTGTTGCTTATGGAGACCCTGTACTTAGAAAAGTAGGGACAGACATCACAGCGGATTATCCAAACTTGAAAGAATTGATAGCCAATATGTTTGAAACGATGGAAGCAAGTCACGGTGTTGGGCTGGCTGCTCCCCAAATTGGTTTGCCAATTCGTTTGTTTGTCATTGATGCATCGCCATTTGGTGAGGACGAGGATTTAACTGCGGAAGAACAAGAATTTTTGAAGAATTTCAGAAAAACATTTATCAACGCAAAAATTCTTGAAGAAACGGGAGATAAATGGAATTTCAATGAAGGCTGTTTGAGTATTCCCGGAGTGAGAGAAGATGTGCTTCGTCACAAAAAACTTACAATCAGTTATTTGGATGAGAATTTTACTCCTCAAGAATTGACAGTTGATGGGCTTGCTGCACGAATTATTCAGCACGAATATGACCATATTGAAGGGATTTTGTTCACAGACAAACTTTCGGCTTTCAAAAAACGATTGTTAAAAGGAAAACTTACGGACATTAGCAAAGGAAAAGTAAATGTGGATTACAGAATGCGTTTCCCAGGTGCAAAGAAAAGATAGAAAAATAGAATTTATAAATATAAAAGTTTAATAGATAGAGAATTAGAGATTAATTTTTATAATACAGAAAGATGAATTTAAACAAGATTTTAGCCATTTCGGGCAAACCAGGATTATATCATTTAGAGTCGCAAACACGTACAGGATTTTTGGCAACATCATTGTTGGACGGAAAACGAGTTTCGGTGGGAATCAGAAATAACGTGAGCTTACTTTCAGAAATCGCTATATATACATTGGAAACAGAAGTTCCTTTAGCTGAGGTATTTAAAAATATTAAACAAAAAGAAAATAACGGAAAAACGAGCATTTCTCACAAATCTGATGATGCAACATTGGAGGAATATTTCTTCAGTGTTCTGCCTAATTACGATGAAGACCGTGTGTACGCAAGTGACATTAAAAAAGTAATACAATGGTACAATTTGCTTCTTGAAAAAGGATTTTTAGAAGAAACTCCAGAGAATAAAGAGGAAGTTTCTGAAAAAGAAGAAGTTGTTAAAGGATAATTTATTTTGAAGGCGATGCATTGGCATCGTCTTTTTTATAACTTTAAAAGAGAAAAAGATGAAAATTCAGTTGTTTAAAAACATTGAGGAAGAGCAGTTAATAGATGTAACTATTTATATTACAGAAAGCTTAAATAGCTTGCCGGCCACGCTTTATCCCTATCTTGAAAAGTATTTTGAAAAAAAGAAAAATGTTGTTATTTCAATTCCTACACTTGAAGAGCCTTTGGTAATAGCATTAATTTTAGAAAAATCCGAAAAGGAATCTGTTAATAATGAAAAGGCAAGATTGATTGGAAATGAAATACTTACACTGTTGAAAAAAGAAGAGTATCTCACAGCTCGTATCATTTCAGCAGTGGAAGATGAAATGGCTTTGATGGTTCTTGAAGGTATGCTTTTGAGTGATTATCATTTCACAAAATACAAAACTAAGGAAGAAGAAAAGAAAGAAAAAGATATTCAAGTATATACGGAAATTGCTGAGGATAAAATAATTGAGCTTGTAGGTTTATTGGAAACGGTATCCATTGCTCGCAATTTAGTGAATGAGCCTCCTTCCGTTTTGACAACAACACGATTTTCGGAGGAGATTACAAATTTGGGCAATCGTTACGGGTTTGATGTAAATGTACTTAGTAAATCGCAAATCAAAAAGCTAAGAATGGGAGGATTGCTTGGCGTTAATGCAGGAAGTGATGTGCCTCCAACATTCAATATTCTTACTTGGCGTCCTCAAGATGCTAAAAATCAGCAACCTTATATCTTTGTAGGGAAGGGAGTTGTCTATGATACAGGAGGTTACAATGTGAAGCCGGGTAGTTATATGGATACAATGAAATCGGATATGGCGGGAGCAGCGGCGGTAGTTGGTTTGCTTTGTGCTGTGGCTCAAAATAAACTGCCAATACACGTAATAGGGCTAATTCCTGCTACGGATAATCGCATTAACAGCAATGCTTTTGTTTCTGATGATGTATTGACAATGATGAACGGAACAACTGTTGAGGTAAAAAATACAGATGCTGAAGGGCGTCTTATTTTGGCTGATGCTTTGGTTTATGCCCAAAATTTGAATCCTAAAATAGTGATTGATTTGGCTACGCTTACCGGAGCGGCTGCTCGGGTTACAGGTCACTACGGAAGTGCTTTTATGGGGAATGCTTCTGCGGAAATTAAGCAAAGTTTGCAACAATCAGGGGAAATGGTTTTTGAGAGGTTGGTAGAACTTCCTTTTTGGGAAGAGTTTGCTGAAGACTTGGAATCGCCCATTGCCGATATCAAAAATTTAGGAAAACCCGAAGGCGGAGCTTCCTCAGCAGGAAAATTCTTGGAGCATTTCACGAATTACCCTTGGCTACATATTGATATTGCAGGAACTGCCTTTCTAACAGCACCTTATCGGTATTTCAAACCTGGTGCAACGGGTGTAGGTATCCGATTGTTATATCATTTTCTGAAAAAAGAAGAAAATATTTTATAAGCATTTCAAGAAAAGAAAAATTCCAAGTGTTAGAGAAGTTCCTCATACTTGGAATTTTTTTCTGTAAACAAAAACTATTTGTATTTTCCGCAGAAAGTTGTATATTAGCCAAATAAATTTTAAAATTCAAAACTATGCAAGATTTATTCACATCCGTTCCTTTTATTCTTATAGTTGTATTTATTATTTTCGGAACATTTTTTACGGTTAAGCAACAAACTGCGGTTTCTGTTGAGCGTTTCGGTAAATTTCAAAGTATTCGGCATTCGGGATTACAAATGAAAATTCCGATTATTGATAAAGTTGCTGCTCGTATTAGCTTGAAAATTCAACAGTTAGATGTTATTGTTGAAACAAAAACTCTTGATGATGTATTTGTAAAAATCAAAGTATCAGTACAATATGTGGTAATTAAGGACAAAGTGTACGATGCTATTTATCGTCTTGAATATCCTCACGACCAAATTACAAGCTATGTGTTTGATGTGGTACGTGCTGAGGTTCCGAAAATGCGTTTGGATGATGTTTTTGTTAAAAAAGATGACATTGCAATCGCTGTAAAACGTGAGGTGCAAGAAGCGATGGAAACTTACGGGTATGACATTATTAAGACCCTTGTGACAGATATTGACCCTGATGCACAAGTAAAAGCAGCGATGAACCGAATTAATGCAGCTGAACGTGAGAAAGTTGCAGCTCAATATGAAGGAGATGCTCAACGTATTTTAATTGTGGAAAAGGCAAAAGCGGAAGCGGAAAGCAAACGTTTGCAAGGACAAGGTATTGCCGACCAACGTCGTGAAATTGCACGCGGATTGGTAGAAAGCGTTGATGTGCTTAATAAGGTTGGAATTAGTTCGCAAGAGGCTTCGGCTTTGATTGTTGTAACACAGCATTACGACACCTTACAGGCTGTAGGTCAGGAAACTAACAGTAATTTGATTTTGTTGCCAAATTCTCCGCAAGCGGGAAGTGATATGCTTAATAATATGATAACTTCATTTACCGCATCTAATCAAATTGCAGAAAAAATGAAAAACAAGGACAAAAATTTATAATAGCAAATTTAATAATGGTATAATTCCAAGAAAAACGTTTTTTCCTGCTGAATTATTTTTTTTCATACGTTTGTGAAATAAATATTTATTAAGTATCTTTGTTTGCTTCAAGTAAATAAAAAAAGCTATGGAAAAGATGTTGAATTATTTTTACCTCTTTGTTTTGTGCTTCGCCTTTTTAGGATTTTTTAATGTGCCTTATCACAGTACTTTACTTTCATTATTTGGAGTTTTAGTTTTTATATCAGTGTTTTACGCTCATTTTAAAGATTACCGAAAGCAAGTGCGTTGGGGCTTAATATTGATGTTTATAATTCCGTTTTTTCTAATCTTTTTGGGAAAATAGACGTAACTTTTTAAATTCAAAATAACTAAAAAAATTAATTATAAAATAAAAATAAGAATAGATGAATCATTTTACAGCAGAAGATTTTGAAAAATTGCTAAAAGGTTGGATTACCGAATTGGTTAACTTTGTTCCGACATTGGTCGGAGCCTTATTAATTTTCATCGGAGGACGTTATGTAATTCGTTTTTTGGTGAATTTAATACAGAGAATAATGTTGCGAAGAGAGGTAGAGATAACCCTTCAAACTTTTGTCTTACAATTAGTTAAATGGATTCTTCACATTGCATTATTTTTGATAATCGTACAAATTATTGGAATTCCGACAACGCAGTTTTTTGCCATTTTAGCCAGTGCTGGTATTGCCGTAGGGCTGGCTTTGCAGGGTTCGTTATCAAATTTTGCGGGCGGAATTATGATATTGATTTTCAAGCCTTTTAAAGTAGGAGATAATATCGAAGCAAAAGGAGAACGAGGTACTGTAAAACGCATTGGGCTGGTTTCCACTACGCTAAATAAATTTAACAATGAGGAAGTTATCATCCCAAATGGTCCTCTTTTCGGAGATAGTATTATCAATTACACTCGGGAGGATAAAAGACGAGTAAAAGTTTTAGTAGGAATTGGGTATAGTTCTGATCTTCAGAAAGCTAAGGAAATTTTGTTGGATATAGCCAAGAGCGATAAACGAGCCTTTGAAGAGCCTGCTCCGTCCGTATTTGTGGAAGAATTAGCGGATAGTTCTGTGAATATTTCAGTACGTTTTTGGTGTAATAACGATGATTATTGGGATTGTTATTTTGCTGCTATTGAAGCAGTTAAATTGCGATTTGATGCTGAAGGAATCGAAATTCCTTTCCCACAGAGGGTGCTCAATATTGTGAGCGATACCAGCAAATCTTAAAAAAGAATAAAATATATTTTGACAGATATGAAAAAGATAGTTGTAACCGGCGGATTGGGTTTTATCGGTTCGCATACGGTGGTTGAGTTGCAAAACTCAGGTTTTGAAGTGGTTATCATCGATAATTTGTCCAATTCATCGGAGGATGTATTGCCACGTATTGTGAATATTACGGGTAAAAAACCAATTTTTGAAAAATTCGATTTGCGTGACAAACAAGCGGTTATTGATTTTTTCCAAAGACATCACGACATTGCCGGAATGATTCACTTTGCGGCTTCAAAAGCTGTTGGGGAAAGCGTGGAAAAACCGTTGTTGTACTATGAAAACAACCTAACTACATTGGTTTATCTGCTGCAAGAGTTGAGCAAAAAAGATAAAGCTCATTTCATATTTAGCTCATCTTGTACGGTTTATGGGCAAGCCGATGAGCTTCCAATTACAGAGAACGCTCCTGTGAAAAAGGCGGAATCTCCTTACGGAAATACCAAACAAATCGGAGAGGAAATCATTGTAGATACGTGTAAGGTAACTCCGCATTTGCAAGCAATTTCACTGCGTTACTTCAACCCGATTGGTGCACATCCTTCCGCAGAAATTGGGGAATTGCCTATCGGAGTGCCTCAAAATTTGGTGCCGTTCATCACACAAACGGGCATCGGGCTGCGTGAAAAATTATCCGTTTTTGGAGATGATTACCCAACACCCGACGGAACTTGTATCCGCGATTACATTCACGTGGTGGATTTGGCAAAGGCTCACGTGGTGGCGTTGCAACGTCTGTTAGAAGGCAAAAATGCTGAAAATTATGAAGTTTTCAATGTGGGAACGGGAACAGGAAGTAGCGTTCTGGAAGTGATTAACAGCTTTGAGCGAGTTTCATGCGAAAAATTAAATTATCAAATTGTGGGCAGGCGTGCCGGTGATATTACTGCGGCTTACGCCAATACTGACAAGGCCAATAACGTACTTGGCTGGAAATCAAAATCTACCTTAGATGAGGCAATGGCTTCGGCTTGGAAATGGGAAAAGAAAGTTAGAGGAAAATAAATTGTAACAGAAGAAGGTAAATCCCAAAATCAAAAGAAAATATTTCTTGATTTTGGGATTCGTTTTTTGTATTTAAATAACTTCAAACATTTTACCGGGCAACGGACGAATTACATTCTTCATTTCAAGTTGAAACAGCAAATTAGAAACTTGATAAACAGGTATTTGACATTCAAGAGCAATTGTGTCAAGTAGTTGCTTTCCGTTGTTTTTCAGGTAATTGTGAATTTTTTCTTCTTCTGCTGAAAGTTCTATAAAAAGTTGTTGTTGTATGGGCTTCGATGCAGGTTTATCCCAATTCAAATGATATAATAAATCTTTGGCGGAGGTTAAAATCCGAGCCTTTTCCACACGGATTAAATCATTACATCCTACGCTGTAAGTGTCTGTCGCTCTTCCCGGAACAGCAAAAACATCACGGTTGTAGGAGAAGGCAATGTCTGCGGTAACCAAACTTCCTCCTTTGGAACCCGATTCAATAACCACAGTGGCTTCTGATAGTCCTGCGATAATACGATTTCGGCTGAGAAAATTCTTTCTGTCAAATTTACATTGAAACCCGAAATCGGTTATAAATCCGCCATATTCTTCCATTGTTTCGCAATATTTGCTGTGGGCTTGCGGATAAATCATATTGAGTCCGTGGGCTAAACAAGCAATAGTTTGTAAGTTGTGATTGATGGCAGTTTTATGAGCGGTGATATCTACCCCGTAGGCAAATCCGCTTACAATTACAACATCCAAAGATGCTAAGTCTTCGATTAGTTTTTCGCAAAAAGCTTTACCATAAGGAGTTATGTTGCGAGTCCCGACAATACTCAAAATACGCTTGTTTTTCAGATGAATATTACCACGTTGATAGAAAAAAATCGGGCCATCAACACATTGTTTCAGTAAATCAGGATAGTCGTCATCTGTAAAACAACAAATTTTAATATTGTTTTTTTGAGCGAAATTTAACTCGGCTTCCGCTTCGTGTAAGTATTCTGACTTTAATAAATTTTGAGAAATTCTTTCTCCTATACCATCAATATTTTCAATTTTGTTTTTTTTCTGAGAAAAAATGTCCTTTGCACTCCCAAAGTGGGCAATGAGTTTTTTGGCTGTGATGTCACCTATCAGAGGCGTTTTTTTTAGAGCAATTAAGTAGAGAAGTTCCTCGTCTTTCATTATTTACGATAAATGTTGGGTTATAAAACTAACAAATCAGACATCCTTTCCAAAAAAGAAAAGATGCCCGAGTTGATATTAATTGAAAAATTATTTTGTTGATT
Source organism: Capnocytophaga stomatis (assembly GCF_002302635.1). NCBI lineage: Bacteria > Pseudomonadati > Bacteroidota > Flavobacteriia > Flavobacteriales > Flavobacteriaceae > Capnocytophaga > Capnocytophaga stomatis. Next base: position 1,887,143 of record NZ_CP022387.1, read on the forward strand.
TATAGCTAATTATTTATTTGCAAAATAATGGAAAAACCACGGAATAGTTTCGATTCCTTTTAAAAAGTTGAAAATTCCGAAGTGTTCATTTGGAGAGTGAATCGCATCACTGTCCAAACCAAAGCCCATCAAAATGGATTTACTTCCTAATTCTTTCTCGAAAAGAGCCACAATCGGGATACTTCCACCGGAACGAACAGGGATTGGTTCTTTCCCAAAAGTTTGAGCGTAAGCCTTAGCCGCAGCCTTGTAACCTGCTGTATCAATAGGAGTTACGTAACCCTGACCGCCGTGATGAGGTTTTACTTTCACGGTCACGCCCGCTGGTGCAATACTTTCAAAATGTTTTTGGAAGAGTTCTGTAATTTCTTTCCAATCCTGATTTGGAACTAATCGCATTGATATTTTTGCAAAAGCCTTACTT